>JAWXCH010000349.1:0-10315 GCA_034440595.1 Planctomycetota bacterium | reverse complement strand
GGTACGTGAGCTGGGTTCAGACCGTCGTGAGACAGGTCGGTCCCTATCTGCTGTGGGCGTACGAAACTTGAGGAGGTTCTTCTTTAGTACGAGAGGATTTGGAAGGACGTTCCTCTGGTGTTCCAGTTGTCACGCTAGTGGCACGGCTGGATAGCTATGAACGGAAAGGATAAACGCTGAAAGCATATAAGCGTGAAGCCCGCTCCAAGATTAGGTTTCGTTGAGGTTTAACCTCGAAAGTCCCCTGGAAGACGACCAGGTTGATAGGCTGGATGTGTACGTACAGTAATGTACTTAGCTAACCGGTACTAACGGACGAATACTTGACCACCTTTATCAAGCGCTCTGGCGATAGTCACACACGCCAGTGTTGCTTTGGAAATACCGATTACGATCGGAATCAAAAACCAATTACCACAACCATTGTTATATCGAGTTGACGTTCGCCTACCGGCGGCGTCAACTACTTTCCGGCGACCATATCCGAAAGGTCACACCCGTTCCCATTTCGAACACGGTAGTTAAGGTTTCGGAGCCGATGGTAGTACCCAAAGTGCGAGAGTAGGTATCGCCGGATTTTTTACAACCAAAACCCCGCTTCTGTCTCAGGACCGAAGCGGGGTTTTTTTGTTTTGTATCCAGCTTGCATCACCGGCGGTAGGCAGCAATTGTCTCTGTCGAAACAGACTACGGCTGACTATTATGGAGCTTTCCTCTGACGGTTCTCCGGCAGCGTCGTCACCTTGAATTTCTCAAAACCGTTCTGAATATGCGAATCCTGGTCATCGGCGGTGCTGGTTACATCGGCAGCCATACTGCGCGAATCCTGAAACAACGCGGGCACGAGGTAATAGTTCTCGATAACATGGTCTTCGGCCATCGAGACGCGGTTGGTGATTTGCCTCTGATCAAAGGGGATCTGTCCGATCGGGCGCTCTTGGAGACGGTTTTCCGCGAGTGCAAGATTGAGGCGGTCATTCACTTTGCCGCCTTCGCCTTTGTGGGCGAATCGGTCACCGATCCGGCCAAGTACTATCAGAACAACCTGGTTAATACGCTGACCTTACTCGATGCGATGCGCGCGTGCGACGTGAAACGCATTGTGTTCTCCAGCACTTGCGCAACGTATGGAGTTCCAGCTCGCGTGCCGATTGATGAAGAACTGCCGCAGGATCCCATAAATCCCTACGGCCGCACGAAGCTGGCCATCGAATGGGCGCTGAAAGATTATTCATCTGCCTACGGGCTTGGCTTTGCCGCACTGCGATACTTTAATGCCGCCGGTGCCAGTCCAGTTGGGGATATCGGTGAAGATCACCACCCCGAGACACATTTGATTCCATTGGTACTACAGGTGGCCCTCGGTCAGCGGTCGCATATCGAGATCTACGGCACCGATTATCCGACTCCAGACGGCACCTGCATTCGGGACTATATCCACGTCGATGACCTCGCCGAAGCGCACGCCTTGGCCGCAGCCAAACTCGCCGATGGTTCACAGTTGATCTACAACCTGGGAACCGGGCACGGTTACAGCGTGCGCGAAGTGATCGATATCTGCCGCGAAGTCACCGGCAAACCAATCTCGGTAAAGGAATCACCGCGCCGGCCAGGGGATCCTCCCGTGTTGGTCGCCAGTGCCGAAAAAGCAAATCGCGAACTTGGCTGGAAACCACGCTACCCAGAACTGCGCCAGATCGTCGAAACCGCGTGGCGCTGGCATGAAAGTCACCCGCAAGGGTTTGCTGAGTAAAAAAGCCCATTATCACGCGGGCTTCGGCTTGTGTCTCCGACGAACGGCGTATCCATAGGAAATGGGCCACGGCGAATCCTGCTCCAGCTCATTACTGGCATGATGCACCCAGTAGGCATCTCGCAACAGCTCACGACCGAGCATCACCAGGTCCGCTTGCTGATCGGCGATAATGGAATTCGCCTGCGCTACCGAAACGATCAATCCGACTGCCGCCGTGGGGATTCCAGCTTCATTGCGAATGCGCTCGGCAAAGGGAACTTGGTAGCCTGGTCCGACTGTGATTTGGGCAGTCGGTACCAATGCTCCGCTGGAAACATCGATCAGGTCAACGCCGTGTTGATTCAGCTCCTTGGCCAGCTGTACCGTTTGGTCGACATCCCAGCCACCCTCAACCCAATCGGTGGCAGAGATCCGTACGAAAAGCGGAACCTCTGCCGGCATTGCACCACGGACTGCGTCCACCACCTGCAGCAGCAGCCGTGTTCGATTTTCAAAGCTGCCGCCGTACTGGTCCGTGCGGTGATTGCTCAGCGGCGACAGAAACGAATGCAGCAGGTACCCATGCGCGGCGTGCATCTCGATGGTCTCAAAACCGGCAGCAATAGCACGCCGCGTGGCCGCGACAAATGCCGCAACAATCCGCTCAATGTCGGCCAGCGTTGCCTCCTGGGGAGTTGGGCTACCTTCGCCAAAAGCCACCGCGCTTGGCCCGATCACCTCCCATGCTCCTTCATTTGCGGCCAGCGCATGCCCACCGACCCACGGCACATGCGTACTTGCTTTACGGCCGGCATGAGCGAGCTGAATCCCTGGCACCGCTCCCTGGCTTTTCACGAACTTTGCGATTCGTGCAAATGCCTCGGCCTGAGTGTCGTTCCAGATGCCGGTGTCACCCAGCGTAATCCGGCCAATGGCTTCCACGGCGGTTGCTTCGACCATCACCAGACCGACGCCACCTGATGCTCGGCTGCCAAGGTGAACCAGATGCCAGTCGCTGGGAACTCCATCGACGGCAATGTACTGACACATCGGCGACATTGCCACGCGATTGCGGTAGGTCACACCGCGCAGTTGGAAGGGGCTGAAGAGGCTGGCGCTTGTTTCCAAACTTGCTACATGACTGTTGGTAGATGCTGCTGCTGTCATTGCTTTTTCTCGACTAAGTAATGGCTGGCCTGTTTCCTATTCGGCAACGCAATTTTCGACACCGCAACTTTTGGTCGTGCAAAAACTATTGTTTGATGCACGGCAACTTGCTGGCCCAGCGATTGCCTCCGGCTTGGTATACCGTGCCGGGTGGTGTATCTTACGGACTGGGGAGTCTTTCTTGGCAGGGAAGTGGCGAATTTGTGCAATTCGCAGCAGGAACCGCGAGCATTCTCCCAGCTTTCAATACCGCACCGCCTTCCGATCGCCGCAAAAAGCATCATGAGATCATACACTTCGGCGATCCTGGCTGCCGCACGCAGTCCAAAAGTTGTTATCGCAACGATTGCGATCATCGCGATCGCGGTGCATTTGGTTTTACGGTTTGGCATGACCACGGTCGGCACCGTCTGGGGGCACCCGGCGGCAGATATTCCGCTTTTTTTCGCTCTGCTGAGCGGCCTGCCACTGGTCTTCGAGCTTGGCAAGAATCTCGCCAAGCTGGATTTCAGCGCCGACTTGCTGGCCGGTATTTCTATTCTGACTTCGATTATTCTAGGCGAGTATCTGGCCGGCACGCTGGTGGTGCTGATGCTTTCCGGCGGGCAGGCATTGGAAGAGTTTGCCGTTCGCCGCGCGTCGTTTGCTCTTGAGGCACTGTCGCGCCGATTGCCGGCGGTTGCACATCGCAAGCAGGACAACGGAATGCAAGAAGTGCCGCTAAGTGATATCAAAATCGGCGATGCCATTGTGGTGTTTCCGCACGAGACCTGCCCGGTGGATGGTGTGGTGCTTGAGGGGCGCAGCACGATGAACGAATCCTACCTGACCGGTGAACCGTATCAATTGCCCAAAGCGATCGGTGCCTCGGTGCTATCTGGTTCGATCAATGGGGAAGGGGCGCTGACGATTCGCGCCGAAAGAACCGCCGTTGATTCTCGCTATGCCAAAATCATGGAAGTGATGCGCGAGTCCGAGCAGCGGCGTCCGCAATTGCGCCGATTGGGGGACCAGCTCGGTGCCTACTACACGCCGCTGGCGGTTGGCATTGCGCTGCTGGCATGGGTGCTCAGTGGCGACGCGGTACGTTTTCTGGCGGTTTTGGTGGTAGCTACCCCGTGTCCGCTGTTGATTGCCATACCGGTGGCGATTATTGGGTCGGTGTCGCTGGCGGCGCGACGCGGCATCATCATCAAGGACCCGGCCGTGCTGGAAAAAATCGACACCTGCCGGATCGCGATCTTTGACAAGACCGGCACGCTCACCTACGGGCAACCAAAATTGACCGAGGTCCTCCCCTCCGCCGGGTTCACCCGTGACGAAGTTCTAATCAGCGTAGCGAGCCTGGAGCGCTACTCGCGCCACCCATTGGCAAGCGCTATGGTCGATGCGGCCAATGCAGAAAAACTGGCGCTGGCCGATGCCAGTGAAGTGAGCGAGCGGCCAGGGGAGGGGCTACGTGGAGTCATCGCAGGCCGAGCGGTGCAAGTCACCAGCCGCAAGAAGTTGACCACCTTGGATCCTGCGGCGGCCGAGCAACTTCCTCCGCTAGTCGGGGGTTTGGAATGTGTGGTCTTGATCGATGGTCGCTACGCGGCAACATTTCGCTTTCGCGACGAACCGCGCGCCGAAGGCAAATCGTTTGTGAGGCATCTAAAACCGCAACACGGCTTTGAACGGGTGCTGCTTGTTTCAGGTGATCGCGAAACGGAAGTGCGTTACCTGGCTGAGAAAGTGGGCATCAAGGAGATCTATGCCAGCCAAAGCCCTGAGCAAAAGTTGGAACTGGTGCGAGCCGAGACCGCCAAGGCCAACACACTGTTCATGGGGGACGGCATCAACGACGCACCAGCGTTGACTTCGGCAACGGTTGGAATAGCCTTTGGACAAGGGAGTGAAGTCACCGCGGAAGCGGCAGGGGTGGTGATTTTGGATAGTTCGCTCGAGCGAGTCGACGAGCTGCTCCACATCGGCGGGCGGATGCGCACGATTGCGTTGCAAAGTGCCGTTGGCGGCATGGCGCTGAGCCTAATCGGCATGATGCTGGCTGCGGCCGGGTACCTTCCTCCAGTGGCCGGCGCCATCGCACAAGAATGCATTGATGTGCTGGCGGTGGTGAATGCACTTCGAGCCTCGTTCACACCATCGACGCTGACAGATTATGACATTCACTCGTCGGGACATTAGCGTTGGCATTTTGCCGGTACTGATGCCTCCTCCGCCGAGCGCATTGTGCCGTGTATGCTAGCGCCGATGTGGAGATTTGCACCCGATTTGCGTTTGTTGACGCCCTATGCGAGTCGTATAATTTGAAGATGTAAACGGTATTGCCTGCTTGGCAAGTCGCCGGATTTTTAAAACCAGTTTAATTGGAGTTATCCATGTCGTTGCGTCTACTTACCAGTGTCGCATGTTTTGCCTTTGCACTTTTGCTGATTGAGGTTCCATTGAACGCTGAAGAAAAACCGAAGGAAGTTCCGCTGCCGACGATGCCAAAGACCGCCGGCAAGGTAGACAAGGAAGCACCCAAGACTTTCACCACCACCAAGTCAGGTTTGAAGTACCGCGTATTGCGCAAAGGGGGCGAGAAAGCTCCTAAGGCAACTGACACAGTTGAAGTGAATTATCACGGTTGGTTGGACGACGGAAAAGTTTTTGACAGCTCGTATGACCGAGGAGATTCCATTTCGTTTCCGCTCAATCGCGTGATCGCAGGTTGGACCGAGGGGATGCAACTTGTTGGCAAGGGAGGAATGGTCGAACTGGAAATTCCTTCCAATCTTGGTTACGGTGCCCGAGGAGCTCCACCAGACATCGGCCCTGGCGCGACGCTGCACTTTATCGTTGAGTTGATCGACGTGAAGTAGTCAAAAAGTCAATCCGGATCGCTTGAATTTACTTCGGCGGCGAAAGCGCACTGCTTTCGACCGCCGAAGCTTTTTTGTGGGGGAACCTGTGTCAGATAGAACTCAGAATTGCCTGCCACTGGCTCCGCCCATTGGTCTCTACACAAGAATGTTAGCAAGATAAATTCGCGCATGGAGATTGGGGCTTAAGAAGGCGATGGTATGGCCAGATGCTAAAAACTGCAATGTACGCCGAAGGCGTTCCATACCATAGCCCAGGGATCGACGCGCAGCGGCGCACCCTGGGTTAGCAAAGAAAGTAATCGGTTACCGCGAAGCGGTTAAACAACGTGCTGAAATAGATTGGTGTAGCAATCTAACCATGTGTTTAACCACTTCGTGGTAATCGGTTGGGTGGGACAGTAACCCCAGGTGCGCTGCGCGACCTGGGGCTGCGTTGTTAAACGCCTTCGGCGTAGCTGATAAAATTGCGGAGACAGCGTCACAATCTGTTCGGCAATCTATAAGCCTGCCATAGATGTGTAGATACCACTGGCACACCCAAGTGGCACGCAAAGACATGTGTTCTTACGAAGCACCGGTGGCTACTTCAATCCGGCCAGCGCCTCTTCCAACGTCCCCGCCGCGGCAAAGGGAGCCGTTGCAGCTCCTTCGGTCGGAATCAAGCGGCAAATCTCAAACGTTCGCCGAATCGGGGCGGACATCTCGCAGATGATAACGCTCCCCGAGTGAAGGTGCCGTTTGATTGACAAGAAGGCCTGAAAGCCAACGCTGGCCATAAAGTGTACATTGCGCAGGTCCACGATGACGTGATGCGTGCCGGACGAGGCCATTTCGCTCAGCACCTCGTCCCGCAGTGCATGCACAATCTCTTGATCTCGCAACTCCGGCACAACAATCGTCACGACCAAAGCATCGTTCTCGGTCCGCGTTGTCGTGTATTTCACGGGGGTCTGGTCAGTTGCGTTTACGGCGGCGTTCATAGCACCTGCTTTCGTGAAGAAGGATTGGCACCGTCTGACGACGTGGCCCGTGCTCGCTGCTGGACATTGCTTGTCAGGATACCGTTTTTCGCTGCGAAAACCTACTCGATTGTTCAAGACCACAAACGGGATGGCTTGCTGGCCCAAGCCTACCGGCGCAAGTTATTTGTGTCATAGTATTTGCGGCCAATGGTTTACGGTGGAAGCAGAACCGAACGGTTGAAATTGTTCGCTCCGGAAGATCGCCGTTTTGCCCCTTTGGCTCATCCTGCCCGTGACCTGTGGTCGACAACATTACCAGGGATGTTGATTTTGCCGCGCTTGACGCTTAGGATGCCATGACCACCTTTTAAACAGGGCCGGTCTGGCGGAAGCGAACGTCGCACGGGATTGTCCGCAAAAGTCCAAATGCCCTGGGATTCAATTATGAGCCGTATGCCAATCCGTTTCGGCCTTCTACCTAACGCGTGTTGTTGTCTCTGTTGGTAGAGAGACGACTGCTCTTGGCTCGCGTTATCTGTTCTGACCTGTATAAGATGCCGACCGTTTGCTGTGGCCGGCTGATCTGATGCCAGGAAGATTCGCAGAGTCAAATAGTAGCGAGGATGCAATCCTGCTGCTGAACTAACCGACGGTCCCAATAAAATCTGGCGAACATTTAACACCATATAACAGCGAATCCTCCGATGGCTTCCGACCTCCGCTTAAAAGAACAGTTACCGGAACTGACCAAACAGATTGTCGAGACGTACCGAGCGATCGGTTCGATCAACCATCTAGGGCATTGCCCGTTGCCGAATTATGACGTGATTATTTCGGCCTGCGAGGATCTGAAGGAGATTCTGTACCCCGGCTTTCGCCGTCGCGAAGGGCTGCACATGGGGAATGTTCTCTACCATGTCGGCGACCTGGTCGACGGGCTGCACGACAAACTGACCACGCAAATCGCCCGTGCGTTGCGTCACGATGCCGGGGCCTCCAGCATGTGCACCGAGGAAAAGGACTTTGAGGCCCTCGGCCAGGCCAAGGCGATTCAGTTCCTCGAACAGTTGCCGGGCCTGCGCCATGCGCTGGCGATGGATGTACAGGCCGCATTTGATGGCGATCCGGCGGTCAAGAACACCGACGAAGTCACCTTTTGCTATCCAGGGCTAGAGGCGATTACCATCTACCGCCTGGCCCACCTGCTGCATCAGCTCGACATCCCGTTCATCCCGCGCATGATGACCGAATGGGCACATTCCAAGACCGGGATCGATATCCACCCCGGTGCCACGATTGGCCGGCACTTTTTCATCGATCACGGTACCGGTGTGGTGATTGGTGAGACGTGCGAAATTGGGGACCACGTCAAGCTGTATCAAGGTGTGACGCTGGGCGCGCTCAGCTTTCCGACCGATGGGGACGGAGCACTGATCCGTGGCAAAAAACGCCACCCGACGATTGAAGATCATGTGGTCGTATACGCCAACGCCACGATCCTGGGGGGGCGAACCACCATTGGCCAGCATTCGATCATTGGCTCCAATGTCTGGTTGACACGCAGTATCGAGCCGCACACAACCGTGGTGCTGGAAAAGCCCAAGTTGCATATCAAGGCGGACTTTAACACCGTCCACCCGGAATACGACTACCAGATATGAGCTTGCTAGCGTCCTGTGGCTGATCGCTTGATAAGCCGACATCAGCCGAAACGCGCTAGCGTCCGGTTTCCTTGCGTGGCCCGCGACTGCCTAATCCGGTACAGAATGCCCAGCCTTGCCAGGCGTTAAACGTCACAGCGTTTAATCATCACTGTTTAATCGTCACTGTGTCGTGCCGATCGCAACCGGTCACGTAGCTGTCGCAGTTCGCGCTCCAGCTCTTGCCGTAGGACCGGCAGATTGGCTTCGAGCAGCAAGAAGTTGTGTGCCGGGCCGGTCACGCGTTCTTCGCAACTGCGCCAGTTGGTTGGTCCATCCGAAAGCAGTCCTGCATCGATAAAGCAGGAAAGGCGATCCGATTCGATCGCCAGTTCAATGATGCCGACTACGGTCGATAATGTCTGCGGCATTCGCACTCTTTCTATCCGCCCAGCTTTGGTTTTCGGCGGGTAGACCAAATCCCATTTGGTGCTACCATAGCGCTCTTATGATGAGTGTCGGCGCACGGCATATCGATGTGTGATGATTCTTATTCAGGAATGCAGTTTTTTCTGCGTCCGAATTGCTTCTGAATTGCGGCTTGTGCGGATAGACCGGTCGTTCCGGCAGCAATCCAACGCAGTAAGCTTGTTGCGATCTGCCGAGAGAATTTTCCGGCAGAATTGAGAGCCGAGTTGGGCCGTGTTTGGGGGCGGGCCAAAGTAGAAGGCGATCGGCCAGGGCCGCCTACAGCGACGAGCTTTTCAAAGCCACGCGAACCTTAGCCCGGGCCTGAAGCTGGACGCGGTCGCGAATGTCGAGCAGTTCGGTCGTATTGGCCACTCGGTTACGGGCGGCAGCCAGTTCAGCCCGAGCGGTGTCTGCGTTGAGCGCTTTGGCCGGGATGGCCTGATTGGTGAGGATCGACACCACATTGTTGGCGACTTGGACGAACCCGCCGTCGACGTAAAAACGTGTGGTGGTGCCGCCGTCAACCACACGTAGTTCACCGTAGCCCAGCCGGCCAATGAACGGGCTGTGGCCAGGGGCGACCCCCAATTCGCCGTCGAAAAGTGGCAGGGCGACAAACGTAGCATTGGCCTCCAGCAAGGTCGCCTCGGGGGTGACTACGCTGACGGTCAGTGTGCCGTGAATGGTGCCTGCTTCGACGTGTTGATCTGCCATTGTGCCGCTCGATTAACCGTTGTTTTCTGGTTTTAGACCTTGGCGGCCATCTTCTTAGCTTGCTCTTCGGCCTGTTCGATCACGCCGACATACATAAACGCCTGCTCAGGGAGGTGGTCCCACTTGCCGTCGGCAATTTCCTCAAAGCTGCGGATGGTTTCGGACAGCGGGGTGATTTCGCCCGCCTTTCCGGTAAAGACTTCGGCCACAAGGAACGGTTGCGACAGGAAGCGTTCCATGCGGCGAGCGCGATGGACGACCAACTTGTCTTCTTCGCTGAGTTCGTCGACGCCGAGAATCGCAATGATGTCTTGCAGTTCGCGGTAACGCTGCAGCGTACGTTGCACGCGGCGGGCAATGGCATAGTGCCGCTCACCCACGTACTGCGGATCCAAGATTCGGCTGGAAGACGCCAGGGGATCGACCGCCGGATAGATACCCTTTTCCGAAATCGATCTTTCCAGGTACAAAAACGCGTCCAAGTTACCAAACGCCGTCGCCGGAGCCGGATCGGTTGGATCGTCTGCCGGCACGTACACGGCCTGCACGCTGGTGATGGCCCCCTTGCTGGTCGAGGCAATGCGTTCTTGCAAAGCACCCATTTCCGTGGCCAAGGTCGGCTGATAACCGACCGCGCTCGGCATACGACCGAGAAGTGCAGAAACCTCGCTACCAGCTTGCGAAAAGCGGAAAATGTTATCGACGAACAACAGCGTGTCGGTACCCGTTGTATCGCGGAAGTACTCGGCCATAGTC
>JAWXCH010000348.1:0-22193 GCA_034440595.1 Planctomycetota bacterium | reverse complement strand
GGCCGGCAATGAGGCCCCTGGTCGCCCGAACCAAGAACGTATGATTCCGTTAGACGCTGTTGAGGGCGAAACTCAACCAGCGATGGCTCGTTACGTAATAAAAATATTAACTCCGCAGATTTGATCTGCTATTAAAACAACTTGACAACCTACACAGTCGCTCACCCGTCGCTGGGGCGACGACCTCTCCCGGAGGGAGAGGTGAAATTACTTTCACTACATCCGCTCCACTACCTTGATACCCAGCAGATTCAGCCCGAGGGCCAGCGTCCGTGCCGTGATGTCGCACAACGCCAACCGGCTACGTTGCAACTCGGCAGTCTCTGCCTTTAACACGGGGCACTTTTCATAGAACGTCGAAAAGGCGTTCGACAATTCATACAGATAATTTGTGAGATGATTTGGCCGATAGTCGGTGATCATCGTTTCCAATGCCTCTGAAAATCGCAGTACGGCGATGGCTAACGCCCGTTCCGCCGGATTTTCTAGCAAGATCCCCTTGGCAGCCGATTCCAGCTCACCAAGCTGCTTCTCGCCGCGTGCAAAAATACTCCGGACCCTGGCGTGTGCGTACTGCATGTAGGCGGCGGTATTTCCCTGCATCGCCAGCATCTTGTCATAGCTGAAGGTGTAGTCGCTGGAGCGATTCTGTGACAAATCGGCGTATTTGATCGCTCCGATGCCGATCGCCTCGGCCACTTGCTGGCGTTCTGCGGTGTCCAGTTCAGCGCCCCCCGGTTTGCCATCGTCGTTCTCGCTGACGATTTTCAACGCACGCTCGACCGCCTCATCTAACAGACCCCACAGGCCAACCGTGTCCCCAGATCGAGTCTTAAACGGTCGTCCGTCATCGCCCAATACCGTGCCAAAGCTAACATGTTGCAGCTCGACATCCTTGTAACCCCAGAGTCGTGCCACGGCAAAGAGTTGTTCAAAGTGCAGGCTCTGCCGATGGTCGACGACATACAAAATCGCGTCCGGCTTCCAGTGCTGCATGCGATATTGAATCGTGGCCAGATCGGTCGTCGCATACAAGAATGCGCCGTCCTGTTTGCGGATCAGCATCGGGATCTCTTGCCCTGGTAAAAACACCACCGTCGCCCCTTGGCTGACTTTGGCCAGACCTTTCGCCTCCAGATCTTGCACCGTCGGGGCCAAGCGGTCGTGGTAGAAGCTCTCGCCCAGCGTCTCGTCGAACGATACGTCCAATCGTTGATAAATACGATCGATATCAGCGGAGCATGCTGGCAAGAACTCCTTCCAAAGCCGCAGGTTCTCGGCATCGCCCGAGTGTAGCTTGGCGGTTTCTTGCAATGTTGCAGCGGCAATGTCGGCGTGCTGCTGCGCTAGTTGAAATAACTGCGGATCCTTCTCGACCGCTGACAGCTTCTCAAGCAGTTCGTCGATCGCTTCACGGGCGCTCTGTACGGTTCGCTCCAGTTGTCTGGTAGCCTTTTCTGCTTTCTTGGCCTCTTTGGGATCGGCTGTCCTATTCAGTTCCAAATGCGCAGCCAATGCTTGCTGCTGTGCGGCCAGTCGCGTTTCGAGTGTTGGCAGCTCTTTCTTTCCCTGCTGATAGTCGACCAGCTTTCGCACAAGTCGGTACAACCTTGCTAGCTCATTCACCGGGTTCTGCTGCAAAACTGCTTTGTCCAGAAAATGCTTGTAACCATACAGGATCATCCCGAACTGCGTTCCCCAATCCCCCAGGTGATTGTCGCCGATAGCGGTGTGACCGAGGAACTTCAGCGTGCGATAGAGTGCATCGCCAATCACGGTGGAACGAATGTGCCCGACGTGCATCGGCTTGGCCACATTGGGGCCGCTGAAGTCGACAATATAGGTCCGCGGGCTGGCGACTTTCGCAATGCCCAGTCGCTCGTCACTGGCGGCCTGATCAAGTATCGCGGTGAGCCAGTCCGTGCGGAGCCGAAGGTTGATGAAGCCCGGCCCGGCGATTTCTGGTGGTTCGCAGATGTCATCGATCTTCAGACGGCTGACAATTTCGTCGGCAATTTCTCGCGGGGGGCGCGATAGCGACTTGCCAAGCGGCATGGCACAGTTGGCCTGATAGTCGCCGAATTTGGGATCCTGACTCGGTCGGATGAGTTCGACCAGCTCCGCAGCGTTATCTGTCAGCGGTGCCAGTGCGGCGTGGAAGCGAGATTTCAGTTCGGAGAGGATGTTCATTGGGAAGCCACATTGGAATTTCTGCAGTTTGATCGACAGCGATAATATCCGCCTTGGTAGGTGGCGCGGTCAACTGGCAATAATGCCTGCTGTTGTGAAACAGCCGCCGGGAGGCAGATAGCGTGTAAAACGAAAGAATCGCTGCCAGTATCGAACCGATCAGAGGCGACCTCACGGCAACCGTTGCCCGCACAACGCCACCCCTACGCCGCGCGGTCAATCGCCGCCAGGTGGATCTTGCGGCGTGCACGCCATTCACCCAATACAGAGAGTGCCACCCGATCTTCCAGGTTCGGGCGGAAGATCGTCAACAGCAACAGCGGTAGATACCAGGCCATGTATTCGCCGCCGCCATGGGCATTCCAAAACTGCGTTCCCAGCATGACTGCGGCGGAGCAACTGAGCAGCGTACCGAGATTCTTCTGTGCTGGCCAGATTGCCAGAGAACCGCACATGGCCACAAACGCCGCCAGAACAGGTATGCGATACACCGGTTCGTTGAAGGACAGCTTCCAGAATCCAACCGGTTCCATTGTCGGCCACATGAAACCATACATTTGCCGCAAGTTGGCGGTGAATTCGGCCAAGCCTTGCGAACTGAAGTAGAGCACTGCTGTCAGGACGAGCAGCATGCTTACTACTCCACTAAGAAACCGGCCCAGCCCGCGCTGCCAATAAAACGCAATCCATAGCGGCAGCAAAAACATTGGGTAATAGTTCACACCGATGGCCAAGCCCATCAGAACCCCCGACGCGGTGGGACGCCGATAACACAGGATGGCCCAGACCAGCAGTGCGGCAGGCAGAACATGCGTTACGCCACTTTTCATGAGCGCGGTATATGGCAGCAACAGATACACGACCGAGGCAGCGATACCGGTCTTCACGTTGTCAAAATGTCGGTAGCCGATCACAACCATGCCAATCACAATTGCCAGTTGTGACAGTATGGCCATCGTGCGCGCAGTGGCCATATTGGCCTTCTTTTGAGTGTCTACCTCAATTGCACGATGGTCTACCTGCCCGGACCCTGCGCCTGAACTAGCGTCGCTAGCATCGACAAAAATCCTCGTAGAGATGCTAGGGATATAAGACAGGAGCGGAAAACCTGGTCCCTGCTTGGCAAAGCGCTCTGCAGCGGCTTTCTCCTGAGACTCGGGATCCGTCGCCACGACTTGCGCTTTGCCAGATGTTGCCGCCAGGTCTTCATTGTCGGGCTTGTCGGTGACGACATTGGCCATCAAAAAAATCAGCAGCGAGATGCCGAGAAAGGTTAAGCCGCCGACCGACAGGTTGGGCTCCAGCAGCGGCCGGCGAACCATCAATGGATCCAGCAGCATTCGCAGCAGAAAGAAACCACCGACCGAGAACAGCCAGATATAGCCAACTTGCAGGATCGCTGCTTGTCCAAGTTCACGCCCGTACACCACGCAAAGCAAGCCCGGTGCCAGCATGATCAGGCCGATCAAATCCAGGTTTCGCACGCTCCAGACGCGGCTGAATTTGAAAAACAGCGCGATCATCAACAGCGACGACAGGTAGACCCAGGTCGTTGGATTGACTTTATGGTAGTGAGAAAGAATCTCGCTCATACTTGTTTGTCATTCGTTATCGACTGTTCTGCTGCGGGATTGCTAGCGATCAGAGCTTGCAACTGTACACTACCAAGAATCCTGCATTAGCAACGTGTTAAGATAATCAATTCGTATCAGGCTGCAAAGCCCTACTGAAGCAGATAAATGGTTCGCAACTAGCTATTTTCAAAGTACTTAGCGATGGTTTTTAGGCGTCGCGGTTCCAATCTGCCGCATCTATCGGCCATGCCGAGCGGGCATCTCTGGCAAAAGCATAGTTTGCGAACATGGGTCCCCACTCGCACCGTCGCCCTGACCGGCTGACACCGCGTTCGCATACTGAGTCTCCGCCGCAGGCCAATGCGTCACCGGCTTGCGCAAAAAGAATCTGACAAATGCACGCGCATTCTGGCCGAGAAGACGCAACGTGCCGGTTAGCAGGAGATTGCAAGTAAAGAGCAGTGGCTGCTTTAGGACTCTTCGCGTTGGCTCCCATTACCCTCCAGAATATCGCGCACCTCATCTCCCCAGGGGCTGTCCGGGGCCAGCCGCAAGAAGGTGCGCCAATGGTGCAATGCCTCCTTGCGCCGACCAAGTTCGTCCAGCGAGCGTGCTAAGTGGAAATGCACATCCGCGTAGTCGGGGTGGTACTTCAGCGCCCCAAAAAACGCTGCTACCGCCAGTTCGGCCTGACCCGTCTCGGCCAACAGGCAGCCAAGATTGGCTCTGGCTTCGACATATCCCTCATCTAGCTCGATCGCACCGAAGTACCGCTCGCGTGCGGCGGCAACGTCCCCTAGGCGGTACAGCAGTTCGGCTAGGGCAAAGCTGATGCTCGCGTCGGGACCTCCCGCCGCCAAAGCCGTTCGGTAAAGATCGGCCGCGGCATGCAGATCTCCTTCATCCTCCATCCGTTCGGCCATATCGACCAGAACCTCGGGCGGAGCCTGGTGAGTCATCGCCTCTTTGGCGGGCGAGTCTCCCAAGGGCAATATTGTCTGCCGCTCGCTCAGTTCATCTAAGGGACCGAATGAGTTTGTATTGCCTGGCAATTCGTCGGAAAATTCAAACCAGCGCTGCCCGTTGGGGGCGATCAAACCTTCTCCCTGCTTGAGTAGCAGGTGCCGGCCTCGGACAATTACCGCCAACTGAGAAAGTGGTCGTTGCACATCAGGGAGTGTGTCGGCCCATTGAGCAAGACGTTTTTCCAGATCACCGGGAGAAATACCCTCGGCCAACAATTCGGCGAGTCGCCGTGCGGTCGATACTTCTTGAAAATCAAAATAGGGTAGACGTCGCACTTCACGAACCGGCTTGATCAAGCCGCGGCGGTGCCAGCGACGGATGATCTCCACTTTGATTCCCAGCAGGTCCGCCAGCATTGCCGGCGTATATAGCCGCTGGATATGAACCTCTGAGTCGACCAGTCCTAGTCGATGCCAAAGCTCGGTCTCGCCGATGACTTTTAACTCGCCACGCTGGACAGCCAGTAGTGCGGCCTCATCCAGCAGGTCGTCGGCACGGCCAACCATCAGGTCGCTGAGCAGTGGTAATTGATCGTCACCAACCACGGCCAAGTGCGTCGAGCCGTCTGGTTTGTCAACTGGTGTGCCACCATGTTCGCGAATGAGCTGCTGCGCGTCGCGTCGGGACATGCTGGATAGTCGACCGACCAAGGCGATGCGAAACCCGTTCAGACGCGGCTCGAAGCGAGGTTCATTGGTCGGCGCAGAACTGGACATGGTCGATGGCTGCAAGGGGACGTGCCTGGCGCGGTCCATTTGGGAGGAACCCGAATTCCAGAACTCGGTTTATCTTAGCGTTTTACGCCAGCGGCGTTAATGACCGGGGAGGTGAGAAATGGCGGTTCGAATGCAGCTCTTGAAACAGACATCGAAACTGCGTAAACCGTTGTTCACAACCTTTCATATTGGTTAATTTTCGCCTCTAGGTCAGCCAACGTAGAAAGGATTGACTCAAAGCTCTCCGGTTCCGTGAGATACATGTCTCGCATTGCGAGATAATCTCGGCTTAAATCAGCCTGTCGCTCAGGAGGTGGAACAAGTCGCAATCCACCTTGTTTCGCCAGATCGTAGTTCGACCAGGCGCTACTAAAGAATTGCTTCTTCCATTCAATAACGCGATTCCTTAACGCGGTTTGGACGACACTGGAACTGGCACATGAGTGCTTAGCCAGACTGGCCATGTCCGCATAGTGTCGGGAATATCTGTCTGGAATGGATTTACCCGATGGACGATGATATTCAGAGTGCAGAATCGTGGCTTTCTCCCAGAAGGTGCGTTCGATTTCCAATGCGACTACTTTACATTGCCAGTCCTCAAAAGCATCCGGCAATACTTCCCCCAACCAAGGTCGGATTTCGTGAGTCCCGCTGGGCTGCTGATCGGTTAGTGATCCAAACTCCAATTTGACCGATCTATTGAGATACTCAAACCCATCTGGCTGCGTTGACGGATAGCGAAACAACAGAATTGGTGATCTGGTAGCAGGGTCGATCAAGAATTGAAACCACGGACGGGTATGCTTTTCCAGGATCGAGCCCACGATCCCTTCTAGATACGACTGTATCCGAGTTTCAAATGCAATTCCGCATGCAGACTCTGCCAATTTCGTCCACTTGTTCGCCTGATTGCGACTGCTCCCAACCCGCGGAAGGGTAAGAAACGCCGGCGAAAACGACAGATCGATGTCTTCCGAGAATCGATCAATGATGCCAAAGACTTTCGACAGCGAAGTTCCACCCTTAAACACCAAACTGGGTCCAAATTCAGAGTTAAACAGAATTGCTAGCAACCAACTAACCCAGAAGTCCTTCTCCATTATTACGGGATCTAAATTGCGGCGAATCGCTGCCTGATTGAAATAAAGCCTGCGTTCATCTTGTGACAACTCAAGGAACTTCAGCTTCATGTCAACTCCTCGGCCAGCTCGCGAAAAATTGGCCGCATCCACGCCGGAGCCAATCGCAAATCTTTCAAAACGGCCTTTCGTTTATCCAAAGGTATTGTCCGCTTTAAATGATCGATGCGTATCGGCGTGAAATGGTCTTTCCCAAGATAACGAAACGCTTGAATCAAGAGTCCGCTCAATCTACCTGAGGCTGCCATGTTCCGAGCCGTGGTCTGCCGAAATTGAATTGTGCTGTTGCCAATCGAAACGGTGCGGTTTGGCCCATTTGTCAAAAATACAGCTTTCGCCGGCACTTGGTCTGAAAGTCCTAATAGGTTGGCAGCGTATGCTCCTGCCGGTTGAATTCGGGTGTGGTCACGGTTCGCCAATGCCTCAGCAACTTTATCGGCAGATGGTAGCAGCGGTCCCAACACGGGATGTTTTTTCGGGTAATCATAGACCCCACGAGCAAGCCGTCGAACAACTCCGCGTTGAGTTAGCCGGTGCAAACAAGTATCGACGGACTCCCGACTTCCTAAATCCAGAAAATCAGTTGGGAAAAAAACTCCACCTCGTCCGCGACGGCGGATCGCTGCGAGAATTTTTGAGTCGACGGAACGTCTTGTAAGAAGCTTGTGATTCATGTAAGAAATAATAGCCTGTTTTTCTTACAAGTCAACTCCGTATTCTCTTTTGGATGCCAGCAGCGTTTTACTAGCAAACCAAGTGCTGAGTGGATCGGCTTTTGCTGTACTCTTACCACGGTTCTCGCCATGAAAAGGAATTGGATGTCATTGTTCCGAATTGCGGCTAACGCATTTCGTTTATTGACCAAAACCATAGTGGGAGTTAGACTTACCTGTAATGCATAAAGAAAAAAGTCTATCTATTGAATCGATGCCTGACTCACCTGCTTTGGGAACACCAGTTGAAGATACTGTTCTTTTTGATCAGCTAGGGCTGTCGCCGGTCATGCTGGCCGCTTTGGCCGACGCCGGGTATCTGACCGCCACGCCAGTGCAGGCCGGCTTCATTCCGCGTGCTCTGCTCGGTATCGACGTACTTGGCCAAGCCCGTACCGGTACTGGCAAAACGGCCGCGTTTCTAATTCCAGTGATGGAACGACTGACTGAGGCCCAGAAAGGGCAGGGACCGCAGGCGTTAATTCTGGTCCCGACTCGCGAACTGGCCGTGCAAGTTCGAGACGAATCCGAAAAGCTTTCGCTAGGTCGCAAGATCCATAGCGTGCCGCTGTATGGTGGCAAACCGATCAAGGGCCAGATCGACCGACTCAAACGTGGTGCCGAAATTATCATCGGTACGCCCGGGCGCGTGCTAGACCATATCGCACGAGGTACGTTGCATCTCGGCGACTTGCAGACCGTCATCCTGGACGAAGCCGACCGGATGCTCGACATCGGCTTCCGACCCGATATCGAAAAGATCCTCCGCAAGTGTCCCGCCGCGCGGCAGACATTGCTGCTCAGTGCCACGCTCCCACCGCCGGTTGAGAAGCTGGCTCAGCGCTACATGCGCGACCCCGAAGTTTTGAACTTTTCGACCAGCGATCTGTCGGGCGAGACAATCGAGCAATCGTATTTCACCGTCGATCCAGAGCGAAAGTTCGATCTGCTGGAGCGACTCCTGGCACGTGAAATGCCAAAGCAGGCGATTGTCTTTTGCCGGACCAAGCGCGGCACGGACAAAATTCAAGTTCGTCTCAGCAGGAAGCTAAAGGAAGTTGCCTGCATTCATGGCGATCTGGCGCAGAGTGCCCGCGACCGCGTGATGAGGGACTTTCGCGACGGGAAAGTTCGCTACCTGATCGCTACGGACGTCGTCGGCCGCGGTATCGATGTCAGCAGCGTGTCGCACATCATCAACTACGATATACCGCAGTTCTCGGACGATTATGTCCACCGCGTCGGCCGTACCGGGCGCATGGGACGCGAAGGCATCGCATTCACGTTTGTTTCCCCCGAGGAAGGGCCAGAATTGACTCGCATCGAGATGCGAATTGACAAGCTGCTGAAGCGCGACGAGATCAAAGGCTTTGAATCGTTCGCACGCCGCCCTGGTTCCCCGCCGCCCAGCCGGCCAGCACCGCTGGACAACAAAACGGCTGCGGTATCCGCCAACGGTGACGGAGCTGTGGACGATGGGGCATTTGGCGAAGGGGTCATCGCCGAAGAGACTCCACCACCGGCACCAAAGCCTCCTTCTTTTGGCCGCCAGCCAAAGCGCTATCGCCGGGCGCTGTAGGACTCGCATCGATCTCGAGTTTCGCAGTCGTTCCCTCGTGCATGCTAGCACGACACTCATTCGCAGCGATCTAGCACCGTTCTGCAAAAACTGCTACGGTGCCGCTCGTTTTGCCGTTTGAAATCAGGCCAGCGGTTCTGATAGAGTATTGCTGGCCAGATATCATACAACTGGCACGGTTGTTCGAGTTTTTCTGAGTCGGCCCACGGAGGGGCTTTCATGCAACGTGTATTTATTGCCGCAGTGGTCGCAGTCCTCAGTTGGGGTGGCTGGACCTTTCTGCAGAACTATACCCTTGATGGCCTCAGCCAACTGAAGGTCGTTCCGCGGACCGCCAGCAGCAACGGCCAAGACGGCACCACATCGGTCGCGTTCCACGGCGGGGTGATTCGCGTTGCCTCATTCAACATCCAGGTGTTCGGTCAGTCCAAGCTGGGCAAGCCGGATGTGATGCAAGTCTTGTGCGAAGTGGCGCGGCGCGTCGACATCATGGCGATTCAGGAAATTCGTGCCAAGTCCGACGACATCCTGCCCCGGTTTGTCGCTCAGATCAACTCCACCGGGCGGAAATACGACTACGTGATTGGCCCGCGGTTAGGCCGCTCAGATAGCAAGGAGCAGTACGCCTTTGTTTATGATACGGCAACCATCGATGTCGACCGTCAGGCACTGTACACGGTTTCCGATCCGGGGGATCGATTGCACCGCGAGCCGCTGGTCGGCTGCTTTCGCGCGCGAGGAGCACCACCCAATGAGGCATTCACATTCTCGCTGATCAATATTCATACTGACCCCGACGAGACGAAGATGGAACTGGATGCCTTGGCCGATGTTTACTCCGCGGTGCGGAACGACGGACGAGGAGAGGACGATATCATCCTGCTGGGTGATCTGAACGTTGACGAGAACCATCTCGGGCGGTTGGGTCAGGTTCCTAATATCACCTGGACGGTATCCGGCGCTCCCACCAACACGCGCAAGGACAAAACCTACGACAATATCCTGTTCAATCGCCTCGCCACTAGCGAGTTCACCGGCAACTGCGGCGTGCTGGACTTGATGCACGATTTCAACCTGAGCACTCAGCAGGCGCTGCAGGTGTCTGATCACATGCCTATCTGGGCTGAGTTCAGCGTGTTTGAAGGGGGCCGGGAAGGCAGAATTACAACTGCTCCGGGTACGCAGCTCAGGTAGCAGGCACACCAACCTGAATCGCCAGTGAGGCGATCTGTCGCATTTCGCTCTGCGAAATAGTATATTTTTGATGCCAATACGCTACTTTCACGCGGGGAACCGCTGTTGCGACAATTGCTCTTTCACGGAGTGAAAGGCAACAGAAGACGACCACCATGCGACTCTCCGACCGCTTTCAACACGCATTGCTCTACGCGGCAGAGCTGCACGCGAACCAACTGCGGCGCGGGGGAGAGATCCCCTACCTGGCGCATCTGCTCAATGTCGCAGGCATTGCCTTGGACTATGGTGCCAATGAGAATCAGGCGATCGCCGCGCTATTGCACGACGCGGTCGAGGATCAAGGCGGAAGCGCTACCGCCGCCGAGATCCGCCGCCGTTTTGGTGATGAGGTCGCCGAACTGGTGCTCGGCTGCACCGACTGCGATACCGTGCCCAAGCCCGCGTGGAAGCCACGTAAAGAGGCCTTCGTCGCAAAATTGCAGCGTGCAACGCCAGGTGTGGCCCTAGTCGTGGCCGCTGATAAGCTGCACAACGTCCGCTCGCTGCTGCAGGACTTCTACGCAATCGGCAACGACCTATGGAGTCGGTTCAACGGGGGTCGCGAGGGGACGCTGTGGTATTACCGCGCCGTGGCAGACGCCGTTCAACAGGGCGCCCCTGCCGCTTTGGCAGCCGAATTGGATCGCGCGGTGCAGCAGCTTGAAAAGCTGGCCAGGGAGAATCCCCCGGCGGAGATTCTGTCTTGACGCAACACTATCCTGACAACGCCCGCGAAATTGCACCGCTCTTTGCAAGTGCAATTGTCGCATGGCGTTAGGATCAGACAGAAGGAGGGTGGCTAACCGGGATCGAACCGGCAACCTCCAGAGCCACAATCTGGTGCTCTAACCAATTGAGCTATAGCCACCACAGAATAGGTCGAAACACTGATCGACACGCGGCAGAAAGCCGGTTCAGACAGTATCGTCCCCAAGCCAACAGATTATCACGAAAACTGCGGGCGGCAACCCCTAAGAGCGTGGAAGGGAGGGGGAAGTTCGCGGACAATTTAGCCCGCGATACTAATAGAAGGTCGCATCTAGCTCCGATTCCGGAAAGAGAAAGCGGAGCCTTTCTACCTGCTCAGGAGTGTAATCTGGCGAATAATCGAGGAATGGCTCCGGCGTCGCCCCGACTACGATAATCCATTTCCAAGCCGGGTTGTAGTTGGAACCTACCAGACAACGCATCGCGCCTGACCGCGGCTGCCCGCTGGCCCGCATTTTCTCATGCCAGGCCCGCGCATCGCTTCTGACCTGCGCCTGGGCCCAGTACCTCGGCACGGTCCAGCAGAGGACAATCGCCAGCCAGATCGCAAACAGCGTCCCAGCGGTAATTAAGAGGCACTTTCGCCACAGTTTTCGCGTTGGATGTACTGTGGCTGGTGTTGCTAGCATGTCCGATTGTTCCTAAATACTCTGGGCAAATCCGCTTAGTTGAGTGGTCTTTTGCGTTTGAGGCGGTAATAAGTGCCTCATTTATAACGCTCAGGCCACCCCGATTCTTAGAACCATTTTCTAATAGCGACCGTAGAAAGAGCGAAACAGATACTGGACACCCGTACACGTCCGGTTATAATTCATGTAGTGATCAGGCGTTCACCTAAGTCTTCGGAGAGCTATTATCATGGTCGCAAGTTCAGCCGATGTCGAATTTACCTGTGCGATGGCCAGTGGCAACTCCCAACCAGTTTTAATGGCAACGATCCTGCCCGACGTGCTGGCCCGGTACGGAATTGCAATGCCAGCTTCATCGCGTCGAGCGGCCGTCACGTTTGGATCTGAAGAAGGATCGTCGCCAATGGCATCCTTGGGTGATTATTCTGCCAGCAGCAACGCTATGATCGGTGGTTAGAATAGCGGTCCT
The DNA here is from genome assembly GCA_034440595.1 of Planctomycetota bacterium. Taxonomy (GTDB): domain Bacteria; phylum Planctomycetota; class Planctomycetia; order Pirellulales; family JALHPA01; genus JAWXCH01. The sequence continues at coordinate 10,154 of JAWXCH010000348.1, read as the reverse complement.
TACTCCCGCGTCTCAAACTCCACCACGCCCTCTTCCTGCAATTTTCGCGCGTGATACTCAATCTTCTGCCGCGTCCGCTCCATGTCCCCTACCAGCGAGCCGGCTGGAATTTTGCTCAGCAAGCGCAGCGCACGGGCCGGTTGTTGCTCCTCGGTAATCAGGATTTGTGCCATCCGCAAACGAACGCGCACCTCGGCGTCGGGGGACATGTCCAGGAACTTGGCCATGATCGGAATCGATTCCTTCCAGAGTTGCTGCTTATGCAATAGCTGGATCAATGCAAGGCGTTGCGGCTGGGACAGTTCCCACTGATTGTCCTTGCGACTCATGTTTTCATTGAGTTGCAACGCGGCCATCGCGTTTCCAAGACGCATGTGTTCTTTGAAATGTGCTACCGCCGCCTGTCGGCGAGACTGCTTCAGATTGGTTTGCTCGGTGATTTGCGCCGCAGTGGGTATTGGCTTTTCTGGCTCAATAGTCTCCCCTTCACGCCCTCTTAACACGGTAAAGATGTCCCAGTTTTCGCAGTCGACCAGATTCATTTTCAGCATCACGATGCCGACAACCAGACCGGGGGCCGCTCCCGCCAGGTGCAGCATCTCGCTGGACATGCTGTATCCCTTCATCGTCGCCATGACTAGTTCCATACCGATGTAAGTCATGGCCAGCACCATGATTGAAATATCGAAAAAGAACAGACGCAGCGCGAAAAACATCACCACGCTCATATTGTTGGAGGGTGCCCAGATCATGGCGATGGCAACCAGGCCGAAGATTGCACCCGAGGCACCGATCGCTTCGCTTGGGGCAGCATTGAGCATGCAAATTTGCGTGGCGGCGGACTCAATAATTCCCAGGCCGAGATAAATCAGCAAAAACTTCCACCAGCCGACCTTCCCTTCAACCACCAGGCCAAAGGTCCACAGAAACACCATGTTTCCAAACAGGTGCATGTAGTCCGCGTGCAGAAATATGTTGCTCACCCATTGCAGCGGATGCAGGCCGTCGCCGAAAGCTAAGGCCCAGCTACTACCAACGTCGTCCAGAGAAACGCCAAAAAAGATGAGCGAATTGAGCACGATCAGCGCGATCGTGACAATCGGCAGATGGTAGATCGGTGCGTCAGTTTTCCAGGGGAACATTGCACTGCCCGAAATAGATCGGCACCCGCTGCGGGCCGATCATGTGATGGTGTGATATGTCAGAGGTTTCTTGAGTGTATCAAGTTCCCTGTGGGACGACTCCATGTTAGTTGGAATCGCCCAAAATTGAAAGAATATCACGATTCACACGTGCATTCGCAAAGCGACAGACAGAAAAAGGATACTGCACACGCTGGCTGCAATTATACCGTCCCCCACTGCTAAATGAGACAACAATATGGTACAAGACAAACATTGATCTGGTAGCGATCCGTCGAACCTTTTTCCTCATGAAACACTGGGACTGCGTAGCGATTGTTGGCGTGGGCCTGATCGGAGGGTCCATCGGCCTGGCGCTGCGCAATCGAGGCCTGGCCAAGCAGGTAATCGGCATTGGTCGCGATACGGCCAAATTGCAGCAGGCAATGCAATCCGGTGCGGTGACTCGTACGACCACCGACCTGAATGAGGGAGTCGCGGCGGCCGATCTGGTGATCGTTTGCACGCCCGTCGATTCGATTGTTCGCTATGTTCGCCAAGCGGCGGCGGCTTGCCCGGCGGGCGCACTTTTGACCGATGCGGGCAGTACGAAGGCCGAGATAGTCAACGCACTGGCCAGCGGCTTACCCGTGGGCGTTTCGTACATTGGCAGTCACCCCATCGCAGGCAGCGAAAAAACCGGAGCGGCACATGCCACGGCGGACCTGTTCGAGGGACGCACAGTGGTGCTCACTCCAACGGAGCAATCGCCTGCCGATAAGGTCGATCAATTGCGGAATTTTTGGAGCAGCCTGGGAGCGACCGTCCACGTCATGACTCCCGAGGCACACGACGCGGCATTGGCCGCATCGAGCCACCTGCCACACCTGGTGGCGGCCAGTTTGGCCGGCGCGACCGAGCTAGATGTATTACCACTGACTGCCGGAGGCTGGCGCGATACGACACGAGTTGCGGCCGGGTCGCCGGAACTATGGACACAAATTATCGGGCAGAACCGAACCAACATTCTCGCCTCGCTGGCGAGATTCGAAGAATCGCTGTCGGCACTTCGCTCCGCATTGGAGACGAAGGACGATCGGCGATTAACTGAACTGCTGACGGAGGCCAAACGGGTACGCGATGCTGTGGGAAGTTGATATCTATCCAGCCGCCGGTCAACTGGACCGTGCTGGCCTACGAATTGCCAATGAAGCTGCTGAGCTGGCACTGCCGAAAACTTTGCGCGTCTCCGCTGCACATGGATTTTTGATCGAAGGGGCGCTCGATAAAACTCAGGTGCAGCGCCTGGCCGACGAACTGCTATCCGACCGGATCGTCGAACGAACGGTGATTGCGCCAGCCCGTGATCCTTGCCTGGCAATTGCCCCGGACTGTCAAGAACACCTGGTGCATGTCTTGCCAAAGCCTGGGGTGATGGACCCGGTGGCACAAAGCACTTTGGCGGCGATTGCCGATTTTGAGTTCCCCGCCAGTGCCGTGCGGACCTTTCGCAAATACTGGGTTACCGGAATCAATGCAGATCAATTGCAGACGCTCTGCTCCAAGATTCTGGCCAACGACGCGATTGAGCAGGTCATCGTGGGGCCGCTGCCGTTTGATCAACTGGAATTCGGCTCGGACTATGATTTCCAACTGGTCCATGTGCCGCTGCGCGAATTGAACGACACGCAGTTGATGCAGCTCAGCCGCGAGGGACAGCTTTATTTGCAACTGGCCGAGATGCAGACCATTCGCGACTACTACCGCGAGCTGGGTCGCGATCCGACCGATGCAGAACTGGAAACTCTCGCGCAGACTTGGAGCGAGCATTGCAGTCATAAGACACTAGGTGGTCGTGTTGCCTACCGTGGACCAGACGGCGAGCGGCGATTTGAAAGCATGCTCAAAGAAACGATCTTTGCAGCCACGGTGCAAATTCGCGAACAACTAGGTGAGGACGACTGGTGCGTCAGCGTCTTTAAGGACAACGCCGGAGTGGTTCGTTTTGACGACGAAAACAACATTGTCTTCAAGGTCGAAACGCACAATCACCCGTCCGCTCTCGAACCTTATGGCGGTGCGAACACCGGCCTGGGGGGAGTGATTCGCGATCCACTCGGCACCGGGCTAGGGGCCAAGCCAATTTGCAACACGGACGTTTTTTGTTTTGCTCCACCAGATACCCCCAACGATTCGCTGCCGCCAGGTGTGTTGCACCCGCGACGTGTGATGAAGGGTGTCGTCTCTGGCGTGCGTGACTACGGTAATCGGATGGGAATTCCAACGGTCAACGGCGCGGTCTATTTTGACCCGCGGTATTTGGGCAACCCGTTGGTCTACTGCGGCAATGTGGGCCTGCTGCCGTGCGATAAATCGCACAAGGAGCCACTCGCGGGAGATCACATTGTCGCGCTGGGTGGACGAACTGGTCGCGATGGTATCCACGGTGCCACGTTTAGTTCAGCGGAGCTGACGAGCGAGAGCGAAACCCTCTCCGGGGGCGCGGTACAAATCGGCAATGCCATCACCGAAAAAATGGTGCTGGATGTGGTGCTGGCCGCGCGCGATCGCAATCTGTTCAATGCCATCACCGACTGCGGGGCTGGTGGCTTTAGCAGCGCCGTCGGCGAAATGGGAGAGACGATCGGTGCCGAGGTCTGGCTCGATCGAATTCCATTGAAGTACGCGGGGCTATCCTACACCGAGATGTGGATCTCCGAGGCACAGGAGCGGATGATCCTGGCCGTGCCGGACGCCAAGTGGCAGGAGTTCGAGGCTCTGGCCAGCTCTGAAGGGGTCGAAGCGACGATCATCGGTCAGTTTGTTCCAACCGGTCGGCTGAAATTGCAGTTCAACGGCAACCAGGTGGCCGATCTGCCGATGGAGTTTTTGCACGATGGCCGTCCCCCAGTCGTGCGCGAGGCAGTCTACCAACCTGTCGCGAGTACGCCGGTCGACTGGAGTGGCGCTACTAAGCTCGACTGTAACCAGTTGCTATTAAAAATCCTTGGCTCACTCAACGTGGCCAGCAAAGAGTGGATCATTCGCCAGTACGATCATGAGGTGCAAGGGGGAAGTGTTATCAAGCCGCTGGTTGGAGTTTCCAATGACGGCCCTGGCGATGCGGCGGTGGTGCGGCCCGTGCTTTCGTCGCGACGTGGCGCGGTGATCTCTTGCGGAATGAACCCACGATACGGCGATTTCGACACCTATCACATGGCGACCAGCGCCATTGATGAGGCGATGCGCAACTGCGTGGCCGTCGGTGCCGATCCCAGCCGAATTGCGATTCTCGACAACTTCTGCTGGGGAGACTGCGAACGGCCCGAAACGCTCGGCTCGCTGGTTCGTGCGGCGATCGCTTGCTACGACCTGGCAGTGGAACTGGGCACACCGTTTATCAGTGGCAAGGACAGTCTGAACAACGAATTTCGGTACGTCGACAGTGCCGGAGTGAAGCAATCGATCGCCATTCCGCCGTCGCTATTGATCAGCGCTTTGGGCCAAGTCGACGACGTGCGCAAATGCGTGACGATGGACCTGAAACGCTCTGGCAATTTGCTGTATCTGGTTGGCGAAACGAAAGAAGAGCTGGCCGGCTCGCATCTGGCGCTGGTAGCCAATTTGCAGGGGGGTGCCGTACCGACCGTGAATGCCGCCAGGGCCAAGGAAACGTTTGCGGCCATGCACGCCGCAATTTCTGCTGGCAGTGTTGCCGCCTGTCACGATCTGAGCGAAGGTGGCCTGGCCGTGGCCGCCGCCGAAATGGCGTTTGCCGGGGGACTGGGTGCCAAGATATTCTTGGCGCAAGTACTCGGTCTGCTGGAAGGGGACGAATCCGCCGAGAAATCCTCTGCAACCCAACTGACTTTGACCATGCTGTTCAGTGAGTCGAACACGCGATTCTTGTGCGAAGTGGCTCCCGAGCAGATGGGGCATTTTGAAACCGCACTGGGCAATGTGCCGCATGCGGTCATCGGTGAAGTGATCGATGAGACCAAATTGCAGGTCGTGGATCTGCACCCGGACAATCCTGACCATGTCATTGATCTGGATCTGGCGACATTGAAAGAGGCCTGGCAAAAGCCGCTACGGTGGTAGCAGGGGGCGGCAAATGAGTGATTGTTAGATTTCGATCTTCTGATTTTTATTCAGCGATATTGTAAAGCGATGCCAAAACCGAGCGTCTTAGTCTTGCGTGCCCCAGGGACCAATTGCGACCAGGAGTCGGCCTACGCCTTTGAGCTGGCCGGTGCGACGGCAGAACGTGTACACATCCAACAGTTGCTGGATGATCCGACGCTACTGGTGAAGCATCAGATCCTCTGCCTGCCCGGCGGATTCAGCTATGGTGACGACATAGCCAGCGGTCGGATTCTGGCCAATCAGTTAGCGCACCACCTCAGCGATTCGCTGCACCAGTTTCGCTCAGCCGGCAAGCTGATCCTTGGGATCTGCAACGGCTTTCAGATATTGATCAAATCCGGCTTGTTATTGGCCGACGATCCAAAGGCTGGTCCTGCCGCCACACTCGACTGGAATGCCAATGGCCGCTTTGAGGACCGCTGGGTGCATTTGCAGGCCGCCAGCAACCGGTCGGTGTTCCTAAATGGAATTGAGCAGATGTACCTGCCGGTGGCGCATGGCGAAGGGCGATTTGTCCCGCGCTCAAAAGAAATTCTTGATCAACTGGAGACCAGCGGCCAATTGGTGTTGCGCTACTGTGGCAACGGCCAATCAGCCAATCAGCCTTCGGGCGACGGTGTTTTGGAATATCCGATCAACCCGAACGGTTCGCTGGCCAATGTCGCAGGTGTCTGCGACGAGACTGGCCGCGTGCTAGGGCTGATGCCGCACCCGGAACGGCATATCGATCTGACACATCACCCACGCTGGACGCGCGGCGAAGGTCGCGACCCGGGGGATGGTCTGCGGATGTTTCAGAACGCGGTAGAGTTTTTTAAGTAGCGGCCGATGTTCGTCGCGGTGTGCCACTGGCTCTGCCAGTGCAAGCGATACACAAACAACGGTTGAACAGTACCGGCCGCAAAAAGTAGCAGGCACCGTCCCTGTGCCGCAGCCGATGGCGAGTCGAGGTGATTATTGCAACCGCGGGTCTTCCCGAGTTTGCCCTTAAGCTGCCAATTGCAACGCAGAAGCAGGTACAGCCCGCACTCAAAAGTTGTTTAACGGCATGAGGACCATGCCTACTACGTTTGTTGCACCAACCCGAAGCGCGACGCGGCACAAGTTGGCGAATTGCTCTTCTAAAATATCAAATAATAAATGACTGATAACAAATAATAAATCTGATTGCGACGGGCCAGATGGATTCGTTATTTTTTATTTGTCATCAATTATTTGTTATTGGGCCTGGTTGCGGCGTAAATTCGCCGGGCTGTAAAGTCGGCGCACCGATTGTTGCGGCTCCCGGATCGTACGGCACCGAATTGTTCGCACAGTTGCAATTGCTCGAGGCCGATGTCATTTCGACTCCGCCGAACGATGGGCCGCCGTTCTCGCACGGATTGCAGGCGTCAATTGGCGGACAAATCGGCGGGCATTCTTGAGGACATGCCGGCGCACAGGCTGGTGCTGGAGCAACCATCGTCATAGGTGCTGTCGCAACCGGAGCGCACGCTGGAGCACACACCGGTGCTGGTGCCGGAATCGTGATCACCTGTGGGGGAGGAGGGCAGACCGGCACTGGTACAGGTTTTGGAGCACACCAGCGATGGTGATGTCCAAAACAGGTGTTGAATTTCCAGGCCTCAAAACGAGCTAGCGAGTTGACGCAACTTTGGCATCCACTGCTCACGGTCATCAAAGCCGTTAATCCCGACAGAAACAATACGCGTCGCATGATTGCGATCTCCGCTCAAAGTGCGCTTAGCTTACCTAGTTTGACGCTAAGCAACCATAACCCTCTCTGAGTGATGTGCAAACGCAACAGTGGTTTTTTTGCATCATTTTCTGGCAAAGTGTGTCGGCTAGCTAGACTGAATCGCTCGTGACGGTATTGCGGAATATACCGCGTGTAGGCGAACGGATTGCGCCATCAGGCCGTTCAGCGAATTGGGCGGTGCGAGAAAGTTGCTCAGCGATCGACTCGAAAAACCTCGGCGTCGGGATTCGCTTTGCCAAAGTAGAGATCGGTGATCAACCGTGCCGCGATCATGCTGAAGGTGATGCCGTTGCCACCGTAGCCCAGCGCGAAATAGGCACTCGGTCGCTCTGGATGCTGACCGATACAGGCGAGTCCATCTTTCGTTTCGGCAAAGGTTCCGGCCCAGACGTACTGCACTTGGAACTCGATCTCAGGAAAAAGCGAGCGGAACTTGGAGGTCACTTTTTCGATCTGTCGCTGTAGCAGCCCATCGCGCTGGTGATCGTTTTTGAAAGCCGTATCCCCTCCACCGAGAATAATCCGGCGGTCGGTTGTCTGCCGCGCGTAGAAGTATGGCCGCGCTGTCTCCCAAAGTAGCCAACCATCTGGCCAACCGGGAAACGCATCCACCGGCGCAGTGGCCAGTGCATAGGTGCTGTTCAAGTTCCCGACCTGACGCACGATTTTTTGTGCCGGATCGTACCCGGTGGCGTAGACAATTTTCTTCGCAGCGACCAGTCCTCCCGCCGTTCGGACCAAGACACCATCGCCAGACTCTTCCACATCCAGAACCTCAGTATTTGCAAACATGCGCAGTCCATCCTCAACGGCCTGACGTAGCAGTGATCGCGTAAAGGCCAACGGGTTGATCTGTGCGTCACCGCTCGAAAGGATTGCACCAGGCGACTGGATCGAAGTTTGCATCGATAGCTCATCACGGTCGAGCCAACTCACTTCAAAGCCATGCGACTTACGGCACTCGTACTCCTTTTGCAAATCATAAAGATGCCAGCGACTGCTGGCGACGTACAAGCTTTTTCGGCGCTCGAATTCACAATCAATCGACAGGTCGCTGGCCAACTGTTCGATTTCGTCGATCGCTTTCAGCCCGCGACGGTAGGCATGGACAGCATTTTGTTCACCCACCTGCTCGATCAGCTTGGACAGTGGATTGTCGACTTCGTACTGAAGTAAGCCGGTGCTGGCGGCAGTGCTACCGGCGGCTACTTCGCCACGATCGATCATTACGGTGGAGACACCAGCTTTGGTGAGCGCCTGTGCGATCAGTGCTCCGGTCACACCACTACCAAGGATTACGACTTCGCAAGACAGATCCTGATTAAGTGGCACCGCTGCCGGCGGGACATCCACTCGGGACTGCCAAAGGGAAACGCCGGATCGGACATCCATAGTTGATTGCCTGTTTGCGTGCGAAAAAGCGACCGGTTTGTTCTGGTAACCGACGCCAGCGAAGAGCTTACGTAAGCAATATCCGTTCCAAAGCGTGGCTGGCCTGCGATGTTTTCACAGATCGCCGGGGTGCTGCCCAAACGGTGGTGATTTTGCTATCCTGTGAGGGCAATTGCTCACTCAAAATACTAAACCTTTTGGAATATAGCGGTCCCGATTCGCCCAAATCAGTGGCCGCCAGGAGACAATCGAGATGCCTGTGACCGACAAGAAGATGCAAGACTGGTGCCTGACGCTGTTGAACGAGAATCCTTCCGCCCCGAAGTGGACGCTGGAACAGTATTTAAAAGCAATCCCGCGGTTAGATTCCCTTGCCGATGTTCCCAGTGGTACGCCGGTCCTGGTTCGCGGCGACGTTGACGCCAAGCCGGGTGCAAAAATTGGCGAAGGGGACGAGCGGCTCCGTTCGATGGTCGAAACCTTGCAGTATGGCATCCAAAACGGCTGGAAGCAGATCATCTTTGGTCACATTGGCCGCAAGCCAGAGGGGACTCTGGCGGATGTCGCCAAGCGACTCGGCGAATTGCTCAAGCAAGACGTGCCGCTGATTTCGGACTGGTGGGATGAAGCCTCTCAGACCATTTCGGACAAGGTGACGCAGGCCATTGCTGCCGCCAAGCCGGGGAGTGTGTTGGTGCTGGAGAACACCCGCCGCTACGACATCGAGCGCGCCATGTGGAAGGCAACGCCCGCGGATCTCGACAAGCTGGCTCCCAAGCTAGCCAAGTTTGCCAATGAAGTCGCCGCCAAGGTGGCCAAGGTCTACGTCAATGAGGCCCTCTCGGCGGGTAGTCTCGACAGCTCTTCGACCATCGTTCCTGCTGCGATGGACCGCGTGGCACTGGGCAGCTATGTAGCGGGCGAATTCGATAAGCCAATGCGGCGCTGCCTGAAGTCGCAGCTCGTCGTGTTCAGCGGGCTGAAGATCGACAAGCTAGACGACTTGCAGGCGATGATTGACCGCGGCACCATTCGCTGGGTCTTTGCTGCCGGTAGTCTGGCGATGGCTCTGCGCAAGGCCGATGCCGAATTGGCTGGCAAAGAACTGAGCCTTGGCCTGGCCGAAGATCCTGCCCATAGCGATAAGCCCTATTTCATTCCACGTAGCCGCGTGGAGCAGGCGCGGCAAATGCTCACCGATGGGCGAGCCAAGGGGATCCGCTTTGTCCTGCCAATCGATTCGATTCTGCAAGATGGTCGAGCCAGCGACATCATTGGCCCACAAGATCAGCAGTTCGATATCGGCCCGAAGAGCAGCGAGCTGTATGAACAAAAAGTCGGTGAGTTCTTGGCTTCCGTGAAGGGCCAGCTAGGTACCGACGATCCGCCGGTAGCATTTCACAACGGTGTGTTCGGCATGTTTGAGGACTCGCGCTTTGAGGAAGGGACCCGCCGCTTCGTTGCGCAGCTCAAACGAATGAAAGACGCCGGCGTTGCCGTATATGTTGGCGGTGGCGAAGGTGGCAAAGCGCTGGAAAAGTACGGCCAGCCCGACTATGTCACGCACTGCTTTACCGCCGGTGGCACGGTGCTAAACGCCCTGGGTAGCCTGCCGGTTCCGTACCTACAGGCTTTGTCGATGGCTGTGGCATAATCGCTGACAATAAGGTTGCGGTAGGTATTTTATGTTCAGCGCTCGCGCCGGCTTAAAACCGTTGGCTAGACTCTCTCGACGC
>JAWXCH010000347.1:0-18711 GCA_034440595.1 Planctomycetota bacterium | reverse complement strand
GAGCAGATCCAAAAACGCCTCGAAGAGCTTGTCGTTCGATGCCGCCGCCATGACGACGGGCACGCGCGTCTTGGTTTGTTCGTCGTGGTAAAAGTCGTGTCGATATCCTTGCGCCGGCACTACTTGCAAATCGTACGAAGGTCGAATTGCTTCTGTCAGTACGAAATCGCCATAGCGAATCACACCCAGGTGCGCTTCCAATTCCTCTTCGCTCAGTTGCTCGAAGCTGCTCGTTGTCTGCATTTGCGCTCCATCGCGAAATACATTGCGAAAAAAGCGTTTTAAAAAGCCCATCGGCGACCTCTGTCCTCTTGTTTCACTGCAAATGTTGAATCAGTCTTCCGTTGCATTACCATCAGGGTCTGATGGGCTCTTCCTCTGAAATGCTGCGATCTCGCCTGACAAACTGGTCAGGCCAGTCTTCCCTCACAAATGGTTGTGCCCTCTGCCAACAATGCTCCCCCGTCAAATCTGCACCCTTTCAACCATACTTCACAATGCCGCAATCTGCCGGTCAGGCCATAGGCCAGCAGGCAAAATGCACCGAAACGCCGGCGCTGTGGTCGGTTTATCCGTTCCGGACACTTGTCCGGTTTGAACGGGCTATCACTGGACCAGCTTTATGCAAGCCGGTCTGTGCGCGCGGCGAGTCCTAAGAACTCTAGCACCACGCTAGCATCATGCATTCGCTTTCAGAGCGAGCGGTAGAAATGTTCTGCCTCAATATGCGAATCTTTAGCGACTTGCGCGAATTTCCACTCGAATCGAATCCTCCATCTGGTATCCGGCCCTTGGGCACCAAAATTGGCAGGCTAGTAAGCCCGAAACCTCGCTTGCCGTGTCCCTGCGGTTCAGGTACATCAGGCACAACGATTTCGCTGACTTTACCGATTGGTGGATCAAAATGGGATTATTTCGATTCAACCGCCTGGCGCTACTGTCAATTCTCACTTGTCTTACGCTGGGATTGGCCGGCTGTTCGCCAGAAACCACAGGATATTCTGCCCCCGCAGCCGCACCGGTCGCCAAACCGGACGTCGACCTCTCGACGGCAATCTCGGTTCAGGGGCAACCGCGCGAGACCTGGGACGCCTTTTACTTGCACGGCACCAAGGTTGGCTATGCCCGCACCACGTTTCGCGATATTGAAGTCGATGGGGAACCGGGCGTTCAGGTCGACAGCACGAATACCGTTGTTGTCAATCGATCGGGCCAGCAATCGGCGCACACCATCACCTCAACTGGAATAGAGACGCTGCTAGGGGCATTGGTTCGCTTTCAGACAACATTGCAATCCGGCTCCAGCGAGACGGAGTTTAAGGGTGAGGTCGTTGGGGACCAGCTTTCGATTGCCACCGGCACATCGGGAAAATCGACCACGACGAACGTCCCCTGGCCCGCCGCGGCGGGAGGATTCTTGGCACTGGAGCAATCGCTGCTGCGGCAGCCCATCCAGCCGGGCGAGCGGCGCACGCTGACCGGTCTGATGACCGTTGTCAATCAACCAGTCGTCATGGAACTGACTGCCGGAACGACCGAGACCACGCGGCTGTTGGACCATAGCGAGGATCTGCTGCGTGTGGACTGCAATGCAAAGCTCCCGACCGGCAGCACCATCACCGAGCGGCTGTGGGTCAACCGCGACGGCGTGATCATGAAGCGGCAGATCAATGCACTCAATCAAGAAATCTATCGCACGACCAAGGAACTGGCTCTGGCCGATGTTGGGCCGGCCAGATTCGACTTGATGCTCGATACGACGGTGCCGGTCAATCGACCGCTGGCCAAGCCTCACCAGACGCGCAAGATTCGCTACCGCGTGCAACTGCAAGCCAACGATCCAACTCAGGTCTTTGCTACCAGTGCCACACAGCAGGTGCAACTGCTGGACAATCGAACGGCGGAATTGATCGTTACAGCCAGCTCGTTGAATTCTCCCAAGCCTGAAACAACCGCCGCAGCACCCGGCACCGTCAGCACCGCTACCGTAGCGCCACCAGTTAGCCAGACACCGCAAGAGCAGGACAGCCAGCCGAATAATTTGATTCAAAGTGATTATCCAAAAATTGTTGCCATGGCCAAACAGGCCGCCGGCAGCGAAACCGATCCGGCCAAGGTCGCCGCGCTGTTGGAACAATGCGTCCATCGACATCTGCAACGCCCGAATTTTTCGCAGACGTTTGCCACCGCCGCCGAAACGGCCGACAGTGGCGAAGGAGACTGTACCGAGCATTCTGTCCTGCTGGCCGCACTCTGCCGTGCGAAGGGAATTCCGGCCCGCGTGGTTATTGGGCTGGTCTACGCCTCGACGTCTCAAGGCTTTGGCTACCACATGTGGAATGAAGTCTGGATCGACGGCCGCTGGGTGCCGCTGGACGCCACACTGGCGCAAGGTGGCATCGGGGCGGCGCATATAAAGTTGGCCGACTCCAACCTGCACGGCACCACCGCCTTCAGTACCTTCTTAAGCGTTTCGCAGGTCATTGGTCAGTTGAAGATTGAGATTGTGGAAGTGGAGTAAAGGCATAGAGTGGTTAAGGCGATGGTACGAGTTTATTGGACTTACGTGCAAAAAGATGGCGGTGGAGTGCGTTGTGTACGTTGCGCGCGTTTGATTTTTCGTTTTTTATGCGGCGGTAGCTATCGAGCCTTGTAGGGTTTGTGAAACGCACCCCGTGATTGAGTCAGCCTGCACGACGTTTTGCTCGGACATTGTAAAGTGGTTGCATCCCGATCGTCAGGTGCGTGGAACGAACCACGGCCTGCCGATTGACGCAGCCATCTCGATAAGCCTCGAACAATGTTAACTGCGACGCATAAGCGGAGCGCCTACCGTCTGCCAGTGAGAATCACGAGTTCAACCTAGCAGAGGTGCTGGCTTTTTTTCAAGCGCGGAAAGGTAGCGAATAATTCGTGGTGAGAATGGCTTGGTTTTGGTGTTGACGCTCTGCGCGAAAGCAGGAGTACAGAAAATGGCTGAAGCTACAGCGTTAAATGGCTTGCAACCGGTGCTCTGAGGCACACTGCTGGGCAAGCTGCCCGCCTTCGCGAGGGCAGGAAGCAGTTGCACCCGGCGATAAAGGCCGTGATGTCCTTAAGTCAAAGTCGCCTTCAATATTGCCGTCAAAGGTCTGCGATGTCTGGAGTATCGTCTTCTTCATCTAAATCGTCTGGCTTCTTGCGCCGATGATGAAAAGAATCAAGAGCTTTACCATCCTTGCTCATTGACCGAATTACAAGTTTAAGTGCGGATTCGTAATCCTCGGTTAGCCAGTTAGGCTTGTCTTTTAGTATCGATTTGCATCGGTCGCGCAGTTCGGTCCCGTTCCACCACGTCAGTAGAAATTCTGCGCCCGCTGACAATCCCTCGGTTGCCACGTTGTCGTTGCCACTATGGCTCCAAGTTTTCGATTGTGCCGAAACAAGAAATCGCGCGAGTGTTTCATCGTTCCGACTTGCATCATTTAGCCAGTTCTGCGCATCGTCTGTTTCCGAGAATACTCTCCACCCTTGAACTAGCAAAAGCGACTGCGGGTGCTGGGCAAGTGTGCCCGCACTGGCAGCCGCAGCAAGCCTTTGCGCCGCAAAGCGTGCTAGTGACCTGGCAACTTCTTCCCTTACTAGGGGTGTCGTTTGTCGATCTCGATCATTTGTTCCAAATAGTCCATGCTCTATGCCTAGCGATCTCACTACTTCCGTCAAAGTGACCAATTCTGCGGACTTCGAGGACTCTTCAAGTGCATTCTCGCGACGCATCCCTTCAGGAATTCTTGCCAATAGCGCACGAACCGCCCAGTTCAATCTCCACTTGTTGTCAATTTCAAGTATTTCGATTCGCTCGCAATCCTCTGTGAAAATTAAGTGATCGCCGTTCCTCAGCACAACCCGAAGCAGCATTTCTGCTTGACTGTCCGTTGCTTGATTGTTTGCAAATACAAGTAACTTGTCGAGGAATACTTTGCCGCGTGACGCAAGCTTGTTCGGCCCGCTTTGTGTACACCATTTCCGGATTTGCGAATCGGTAACTTCAGCACTAGCAATTTCAGAGAGAAAAAGTCTCCATTCTGCCTCGCTAATCGCACCTGTCGGAACGGCATATTGCAAATAGCGATCGACGCACTCAGGAGACCGAACACGAAGGTCAGCTGTTGCTCGCGATTCGCCGCCTGAGCCATATGAACCGCCCCTTAACGCTGAGTCAACGCGAGGAAAAAGACGCTTAACGAGGCCGACAACGGCGTCACGCCGATGTTCGGGAATTTGCGCCACCCAACTTTCGTGAAATCGCTTCGTTTCACTTCGGTCAATATCATGCCGATGGTGGGGATCATAACCAGTGAACCTTCCGTAATTATCGCGTATTACGGCGTGAGTTTCCGGTGCAAAAACCTGCAAAGCAGTCATCGCGAAGAAATCTGGCCAATGCACTTCGCCGGCAATACTTGGGTAGAGAACGCGAAGTACGTTTGTTAGTCGCTTGACTGAGCGTGGCGTTGTGAAAAACGAACTCAACCCATCATAGAACAGATTCCAAAACTCCTTTTTGATAATATCTATGTTTTCTTCCGTTGGAATTAGCGAGTTGATTTGGCTGTAAAACATTCGATGAAGACTGATTGGACCTGCCGGCGGAACCGCGATTTGAATTTGGACTATTTTTTCCAAGTAAGATGCGCCGTCCTGTCCAAGCTGAGTTTGAATCGCATTGCAAACCACGCCATGATCAAACGCGAGCAAGTAGACAGTGTTCGGAAAGTCGGCAACAGCTTTGACAATCATAAACAGCTGAGCAATTTCTGAGGCTGTTAGCCGGTCGATGTCGTCCATTACTATGACAATTCGCCTCTTGGAAGCACGCAACTCGTCGCCAATCGCCTTGCGCAAACCATGAATGTCCAAGGTAAGTTGCGCGCTGAATGCTTGCGCCGCTTCAGCACTCGCAGCAACGACTTCTTTTGCTTCCTTTGCTGTTTTTGAAAACCAGCTGATGGGAGTTAATACTTTGGCAAGGGTGTTAAGATTAGCTGCGATCTTACTTGTGCCGGTAGCAACGTCGGATCGTCCGAGAACAGAAGAAAGCTGCGCCAAGAAGCTGGTGAGCAACTGCTCATGACCAGAAAACCACCATGGATTGAAGTCGACGACAACCGGCCTATTTTCCGCTTTGCCTTTCTTGAGCTCACAACCAATCATTTGCAGCACGCTACTCTTGCCGCACCCCCACGGCCCACAAATGCCGAATACAAAGGATTCGCTTCCCTTCATAGCGCGAATAGACTTTGCCACTGTTTCCGCGAACCGCGCGCGACCCAACTCGTCATCGCGTGGATCTTCTATCGGAACATCTGACCACAGATTGTGTTTCTTAGCTCGCCCCCGAGAACTCATTTCTGTCCTTCCGATCTTGAATGTAGTTACTTATATGAAGATGCTACGCCCCCTACCCAAACTTCGTCCTTCTCTTATGCCACTCCGTCTCCCCTTGGAACATGTGCGAGGCGCGGAGGAGTTGTTCTTCTTGGAATGGTGCGCCTTGTAGTTGTAGGCCGATGGGGAGGCCGCTGCTGCTGAACCCGCAGGGGATCGAGATGCCGGGGACACCGGCCAGGTTTGCACTCACGGTGTAGAGGTCGACCAGGTACATCGCCAGCGGATCGTCGGATTTTTCGCCAATCTTGAATGCGGGCGTAGCGGTGACTGGCCCGGCGATGAGGTCCACCTGCTGAAACGCCTTGTCGTAATCCTCGCGAATCAGCCGCCGCACCTTCAGCGCCTTTAGGTAATAGGCATCGTAGTAGCCCGCACTGAGGGCATACGTGCCGAGCATGATCCGCCGTTTCACTTCTGGGCCAAAACCCTCCGCACGGCTGCGGCGGTACATGCGCACGAGTGGATTGTCCATTTTCTCCACGTCCCGTTCACGACCGGCAGCGACCAGCGCCTTGCGCTCTTGCTCCAACTCGGCCAGCATCGCCGCTTCGTCGGTGCGGTGGCCGTAGTGAACGCCGTCGTACCGGGCCAGATTGCTGGACGCCTCGCACGGGGCAATCACATAGTATGTCGCCACGCCGTACTTGCCGCGTGGCATGCTGATGTCATGCATCGTGGCACCGAGTGACTCATAGACGCGGTACGCCTCGCGCACGGCCGCTTCGACTTCGCTATCCAGCCCTTCGCCGAAGTGCTCGCGGACAATGCCGATCCGCAGGCCCTTTAGTGGCTGCGTTACTGTTTCGCTGTAATGCGGAACCTCTTGCGGCACGCTCGTCGCATCGTGTGGGTCGTGTCCGGCCATGACTTCCAGTAGCAGCGCGGCATCCTGCGCCGTGCGTGCTAGCGGGCCGAGCTGATCGAGGCTGCTGGCAAAGGCGATCAGCCCATAGCGGCTGACGCGGCCATAGGTCGGCTTCATGCCGGTGACGCCGCACAGGCCGGCCGGCTGGCGGATCGAGCCGCCCGTATCGCTGCCGATGGAAAGCGGCACCATTGAAGCGGCAACACACGCGGCTGCGCCACCACTGGAGCCACCGGGAATGCGTTCCAAGTCCCACGGGTTGCGCGTTGGACCGAAGGCAGAGTTTTCATTGCTGCCCCCCATCGCGAATTCATCCATGTTCGTGCGGCCCAGCAGGACTGCATCGGCGGCACGCAATTTGGCAACGACGGTGGAATCGTACGGCGGGCGAAAGTTCTCAAGCATCTTGGAGGCACAGGTCGCCAGTTCCCCTTTGGCGCAAAGCAGGTCTTTTACGGCGACGGGCAGCCCGGCCAGCTTGCCGACGGGTTGCCCCGCTTTGCGACGGCGATCAATCGACTCGGCTTGTGCCAGTGCCTGCTGGCCATCGACGCGCAGAAATGCATACACGCGCGAATCGTGTCGCTCGATTTGCTTAAGATACGTTTGCGTCAATTCAATGGCGGTGACTTCGCCAGACTTCAATAGCGGCAACAACTCGGTCGCGGATTTCTGCAACAGGGACATGCGAAACAATCCAACAGGAAGAGGTATTAGCAGCACGCGCGACGTGCCGCAGCAAAGAAAAATTCAGTCCCCATAAGGTAACCGAATCTGAGGCGTTTTGCATGTAGGGAGGGGCGCGAATCGATGCGGAGACAGAGCGAAAGGGGGCGGAAAAGCACCCTCACCCGTCGCTGGGGCGACGACCTCTCCCGCAAGCGGGAGAGGTGAAATGCTGCCGTGCCTGCTACGTGGGCTGCTATTCCCCTAGCACTGCCGGGACGCGGTAGGTCTGGCCGTCGGACTTTGGAGCGTTGGAGAGGGCCGCTTCGCGTGGTAGCGATGGTGCGGCCCGGTCGTTGCGAAAGACATTGGTTAGCTCAACGGCATGCGCCATAGGCTGAACGTCTGTAGTGTCTAGCTCAGCGAGTTGCTCGACGTAGTCCAGCACTTGACCAAGCTGCACGGTCATGTGCGACAGTTCATCGTCGGTCAGACGAAGCCGTGCCAGTAGAGAAACTTTTTCGACGGTAGCGCGGTCGATGCTCATATACGAAAGCACTGCGGTTTACAAAGCACTGCTGGGCAAGCCAGCAGTGGCACCCGATTCGTTGTAATCTGCTGGGCAAGCCCCCGCCTGCGCGAGGGCAGGCAGCAGTGGCACCCGTGTGGTTCTACAAGCTCAACGGGTACTTCGGTGCTCTTTCACGGAGTGAAAGGCAACAGAAACTGAAAGGCAACTGTGGGCTTACTTCTTGACGGCTTCCAGCTTGAACGGCTTGCGGCGGACTAGCTTGGTCACAGCGCCACTCTTGATGCACTGAGTGCAGACCAGCTTGGTCATATTAGTGCCGTTGGCCGTAATGCGAATCCGCTGCAGATTCGGCTTGAATTTGCGACGTGTGATCCCGGTGACTTTGGTACCGACGCCGCCGAGGTACTTGGCCTTGCCGCGAATTTGAACGACATTGCCCATCTGGGGGCCTTTTTTGCAAACATCACATTCGCGAGCCATCGAAAGCCTCACAACGAAAACAAGTTACGGCGATTGAGATCAAATACGAAACCACCAGTATAGTGAAATAGAGCCACCCCGCAAGTGCGAAGCGGGCCAAAAACGGCCCCTAGGGCACACGCGGGCCATGGCTGTAACAGCACGCAGGAAACCGGTTTACTGTCGTGGCAGGGCATTCTGTCCACGGCGGAAGGGGGACTTTAACGCCAGCTCTTGCTCACGCTGCTGTGCCGCACGGTGCAGACGCTGCTCCAGTTGCTTGGACTTCTCCATCCATGCGACCGATTGCTCGGGATCTTCGCAGAACCGGGCCAGCAACTGGTAGGCGGTTAGTTGATACTCACCCTTGGGGAGGGACTCGCGCTGGACCAGTTCCTCGGACAGCCGCCGCAGGGCCGGTTCGCAGCGCACGGATAGAGCGCGTTGAAAGGCACGTAGCAACTGAGCGTCAGGCAACGCGGCCACATCAAGCCGCACCAGTCGACTCAGCGGCAATCGGCCAACGTCAAAGTCTTCACCGGTTGGAACAATCGGAGAAGGAACCGGCAGGTTCAACAGCCGCCGCAGTTCGTCGCAAGATACGTCCGAGGAAGGGTCGGTGTTCTCTAGCTCGAGCAGCAGCACTGCCCCTTGTACTTTGCGGCTCAGGGCAGGATCAGCAGCGGCCTGTCGCGGTGTTTGACCATCGAACAGCGGCATTGGCAACTCGGGCCAAATCTCTAGCACCACGCGGCGGCGCTGCTCGCACATCAGTTTGCGCCGAATCGCTTCGCTAGTGCCGTCTGGCAAACGCCAGCGCCAGCTCATGGCCAGTTCGGTCGACAACATCCGATCGACCGTGTCTTCATCGCGATCAGCCGAGAGCGTGTCGCCGGCCACTTCGCGGAGCAGCCGCTCGGCTTCATCGAGTTGTGTGCGATAGACCTCCAAGTCCGCGCGCGGTGGCTCGTCTCCATCGGCGTCAAAAATCAGCACTTCGCCCAAGACCTGCGGCGCTTCGCGACACGAGATCCCTTCGGCAGTGGTCAAGCGCGATCGGCCGAGTAGGGCGTAAATGAGTCGCGGCACCGCGTCTGCTTCAAACTCGGCAGCTTCGACTTCGACGACTTCACAGCGATCGTCCGCCGCCAGCCGTTGTTCCAATCCGGCAATGTCCAGCACATCGTACGAAACGACCACCTCGTCCACGTAATCTTGCGAGGCGGCCTTGGTCAGCAATTGCGCCGTGGCTTCGGCTTCAATTGCTTCGGCAGGATCGGTTGTCAGATCAGCAAATTTACGCAGCGCCACGGCGGCGTTGGAGTAATCCCCCAAGAAACCGCGAACGACCGCCAGATTGCGCCACAGGTCGATCGCATCGCCGGCGACCGGTTCCAGGCCATGCCAAATCTCGACCGCCTCTTGCCATTGCCCGCGTAGGGACAGGTTGAGCGCTTCATCAAACTCGGCTCGCCACGGGGCATCCTGCGGGGCAAAGTTCAGCGGAATCATTTCCTTGAACAGCACCGGCACGGCGGCGCTCTGCATGAGCTTGCCAAGTTTGCGGCGTGCCTCTTCGGCGTCGGTGCCGCTGATTGAGGCCTGCAACATTAGCAGCCCACGTGCCGGGAGCATGTGCCCGGCCTGGATGAAGATTTCGGCCAGGCGACCAATGGCGACAAACACTTGATGCGGTAGCTCGCGACCACTTTCGCGCAGCGCGATTTGCAGGCTCTGTAGGCCACGCGCCATGTCACCGTGCGACGCCTGTTGGCAGGCGTTCTCGGCCAGGGCAATCGGGTTGAGTGGTTGTGCTTTAACAAAGCGCTGCAGGGTATCGGCGGCGGCGGCTTCGTCGCCGACGGCCGTTTCCAAAGACAGCCGGCAGGCAAGCAAGCAAGCACGATTTGGGTGCTGCTTATCCAATTGATCGACCAGCGTCAGGCAACTGACATGCTGGCGACCTTGCAGCATACGCTGCACTTTGGCCAGATCAGAAACCAGATCGGCACAACAAAATTTGACTTTCTTGCCAGTTCCACCGGGACAAGAAGAGTAACGATCGATCGACATCCTGACCCGCCTTCGTGCGAGAAGCTCCTAAGAATCCCGGCAGGCAATCCGGCCGGCGAATCCCCCATCCTAATGCACGCCAGCGCAGTCCTGCAACCGGGCTGTAGGACTAGACGACCTATTGTCGATTCGCCCGCCGTCGAAATATCGTGGCAATTACACCGATCAGTCCAATTCCACCGAGCAGGATGCTGGCAGGTTCTGGCACCGGAGCAATAGTCGGTGGCGCGCCCTGCCCCCAACCGCCAAGAACCTGATTGAGGTCGTCCTGGCCGACGAAACCGTTACCGCTAGGATCTCCCATCAGCGGATCGCCGGCAGTGACAGTTTGTCCCCAGTGGCTGAGGATCAAGTTCAGATCGTCCTGACCCACGAAACCGTCACTGTTCAGATCACCGAGAATGTTTTCGCCTACAATTGCAAAGCTATCGTAATTTTCCGCAACGAAGTCGAGTGCGACGTGGTGTTGCTCCTCGTCGATGCCGGCGTTGTAAATCAGAAATGTCGGAGCCGAAGTCTCATAGCTATCCATCGCAAACTCGGTCCCGAGTAGGTAAAATCCGGCTGCCGGGAGCACTGCGCCACCATTTTGATTCAAGATCGATGTGGCATGTTCATGCAAGCTGCTGCCACCACGCGCGCCCCAACTGAAGCCCGTATCACCAAGCGGTCCGCCATTGGCGACGATCGATGTCCCGTCCTGGCTGAGGGTCAACTCTATCAAACTGGCAGGATTGACAGCCGCAAAGGCAGGGTCCGATCCGTTCATTGTAATTCCATCCCAGAAGTACAAATTGGACGGGGCAACGGCACCGGGCAGGCTGAACGCCAGCAGATTCATTCGCAAGTCTACGCCGCTGGGCAGTAGAGTCCCTTCGATTAGTTCTGATTGCAGGCCTGGGGAATTCATGCCTGGGTCACCTTCAAGCCAGATCGTACCGACTGAGCCAAGGTCAAACCCAAAGACAGGGGGCGACACCAGTCCGTGATCGCCAACGCCATCTTCCCAGCCACCGACTGCCACCGCACCGCCGACGATTCTGGCGGAAAGATCGAGATGTGGTTCGTGCTCTTCGTCTGCGGCCAGTGGTCGCGCCGTCAGCACGACGGTAGCCATCAACAGGGCTGATAACGAAACGGTGGAAAGGATTCGATGCTTCATCTCTGAACTCCCAAATGGTGCAAAACTACAGTTAAATCAACGAGGAAAATCAAGGACACGGGAAACTACTGCGGACGAATAAACTCAAAAGGCTGCCTGGCCCAGTTGCCAATTTGCTCGCTGGAGATCCACTCGATGCGGCCATCTCCATACAACATATGTGTGCCGCTCGAATGGCGTTCCAGGGCGATATCGTTCTGGATTGCCGCTAGGACCTTGTTTTGTTGAATCTTGGCGGGGGAGAACCAAGAGTGCGAATGGATGTGGTCGTTTTCGGATAGCGCCGGATTCTTGTGATCCGCTATTTCCATCAGAAACACCGATTTCGAGGTGGCCTGCAGCCGGTTGAAGTTCGTGAACTTCGTGCCCGCCTCGGACGAAAGGTACGAGTTCATCACATAGCTGGTCAGCTTGTTTTCCAGCCGGGTGCTTCCCACCGGATCATCAGGACAAATGCGAATCGCGTCGACATCTTCCACAAACGGAGCCAGCGAGTAGATCCAGGATTTCCCCGTGTGGGCGTTTTCGGGGAATTTGCCCCGATGCGTGTCGCAATACATGCGAATGGCTAGCCCTACTTGCCGCATATTGTTGGTGCATTGAGTGCGCCTGGCGGCACCCCTGGCCGCCTGCACCGCCGGAAGAAGCAACGCGATTAATACGCCAATTACGGCAATCACCACGAGCAACTCCACCAGCGTAAATCCGTTTCGGCGTTTCATCACAATGGATACTTGAACTGAATAAGGCGGGTGGGATCAGTGTGCTATCGGCAAACTCGACGTGAAAGCACAATGCCGTCACATGCAATTAACTTGCATAATGCTATTTGTAGTTGAATTGCAAATGGAAGTCAACACGATTGGCTATGGTATTGCAGATAATACGGGGTTTGCGTCTTCCCGGTTCGGGCAGAGAAATTGACCGGATGGCACGCAAATGCGAATTAGCCGAGCTACGAATAGAAAGTCGCCGTGAGGGGCCAACCTATCGCACGTCTCGCAGAGGCACAGAAAGGCCTAAAAAGCTTAGGCGTCGCCGCTGGTCAAGTTTAGCACTTCATCCAGCACCGACCCATTCGTACCGATGCCTTCGCCGCTGTGAATGGTCTCCTCACCTTTCCAATTGGTAAAGGTTCCACCAGCTTCTTCCAGAATCGGCTGGATTGCCGCCGCGTCCCAGACATTCATGATGGGATCGACCATCAGCTCGGCTCGCCCGGTGGCCACCAGCAGGTAGCCGTAGCAATCTCCCCACGTGCGAGATAGTCGACAGGCATCTTGAAGCCGAGTGTAGGCATCCGTGCCGCACGGTCGTCGCTGGTACGTCTTCACCTCACTGGTGACAAACAGTGCCTCACTCAATGTTTTGACCTTAGAAACTGCCGCGCGCTGCACTGGCTGATCCTGAAACTGGTACCAGCACCCTTCCCCGCGACCGGCGTAGACAATCTCATTGAGCGCCGGAATGTAGACCACACCGACAATGCTCTTTTGATCGTGCTCCACCCCGACCATTGTGCCATAGAGCGGAACACCGTGGATGAACGACTTCGTGCCATCGATCGGGTCTAGAATCCAGCGATAGCCAGAAGTGCCGGGCTTTTCCGGGAATTCTTCACCAAGAATTGCATCGTCGGGAAATTGGGCCGCAATGCGTTTGCGCAGTAGCAACTCTGCTTCACGATCGGCAACGGTGACAGGGGACTCGTCCCCTTTGCGATCAACCTGCAGATCCGTGGATCGGAAGTACTTGAGCGTGTGATCGCCCGCCTCGCGCGCAATCGAGACGGCAAATCGAAGTCGGGGAGAAAGTTCGGTCGATGGTTCCATTCCGACACAGTACCGCTGGGCGACTTATTCGCCAAGCGGTACTGCGGGAATTTCTCTGCTAGTCAGACAATCTGTTGAAGCTGACGGCCTAAATTGGAACCACTAGATCGCAACTGCCTGCTTGATATCGACCAAACTGGCGACTTTGACTTCGTGCAATTGGCGGCGTGCCTCAATGGCTACGGAGTGAATTGCATCACGTAAACGGATCTGAGCCTCGCTTGGCAGGCTCTCGTTCACTGGCAAACGGGTATGCATCGGTCCATCGACGGCTTCGATAATTTCCAGCAGCGAGATATCCTCCGGAGCTCGCTCCAGCATGTAGCCCCCCTCTACGCCGCGCGTCGATTGCAAGATGCCATGCGTTACCAAGCTACGCAGGATCTGTAGCAAAAAACGCTCGGGCATGTCACCCTCGGATGCCAGCCGACTGCATGGCACCGGCTCGTTGGTCTCGGACTGGGCAAGTTGTAAAGTTGCCTGTAGCGCATAGGTCACTGTACGGGACAGTTTCACGGCAGTATCTCCCATCGAAAGCCTGAATGCTGTCGCTGCTAGAAATAGTCAGCGACCTTTTCAGTCCGCTGTCTAAATGCCGAGGAATGCGCGAAGTCTGATCGCGATTCGACGGAAAAACAAACGGCCCGAATTGCCTCGCCCCCAGTTCCGATAGATCACGCTGCGCTGCACCAGTTAATGTGTGCAAAAGAAAGAGTTGGCCAGTGAAATGCAACTGCGAAACGTAATTGCGAAATCTAGCCTTCGCTTGCCCGCGACACTCCCTCCTGCACGTTTGCGATATTACCCGTCCGACTGGGTAGTGTCAACAATTTTGCGATGCGGATTCAAAGTTTATCACGAAGTGTCCTGGCAATTGCGCGGCGAGGGGATAAACTCTGCCAAGTCTGCAAAATCAGTAGCGCGCTAAGATGTAGTGCCACCACTTGATTTGGCCGGCGCAGGGCTAGGTGAGTCCTGCGGGTACCGAAAGCCGTACCAGATCAGCAGGATCGAACCGCAGACCAAGAGACAGTCGGCGATATTGAAGACGGGCCAATCAAACAGCACGCTGTTGTCCGCGCGCCGCAGGCAAAAGTGAAGCCAGTCTCGCACCGCGTAAACGGGTTCCCCCAGGCGATCTGGGTCGTTCCATTTCAAGCCAGGCATCCCCAGCCGATCGTAAAGATTGCCAAAAATCCCACCCATGATCATGGCCAGGGGAATTGTCAGGATCCAGTCTTTCCCGGCACCCAGATAGAACAGCCAATAACAGATGCCGATGACGGCAACCACCGAAAGCGTGGCGAATACCCAGACCATTCCTTGGCCAAGGCCAAATAGTGCCCCTTCGTTGAGCGTGGTGGTCAGGCTGAATACGCCTGGCCAGATGACGATCGGCTCTTTGGCTGGAAGACCCAGCTTGGCAAAGATCCAATGCTTAGTCCACAGGTCCAGCGCGCAGCCAGCTACGGCGATTAGAAAAAATACGACGATGCGGTTTCGCGGGATGGATGCCATGGCAGGTACTTGGGATATCCGCCGCACCGGATTTTAGCAATATCAAACTGCCGACAAGGTCAAACTGCGCGATCGACCGCGAAAACGCCTATTTCTCTAGTTTGGAGGCGCATTTGACGCAGCGCGAGGCATAGGGAATTGCTTCCAGGCGGAGCTTTGGGATCTTGCCCCCGCACTCTTCACACTCGCCGTAGACACCTTCTTCGATCCGCTCTAGCGCCAGTTCGATCGATTCGAGGGTTCCCTCGTCGTTTTCCATTAGACTGAGGGTGAATTCTTGCTCGTAGTTATCGCTACCAATATCCGCCATATGGATCGGCATTCGCGACAAATCTCCCGAGTCTCCCTTCCCCTTCAGTGCCGATTCGGCAAGCTGACTTACGTCACCACGAAGGCGCGACCGCAGCGCCAGAAGCATGTTTCTGTAGACCTTCGCTTCAGTCTTCTTCATGTCCCGTTTCTCCGGCAGTCTGTCCAGATCGGTGGTATAGCCGTATTTAGCTACAGACTTCTTAGTTTAATTCCCCCTTGCCTGGGCTGTCAAATGGTAGCTGGCGAAAGATTTGATGGCTCAGAATGAAAGCAAGAATCGCCCGCAGTAGCTCACTTTGGCTCGATAAGGCCATAATTGTAAGGCAGACCGGCGATAGCAAACACTTCGCCTTTTGTACGTCAGAAAAACGCACCAGATCAAGGAAGCGGCTTGGCTCGGTTTGTCGCGATTCTACCTACGGACTCACTGGCAAGTATCCGCTACCGGGCCGCAGCACAGACGGCAGGCCTGATGCTTCTCCTGCCGGCAACCCTGACCCTGCTGGCAAACTGGCTTCGACAGGTGCGACCCCTTTCCAATCCGGCTCAAACTTTCCCGCCGGCATGACTTGGGTATCGCGTCGCGGGTCGGCCAACGTCGGTTGTCCCGCGGCCCCTCCTGCCACATGACCCGCGGCAGAGGATGTTGCAGAAGTTTTAGTGACCGGTTTGGTGCGCGTCAGCATGGTGACCAGCACCGCACTACTAGCATCCGGGCCGGCCACAGTCATGGCGTATTCGACGATATCCAGGTTGTACTTTTGGACCGACGACAAGAACGCCTGCCGCTGCTGAGCCAGGTTTGTGTAAGCGGTGAGCATTGCCTCCAAGGAACCGCTGCCAGCACCGTAGTTGTCCTCTGTATTCTTGACGTTGCTGGCCGCTGCCTGCACCGCAGCACTACGCAGGTCGATCGCCTCTCGTTGAATTGGCAAACTGGCATCAATCGCACGCATCCGAATCGGCACCATTCGACCCGCAAGCAGAGTATCAAAATAAGTCCGATAAGGCCCCACCAACGGCATATCAACCGGCCATGGACGCGTCTGCGCTGTCTGTCCTATGTGCCCCTGCTGGCCCATCGCTTCGACCAATTGATACTGGGCTGCAATCACTTCCACATGCATTTCCGCCACTCTTGCCTCCGCGGCAGCCAACGCCGAACTCAACGCCGGTTGCGGGTTCGTGACCGGCACAGCGGCAAGTTGTGTCTTTTCGGACAAAGCCCAGTTATATCGCCCAACGGCAATCGACAGCTTCCAGTACGCGCTGGCAATGGAGATTCGCTGATTTCGATCCATTGACGCGCCGAGCGCTTCTTGCAGCGACAACGGATGCCCCTGCAACGCTTGCCCCGTCAGGCCACTGCTTAACAGCGCGGCCGAGGCGTTGGCGGCGGCTCGTATTGCCGCGTCGAGCCCGGTTGGGCCGGTAACTAACGGTCTGCTTGCCGCTGGATCGGTAGCGGTAGTCGCGGGAGGTGTTCCAAGTGGATCTCCAGCAGAACCGGACTGCGTCGGAGCGGTAACTCTGGTTGGATCTGCTCCGGTCGGCACAGTAGTTCTTGGCACACCCGCACTGCCGTCCGCTGGCGCACTATTCGCTCCGCCGCCGGGTTGGAACTGCGTTTGAAGAACAGTATCGTCTGCCGTCGATCCCGTCCCCGAAGTATCAATTGGAACCGCACCAACTCCCAGTGCGGGGTCCAGCATCCCTGGAGGTGTGCCTCCCTTGCCAAGTGTATCGGTACCTGCTGGGTCGTACGGTGGAGTTGTGGTGGTCGAAGCTGCGTCGGTCGGGTCAGTGCCGGTCGGGTCAGTGCCGGAAGGATCAACACCGGTCGGATCACCAGTAGCAGCAGATTTTGATCGTGGTGGCACCATCACCGATCGCAACGGGTTGCCGGTCTCCTTCACGGGCTGGGCTGATGGATTCTCCCCTGTTGGATCAGCGTTATCGGCGCGGTCAACGGGCGTGTTTCCCACCGGCGGAATGTAAAGCGGCGCTGGCAAATCTCCCAGCTCCGTACCTGGCGCAAAGCTGGTCAACGCGACCGAAAGAGTTAGCCCCAACAGAAACTTGCCATCCATGCGAATTACCTGTGTAGTGTGTGCCTGGGTCGCAGCCGCAAAGCGACCGGCGACGTCCTGCCAATTCAAGAAGTTCCGCAATGAAGTTCCACAGCCACCTGGCCCCAGGCAACCGCGAAACGCCAGCGATTTCAATCAGCACAGTATAGGCAGCGAGGCCCCATTTCTGCAAAGCGAAACGGGGCCGATTTCCGCAAATTGCCCAGTCTTCGCAGACAGAGTGGGGTGCCAGCACGGCACGCCTGTGGGAACAGTACAGACCGTATTACGGCTGACCGGTCGCGAAGATGAACATCTGCTTATACAAGTACGGCTCTGGCGATTGTGGCCACTCCAGCTTGGTGAGACGCTCCGTTAAGGCTTCATCCAGGTAGCCGTCCACTGCGGCCTGCAATTCCGGCGTTTCGCCAGCGGCCGAGTACATCAGGAAGATCGATCGCAGCGTAAACTCCGCGGGCGTTGGCCAATTGGCGATGTAACTGCGGATTTCGTTCATCAGCAGGCGAAAAAACGTCCCTCCAGAGGCCAGGCCGGGCGGCAGCGTGCCACGTAGCCCAGCTCGACCGGCAAAGACTGTCCAGTCTTGCCAGCGAACGGTCGGGCCTTCTCGCTTCAGCGAACCGGCCGGTGCACCCAGCGCCGCCAGTACCGGTGCTAGTGTCAGCAGGTGCCACTCTTCCAACGCCGATTTCACCGCCAGTTCTTCGGTTTTGCCGTGCCCCAGCGTCCCGACGTGAAATTTGCTCCCGTCGTCCCCGTCGACATGCATCTGAAACTCGACCGGGGCAATGAATTCGCCCGACTGCTCAGCAAAATTGCCAAACGTAATCGACAGGCCAATCCGGTGCCCGCGAAAGCAGAGGTCGCCATCGTCGATGGAATGCGGAACAGCCGCCGCCTCCAAGTGCCGATGCACCAGTTGCAACGCCAATCGATAGATATCTTCGGTCGCATTGTTCATGCGTTTCTTTTAGAGCGCATGGGGAAGAGATTCAAGCCCCTTGAATAGAAGGGAGCAGGAAACGTGGCCTGGTTTGTGAATAACAAATAGCAAATCGTCCCGCCGTCGGGTTCAATTTGCTATTTATTATTGTCCTTCCGTCGAACGCGCAGTACGTCGTCTACTGCGCCGATGACTTCGACCCATGTGGCGAGCCGCCGATCGGAATCCCTTCCGGCAGCGGGCGACCCGCGGTCGAGTATCCGATCTTGTGCAGTTCTTCGTTGATCTTGCGATACTCGTCAAAGCTGTCCGGGTAGACCCAGAGTGTGATGGTGGTGTCTTTGACGTTGAAGCGAGCCAGATCCTGGCGCAATTGCGACGAGGCACCCAGCGCTTCGTCCGCCGTTTCGCCGAGAACCGACTGCACGGGTACGACTTTGAATTCCTCGGCGTGTAGGCTGACAGTTCCCTTCGTTCGGTCGGGCGTGGCCATCAAGACATAACGCAGCTCGAAACCGCGTTTTGGTCCGGCTACATTGATCTGGTCGGTCAGATCGCGCAGGTTTGATGTGCTGCGCGTTTTTCGCTTGGCCTCTTCAAACAATTCGTCCAAGGGGACGTAGGCGATTCGACCCCGTTTCAGTTGAAAATGGACTTCGGTGCCGACGACCGTTTTGCTCAGCGATGTCGGATAGCTGGTGATTTCGATCGCCGGGCCGTCGTCCCCTTCGACCTGCTCGATGATTTGCTGACTTTGTTGGATATCGTCTTTGGCAGCCTGAATCTGCTGACTCAGCGCCATTTGGTCTTGCTGCTCGGCGTTTAAGGT
>JAWXCH010000346.1:0-3575 GCA_034440595.1 Planctomycetota bacterium | reverse complement strand
CTACTCATACCTCAAACTATCAATCGGATCGAGGCGGCTAGCTTTGCGTGCTGGGTAATATCCAAAAAAGATTCCCACCGAACTGGCGACCAGCATTGCCGCAAAAATCGCCTCAACAGAAATGACCAGTGGCCATTTGGTCCCCTTGGTGACCGCATTGATGCCGGCGGTGATTCCCATCGAAGCGGCCACACCGAGCAGCACGCCAACCGCTCCGCCGATCGCCGAAAGCAACACCGCTTCGATCAGAAACTGCCGCAGAATATCACTGCCGCGCGCACCGACCGCCATGCGAATACCGATCTCGCGCGTGCGCTCGGTGACCGAGACGAGCATGATATTCATAATCCCCACGCCCCCGACCAAGAGCGACACGCTGGCAATCGACGCCAAGAGCATTGTCATCACACCGGTGATGACCCCTAGCACGCCAGCAATTTCTGACGTATTGCGAACCGTAAAGTCGTCCGCTTCGCCGGTGCGGATTTTGTGCCGGTCCCGTAACAAATACTCGATCTCGGTCTGGGCCTCGGGCATCCGTTCGGTACTTCGTGCCGAGGCCACGATCATGTCGACATTGAAAAACTCAGACCCGCTCAGCCGTTGCTTGACTGTCGTGTACGGAGCAACGATCAGGTCATCCTGGTCCTGACCAACCATACTGGCCCCTTTTTCTTCTAGGACCCCAATCACGGTGAACGGGACACCTTTGATCCGAATCATCTGCCCCACGGGATTCGTGGTCTGAAACAGTTTCTTAGCAATCGTTTTACCAATTACGCATAACTGCGCGGCGGATTTTACTTCATTTGCGGTAAAGAAGCTGCCACTCATCACTTGCCAATTGCGCACTAGCGGGTAGGAATCATCCACGCCAAGGATCTCGCGCGGTGCCCAGTTGACGTTGCCATAGATGGCCTGAGCCTGCATGGACACGACCGGCGTAGCGGCCAGCACGGCATTGCACTGCTCGAAAATGGCTGTGGCATCTGCTCCGGTGAGGGTCTTAACATTACTCTGTCGCACGCCACCCCCTTGCATCCGGCCAGGGAAGACCATGATGACATTGGTCCCCAGGCTTTGAAATTCGTTCTGGACCATTGCCCCGGCACCCTGACCTAGCGAGACCATCGTAATCACGGCGGCAATGCCAATCACAATCCCCAGCACCGTCAGCCCCGCGCGCATTTTGTTCTTGGCCAGGGCCAGGCGAGCAATGCGAATGGTCATCCAGAGGTTCATAGGGACGTTCGTGAAAGAGGTCGTAAGCGGGACAATATATCGAAGTAGCGCCGTGGACTGGTCTATCTATTCTACCTAAACGACGGCAGATTTGTTCTATGCGAGAGGTTGGCATTGCGGCGATTGGCTGTTACGTACGTCAGGTACGTGGGGTACGTTTGATTTTTTGTTTTTTTCGGGGCTGTCCTTCTGTCGAGTCAGGTGGGGTGAAACGAGCCAGAACTGACGAAAGGCGTTCTAGAGTGTTAGCCGCGACGCGCCAGCGGAGCGCGAGAGTCGCCAATTGCTCCGCCGAAAGAGTGCCTTCCTCGCTCTGCTGTGCCACTACCGTCATTCCCGCGAATGCGGGAATCCAGGCCTGTAGGGGACGTGAAACGCACCGCGCACTCAGTTTGAGGTAGCGCAACCATTCCGCCTCAATAACCGAGCCCAGGTTGCAACTAAAGCGACCGGTGCGTGGAACGTACCAGGAACTACACAAGTCGCCGGGAATCACTGCTGCCCGCCTCCGCGAAGGCGCGCGATGGGAATCCGAGAGTTCAGCCTAGCAGAGGTGGTGGCTTTTTTTCAAGCGAGAAAGTGGCGAATAACTTGTGGTCAAAATGGCTTGGCTTTGGTGTTGACGCGCTGTGCGAGAGTGGGGAAACAGCCGAGCAGGAGATGGCCGAATTCAGACCGTTAAACTACGTGCAACCGATGCTCCGAGGCATACTGCTGGACAAGCCGGCAGTGGAACGCGGCGATCTGCTCCGTTCTATTCCTTAGGGCCACGGATTAACCATTTGCTTCGTCCGCGGAGAACAAGACTTCATAGACTGTTGCCAAACCATCACCAAAATTAAATTGTTCACTCAACTCTTGCGGTCTCAAGATGGAAACGCCTTCTTGTCTTACCAACTCCAGAATCTTTCGTGATCGTCTATCATCCAAAAGTTCCTGTTCCGGCAGGAATATTCCGGCAGAGTTTGAAACACAGGCATATTTGCCCACTAACGATAATCGGATAGTCAGGCCTTGGTCGCCATCGAGATCGACAAAAACAACAACCGAAACGTCGTCATTTAGATCTGTTGTTTCTTGCGTCGCGCCGACATGGGCAAGCTGTTCTATCAAACCGCCGTAAGGATGATTGGCGTAACGCTTTTCGCAAAATGACCAGTTCGGTGATGAAACCGAACCATAGGCGCCCCTTACGTCAGTTCTAATCTGATTGCTGAGAGTCGTATTCATGGTGAAATGTTTCACCCACAGTGGCACAAAATGGTCATTGGTTGAGAGGCGCTGGTTTTGCTTCCAAGGGTAGGGTTGGTTGTCGTAATTTCAGATTCACTTCTCCGCGGCAGTGCCGGGCCTGAGCCAGCGGTGTCCGCCGTTCCCCGGTGAGTTGATACGTCCAGTATACCGATTTACCTACCTTGAAATCTCGCAGGCCGCCGTCGAATTCTCAAGGTAGCGTTTTTTTAAGAATTTGTCGTTTTTTTAGACTCGACTGCGTAAAGCGGCTTTTCGGCATGTGTAGGCCTGCGCCCAAGAGAGTAGGAAGGTGAGTTGCTGCGCTGGCGTTTTACGAGTTCAGAGCGTTCTGGTGGTTCGCCTCGCTGGCGCGTCGGGTTACATAAGTTTCTATTGCAGGCTGGAAGCCCGCACCACAATGATTAGGGCAAGCTGTACTTGCCAGGCACTGCGTAGGCAAAAAAAACCCTCACCTGCGGCTGATACCGCGACCTCTCCCGCGGGCGGTAGAGGTGAAGAGGGGCGTGCTTCGACGGAAGCGCAGGAATGACGCGTAATGTTTGTTTAACGGCACGGAGACCGTGCCGGCTACATTATTGATGCACAAACCCCTTCGCCTCCAGCGGCAGAACGGCACCGCTTTCGCTTCTCTGCCACAAGCCACGCTGAGCGACGAATTGGCCGATGTCGGTGAAGTGGACGGGCGCGCAAGGTTGCTCGCTGATGATCTGTGCTGCGGCGGCAGGGGGGACCGCCAGGATCAGTTCAAAGTCCTCACCGTCGGATAGAGCATGCGATAGAGCATTTGTATCGCTCGTCTGCTTCGCCAGTTCATAGGCTGCTGCGGCAATCGGTATCTTGGACATATCCACCTCCGCGCCGCAGTTGCTGCTGGCGGCCAATCGTGATAGATCGAGCGACAGGCCGTCGCTGCAATCGATGCCCGCGTGCAATTCGTAGTTGGCATGCAGTAAGAGGGCCTCGCGCACGCGCGGTTCGACATCCAGATGCCGGCCGAGGATACTGCCACCAAAACTGCCGCTGACCAGGATTCGATCGCCCGGCCGTGCGCCGCTGCGGAGCAGGGGACCGCGTGCGGT
>JAWXCH010000345.1:0-17520 GCA_034440595.1 Planctomycetota bacterium | reverse complement strand
GTGCGCGAGGTGGTGCTGCTCACGATCCTGGCACCCGAACTAGGCGCAGCGGTCGCCGTTGGTTCAGCCATTTTGCTGCGGCTGACCTGGCTGGTGGCAGAGTTGGTATTGGCTGCCGTGCTGTATTTTTCCGGTGAACGGCTGCAATTGCGAAAATTATATGCTCGACGCGGCGGTATTGCTCCACAGCAGAACGCCAACCCGACCGAGTAGAAAAACCGGCGATTGTTGTACCGGACCGCGCCGCTGTCGTATAGTATGCATTCCACAGACTCCTGCCTATTTTTTCAGTCTGTGGAACTGTCCCCTTTCGCTCCGCGAAAGAGCGTTTTTGTATTGATTGACATGCTTGAACAGAATGGTCCGCACGACACGCCTGCAAGCAAGTGCCCTTTCACGGAGTGAAAGGCAACAGATGGCGCGTCGGGTTAACTGAATTCACCTATCCTTATTGGCATTCCATTTTGGGTAATCCATGATTTCCATAGTGATCCCCGTCTACAACGAAGTTCTCAGCCTTGGCCCGTTGTACGCCGAACTGTGCGAGGTCGCGACGGCGAACGCGTACGAATTGGATCTGATCTTCGTCGACGACGGTTCGACCGATGGAAGTTGGCGTGAAATTCGCCAACTGGCGGAAACCGATTCGCGCGTCACGGGCATTCGCTTTCGTCGTAACTTTGGCAAGGCGGCTGCACTCAGTGCCGGGTTCAACGCCGCGCGCGGCGAGCTGGTCATGACGTTGGACGCGGACCTGCAAGACGACCCACACGAAATTCCGCGCTTCATTGCCGCGATGGACAGCGAACTAGGCGTCGTCAGCGGCTATAAACAAGTCCGTCATGACCCCTGGCACAAGGTACTCCCTTCGCGTGTTTTCAACGCCACGGTGAGTTGGCTGACCGGGGTGAAACTGCACGACCACAATTGCGGCATGAAGATTTATCGCCGCGAAATTTTTGATGAAGTTCGGCTCTACGGCGAACTACATCGATTCGTGCCGGTCCTGGCGCATGCACGCGGTTACCAGGTCGGTGAATTGGTCATCAATCATCGTTCGCGCAAGTTCGGAAAATCGAAATACGGATTCCGTCGCTTCGTCAAAGGGTTCTTGGATCTGCTGACGGTAAAGTTCCTCACCGGGTTCGGTCAACGCCCGCAGCACATCCTCGGCACGCTCGGGCTGGTTTTCTTTGCGATTGGAACCTGTGTGCTGACTTATTTAGCTGGAATCTGGTTGCGAAATGAGTTATGGCCCAGCAACACGATGGTGCCCCTCCATCAGCGACCGGCGGTCAGCTATGGCATAGGTGCTTTGCTGCTAGGGGGGCAGCTTATGTCGATCGGTTTTCTGGCCGAGTTAATCACCGCCTATCAAGGGCGCGACATCGATACTTACAGCGTGGCGGAACGCGTCGGCCAGGGGGGGCCAGGGTCGCCCAAGCTGTGATTTGCCTGTTTCCAGCGATTTGGTCTTGCCGAATGCCCTTTTCGCCACCCCCACGGTCCACTATCATCGACAGTTCAACGCCAGCGTTCATTTCGCTGGATCCTACCTGTTTTTTTAGGAGTGATTTCTCGCTATGTCCGACGAAAAGGTCCATTTGCATTGGCATGCTCATAGTGTCAGCCGTGAAGAACGTGAAAAACTGCACGGCCACAAAGGTTGCGTCATCTGGTTCACGGGCCTCAGCGCCTGTGGCAAGAGCACCATCTCCAATCTGGTCGATCACAAGTTGCACGCCGCTGGCAAGCACAGCTTCGTTCTGGACGGGGACAACGTCCGTCTGGGTTTGAACGCCGCACCAGGAGCACTGAAGGAACGTCATGGCGAAGAGTTTGCCAAGCGTTTTGGACTAGGTTTTTCGGCACAAGACCGCGAAGAAAACATTCGCCGGATTGGTGCCGTGGCCGAGTTGTTCGCCTCGGCGGGAAATATTACCTTAACCGCATTTATCAGCCCTTACCGCCGCGATCGCGATGCTGTGCGTGCGCGATTTCAACCGGGTGACTTCATCGAAGTTTTCGTCGATGCACCGATTGAAATTTGCGAACAGCGCGATCCGAAGGGGCTGTACAAGAAAGCCCGCGCTGGAGAGATCAAAGGTTTCACCGGGATCGACGATCCGTACGAGGCACCATTGAACGCTGAACTGCGGCTGGATGCTAGCACCAAAACGGCCGAGCAATTGGCCGATGAAGTGATCGAATTTCTGAAAAAGAGTGGTAAGCTGGTCTAATTGCCGCACTTCACCCTAGGCAAATTCGTTTTTCACAGGCCTCCGAGCAATCTGCTCGGAGGCCTTTTTCTTGCAGACGCCGCAAGGCAACACGCTGGAATCTTAGGCAATATACGGCAAATGGATTTACTAGGGTAATATGCCATGAGTTTCGTAGCTATATTGCTCGCTAAAAAACCTCAATCGGTGTGGAATGCCGAATGCACAGCAAATGAATTTGCATTCTTCTGTAAGCCGGCATTGACATCTTAAAACTGAGATGACTAAAACGGTACGGTAGGCTTTCGGCACATAAGTGTTAGGCGGTAAGAGTTAGACAAGTGCGAGTTGACGCGCGCGAAGGATTTCACGCGGACTGGCTCTTGATGGTGGCAGATCAAACGTGGCGGAAAAATGATGGATCAATCGAAAAAAGAAACTGTCCACAGAGTTCAAAAAGCTCTGCTGGCCAGTTCGATTTCGGATCTACGCGAGCTTCGAGTGGAGCACGCTGAGGATGCATTGCACTTGCACGGCCATGTCTCTTGCTTCTACCACATGCAGTTGGCTCAAGAGACCGCTCGTTCAATAGCCGGGGATCTGGCTGTGGTCAATTCCATCGCAGTTCGCTAGTTGGTCATTCAATCTCGCAGCCATCGAGTTGGCCTGAGTCGAATGTACCAACGGCTGCGGTATAGACGCTGGTTTGCTTTGAATTCAATTTTGATTTGAGTTTCGTTCAACAGTGATCTTCGTTCAACAGTGTTCAGTGTTCAATGAGGAACAATGGAAGTTCCTCCTATGCTGGTTCGCACCATTAGGGATTCTGGTGGCGACAGCGCGCAGAGTTAGGAAAGTAAGATGGAAAAGTTATCGCAGGCAATTACTTCGGACGACGTTGTGATTCATTCGCCGTCAATCGATTTCAAGGCACTATCCGCGCGGATTCGACGCGCAGTTCGCCGCCAAACGTCCGGCGGTGTGCAGAACCTGATTGTCGAAGTCGATCACCAGTCCGTGCGACTGGATGGCACATGCCTGAATTTTTATTGCAAGCAACTAGCACAACAGGCTGTCATGCGGATTCACTCCACAGTGCCAGTGATCAACCGTATCGAAGTGGCTGGCGGCTAAGTGAGCCATGCTAGCATGCGGACTCGTCTTGTGACCTCTCGCACAGTGACGTATCATTTGATGGCACTCAGTGCAGCGCTGCCGCTTGGCTACTGTGCAGTCGAGTTCTTCTCGACGTAATCACGAGTATCGACTGCAGCGCGCTTTCACGTCATTGCAAGGCTTTGTCGACAAGGATGTCGTCTATGCGGCTCTCAGTCATCATCAGCACGTACAATTCTCCCGATTGGTTGGAAAAGACTCTTTGGGGATACGCTGCCCAAACCTTTCGCAACTTTGAAATCGTCGTCGCCGATGACGGTTCCACCGCCGCCACTGCGCTTCGCATCGAAGCCATGCGCCGCCGCACCGGCCTGGCGATTCAACATGTCTGGCATGAGGATCGTGGCTTTCGCAAGTGCGCAATCCTCAATCGCGCGATCCAAGCGGCCAGTCACGACTACCTGGTTATCACCGATGGTGATTGCATTCCTCGCGCGGATTTTTTGGACACACATTTCAGACTAGCTCAACCGGGGCATTTCCTCTCCGGCGGCCTGTTTCGCTTGCCCCGTGAACTAAGCCACAATATCACCACCGATGATATTCTCGAACATCGCATCCACGATACCTCTTGGCTACGCGCACACGGAGTGCGTCGCTCGCTGAAGATGCTGAAGCTAGCCTGTTCAGAAAAGTGGAGCCATTGGCTTGACCGGATCACACCAACGCAACCAAGCTGGAATGGGCACAACGCATCTGCTTGGAAGCAGGACATCTTGCGCGTGAACGGCTTTGACGAGCGAATGGAGTATGGTGCCGAAGACCGTGAAATGGGAGAGCGCCTGATCCACATCGGGGTAGTGCCAGTCCAAATCCGTCATCGCGCTGTGTGTGTGCATCTCGACCACGACCGGGGGTACATCCGCCAGGAAGCGTGTCGACGAAACATGCGGATCTGGAAAGAAACCTGCCGCATGCGTGCGAAGTGGACCCCGTTTGGTATTACAAAACAATTAGACGACTACACGGTGACCCGTGCGGCGCGATTAGCGGCGTAGGCCACTGCGAATCAACTGTGTGCCACTGGCTCCGCCAGTGCTGAGTAATCGGGTGCCACTACTGGCTCGCTCAGCAGTGAGAATGCGTTGCTCCCCTTCACCTCTCCCGCTTGCGGGAGAGGTCGTCGCCCTAGCGACGGGTGAGGGTAGTGTGGAGAGTTCAGTTAAGTGCGCGTTGCTCGTTCAGCAATTCAGTTAAATTGTGATCAACAATTGCCACGGATCGGCAAGTCAGAAAACAGGCAAGGGAGTGAAATGCCTCGATTCATATTAATCGACCATTCGGTCAAGCGCGTGGGTGGGCACAACTACGAATACGCATTTCACATTCTGCGTGCAGCCGAACAAGCCGGCTATCAACCGGTGCTGGTTGTTAACCGGCGGTTCTTTGAAAAGCATCGGCTGCCACCAACGTGGCAACTACTGACGGCCTATCATCACACGACCTACGAATTTCCTAAGTTCGAGGGGAAGCAAAAACAGCTTGATCCTGATGGCTCGCTTCGATCACAAATAGCAGACAGTACAACCGCCTGTCCCTTGCGAACTCCAACAACCAATGAGTTTCTCCGTCAACCATGGCGCAGCCTGAAAGCGTGGCGCATCGCGCGGCTGGAACGATTGAAGCGTACGATTCTCTCGCGGTTTGCTAATGACACTGCTGAAGTGTTCTCGCAGTTGCAAATCACTGCCGACGACCAGATTTTTGTGCCGACGCTTTCTGAAAGCGACCTGGTCGGCTGGTGTGACTTTGTTCGCAGCGAACCGCGCGCAGCCGTCTGCAACTGGCACTTACAGTTTCATTTCAAGCTGTTCAACGGCCGCGAACCGGCGTACGCTGAGCAATATAAGAAACTGGCTCCAATGAAGCGGATCTTCACCGAGGCGGCGAACTGCCTGCCAGAAGGAAAGCTGCATTTCTACACCACGACCGAACTGCTGGCCGACCAGTACAACCGGCTGGACGCGGCACCGTTTACGACGTTGCCCTACCCGGTGAATCCAGAATTGCTCAATTTTCAATCGCATGAAATTGCGCCCGGCACAGCACTTCGCGTCACCTGCGCCGGTGGGATTCGTCCTGAAAAAGGTTCCCACAACCTCGATCGAGCAACCGGTCCACTGTGGAAGGAATACTTTGCGGCGGGCAAGCTCCGCCTGATTGTCCAGTCGAAGCGACTTGGCAAGCTGCCACGCATACTGCGCAAGCAGGCCAGCTACGATCAGGTCGATCGCAATCCGAATGCCATTTCGACCGTCGGTGTGGTTCGCTGGCCACTGGCGACCGATCAATATCTCAAGCTGATTCAAACTTCCGACATCGGCTTGCTCCTCTACGATTCCGATACTTACTACGTTCGCTGCTCCGGCGTGATGGTTGAAATGCTCAAGGCGGGCGTGCCGGTCATCGTCCCCGCCGGGTGCTGGATGGCGGATCAAATCTATGAAACGATTTTTCAGCATCGAGACAGCCTCCTTGCACAACTGGCCAGCGAGTCGCGACTGAGTCGAGTTACGACTATGACCGCCGCAGGTGCCGCCCCGACGTGCAGCAACTTGCCCTGGACCCTGGAACTGGAGAGACCGCTGCAAGCGACACACCTCGCCTGGAAACTCGAATGGACAAGTGAGTTTGCACATGGCGTCTATCTCGATTCGATTTGCGAACAGCTTGATGCCACTGGCAAGGTGATTCAAACCGTTCGCGAAATTATTGGCCCCCGCCCCGATTGCCAACCCGCGTCGTTGATCGTGCGGCTTGTTGCTGGCGCAAAATCGGTGCGATTGCAATTGCGAAACGCCTTCGATCAAACGGTGATCCAATTGCACAAGGTTGCTTGCAGCTCGTTCCAAGCGACCACTGACATGCCGCTACCAACGGGTGCCGTCGGGCTGGTCGCGGCTGACATCGATCAGGTGCCCGAACTGCTGCGCGATATGGCGAACCATTACTCACACTACCGCAGTACGGCTCTACAATTCGCTCCTGCCTGGGGGAACTGGCACAGCCCAGAAACCGTGGTGCAGGAGTTGATATCGGCCGGTGTGCCTGCGAACGAAAGCGGCATCATGTTTCGTGTGGACGGTGCTCAGCCAATTGCTAAAGTAGAAGCGAAAGGGTCTGTCGCGAACAATCGCGAAGTGGCCTAAGCCTCCAGCGCCTCCAACGGATCCGAGGGCAATCCATCCAGTATCGCAGTCAGGCGTTTCTCCAACTCCTCCTGCCCGGCGAGGAAGTCCAGACCAATGCGCACCGCGCGGAGCGATTTGTTCCCGAGCCGTTCAAGTTCGATCTTTACCAGGTCTTTGTGGGTGCAGAGGATCGTATCGGCACCGACAGTGCTAGCCCATTGCTTGAGCGACTCTACGTCCTCACGCGTGTAGTTATGGTGGTCGGGAAATTCTCGTAACTCCACGAGGTCGTATCCGGCAGCCGTGATCGTATGTGCAAAACCGGCTGGGTTGCCGACTCCGCAAAATGCGGCGACACGTGGTCGCCCAACATTCGCTTGCAGCGCAGTCAGAGGATACTCCGTGCCAGAGGCACTCAGCAGCGAGACTGGCGCATGTGTGCATTCGGCCCAGCCAGCGGCAGGTGCCAGCTTAGCCGCACGGGCCTGCACTTCGGCACGTTGTGCGATTGTCATCTGATCGGCACGAGTCAACACCACCAAATCAGCACGGGCTAAACCGGTGGCCGGTTCACGCAGCGTGCCACGCGGAAACACATGTTCAAAACCAAACGGTTGCAATGCATCGAGCAATGCGATGTTCAGATCCCGCGCGATCCGGCGATGTTGAAACGCATCGTCCAGCACAATCACCTGACAGGCGAACTCCTCGATCGCCATCTTGGCCGCTTCAACACGATCGGGGTTCTGCACATGCGGCACGTCCGGGAGTTTTTGCTCCAGCTCCAAGGCCTCGTCGTTCGTCGCACCGTCCTCGGCCTTGTAGCCGCGGCTGATGATTGTGATGCGGACGTTTCGCTGACGGAACCAGCGGCAGACCCATTCGACCATCGGCGTCTTGCCGGTCCCGCCGAGCGTGAGATTGCCAATGCTAATAACTGGCACGCCAACCGAGATCGTCGGCCTTGCGCCATTGTCAAATTGCCGATTGCGGTAGCGTACGCCTAGTGTATACGGCACTTCGGCCACACGGAGCGCTGCCCGCGCAGTGGCCGCCAACAGGCCACGTTCGTTGCCGCTTACCAATCGACGGAAGTAACTGGATATCGATTGGTTCACAAGATGTAGCAGGCACCGTCCCGGTGCCGTAGCCGATGTGCGTTGGTTGGATTTCTTGCAATGTCGCCTACCCAGGAATCAGCTCCTCAGCGCTGAGACTCCCTCACCCGCGGCTGATACCGCGACCTCTCCCGCCAGCGGGAGAGGTGAAGCGAACGGAACCTCGGTTAACGGATCGACCACCAATTCTCCCCTCTCCACGCAACAAGTTTTGCTTTCAAGCCTGACGCATTCGGGGAGAGGGGCGGGGGTGAGGGCAAGCGAGAGAGTAGAAGGTTGAGAGTAGAAAGTAGAAAAATGGAACTCGGCCTTGTTCGGTGTTTCTACTCACTACTTTCACATCTCTACTCACTCACGCGCCCTCACCCGTCGCTGGGGCGACGACCTCTCCCGCAAGCGGGAGAGGTGAAAAATACTGCTCTACTTCTTCAATTTCGCAATGATCGCGTCGGCCATTTCTTTGGTGCCAACGGCTGTTGGGTCGTTGCGGTCGGCCTTCAGGTCGTAGGTGACCGACTTGCCTTCTTTGATCACTGTGGCGACTGCGTCTTCTAATCGTTGTGC
Organism: Planctomycetota bacterium; assembly: GCA_034440595.1. Taxonomy (GTDB): domain Bacteria; phylum Planctomycetota; class Planctomycetia; order Pirellulales; family JALHPA01; genus JAWXCH01. The sequence continues at coordinate 9,312 of JAWXCH010000345.1, read as the reverse complement.
AGCATCGGTCTCACCCAGGTGTCGCAGCATTAACATGCCAGACAGGATCACCGCCGTCGGGTTGACCTTGTTCTGACCCTTATACTTCGGAGCACTGCCGTGCGTTGCTTCAAACACCGCACCGTTCGGGCCAATGTTCGCACCAGGGGCTACACCAAGTCCACCAACCAGCCCGGCTGCCAGATCGCTGAGGATGTCCCCGTACAGATTCTCTAGCACCAGCACGTCGTATAGTTCTGGCTTTTGCACGAGCTGCATGCACATGTTGTCGACGATGCGATCTTCAAACTCAATGCCGGGGTACTGCTTGGCAATATTCCGACCAGTCTCCAGCCAAAGGCCATCGGTGTACTTCATGATGTTGGCCTTGTGAACGATGGTCACCTTCTTGCGGCCATGCAGTTTGGCATAGTCAAAGGCCGCCTTGATGATCCGCTCGCTGCCGGAGACACTGATCGGCTTGATCGAAATGCCGGTTTCGTCGTCACCGGATTTGATCTTGCCCGATTGGCTGTTGGAGTTGATGTACTCAATCAGCGCCTTCGTCTCTGGCTTGCCTCGCTCAAACTCAATACCCGCATACAGATCCTCCGTGTTCTCGCGAAAGATCACCAGATCGATATTCACACTGTCAAAAAACGACCGCACGCCGGGGTACTGCTTGCAAGGACGAATGCAGGCGAACAGCCCGAGCGCCTGACGCAAGTGGACGTTGATACTGCGGAAGCCAGTCCCGACTGGGGTGGTGATCGGTGCCTTCAGTGCGCACTTCGTGCGGCGGACGCTTTCCATGGTGGCGTCGGGCAACGGATTGCCGGTGCGTGCCATCACATCGACGCCAGCCTCTTGAACGTCCCAGTTGATTTTGACCCCGGTGGCGTCGATACAGCGGTGTGCTGCTTCGGCCAGTTCTGGTCCAGTTCCGTCCCCGGTGATCAGCGTAACTTCGTGCGCCATGTCGTTGCGGTCCTTAATCCAAGCGTTGAACTCTCATCAATGTGAGTGTTCAGAATAGAAATCCAGGGTCGGATCGTCAACACGCTGGGGTTTTTCGCGGATTTCTGCGGCACCCGGCAAATCGGGCAATTTTCCAGCAGGAGCAAGCAGTTCACCCTGCTCATCCACGACCACCACACGGCGGTACAGCATTTCGACAAATTGCGACAGCAATTCCGCCTCGGCCGTTTCAAGCAGCACAGCCACCTGATTTTGCACGCGACGGACATGGTTCATCGAACGAATTGTTTCGACCGTCCCTTCGGCAGTCAGCGCACCACCGGTGCCAAAACGGCTATACAATTCGTCGAAATCGCTCTCCCCCCAGCCACGCACCAGATCGGCATGCTCCCGCAAAATATCCGCTACCACGGGATTCGTCTGCCGATCAAAACTGCGATGAACCAGCAGCGAAGGATCCTGAAACAGTTCGTCCGCCGAAACCGATAGCGCATTGGCCAAACGGTGCAACGTGCGGCTGTGTGGGCGTTTGCGACCGGCCAAAATTCCGCGTAGCGTACGCAGATCCAGCCCGGACAAGTCTGCCAATTCGACAATCGACATCCCCTGCCGCGCGAGCAAGCGACGCAAATTCTCCGCCAGTTCGAGTTGGGGTGCGGCGTGAAGGGCGATCATACACTTTGGAGGTTCATCTCGGGGACAGTTCACCACGGAGACACTGAGAGCACGGAGGTAATGTCCAGAACAAGCGAGTTGTTCTTGCATTCCGGTGTAGCAGAACACGTGGCTTTATTTCAAGCGCTGCCAGGGGTGCGGCCATGTTCGGTTCTCCAGCTTAACATTTTGGTTGTGGGGTACGTTGCGCGCGTCTGATTTTTCGTTTTTTCAGTCCTGTAGGGTTCATGAAATGCACCGCACACCACGCTGGAGGTAGCGCAACCATATCGCCTCAACATCGAGCGGTCGTTTGCAACCTAACGGGCCGGTGCGTGGAACGTACCACGACTGCCGATTGACACTGCGATTTCGTCGCGCAGCCCTACCGTCGTGCCCACGTGGGCGGAAATCTATTCTTCTCCGTCATTCCCGCGCATAGCTTGCCACCGCGCAGGCGTGGGGCGGGAATCCATTCCTAGAATGCCATTGAGTTCACCCTAGCAGAGGTGGTGGCTTTTTTTCAAGCGCATAAAGCAATTAGGACGGAGTTTTCCGCGTGCATGGACCTGCGTTGTTACAAACTCGTTACACAAATGCTGTTCTCATTCCGTGGTGGGCCGCGATAATGCAGGCAGCGTTTGGCAGGCGATTGAGCCAACGACTGTCCAGATAATAGCCTTCGAAACTGTGGGGGATTTCACATGGCGCGGCGTTGCTTTTTTCTGGTCGTATTGTTGTCGGCACTGAGTGGAACGGGAGGTGCCGTTGCTCAAGAAGCAGAGGCGAAGAAAGCTGCGCCGGAGCCGCTGCCGCCAGTTTGGCAGGATTTGATTGCTGAGGTGCGGGCCATTGTGGCCGCAGACCCAAAGGACAAGGAGTACCCGGACCGGTCTAAGCTGGTTGGCAGTAGCGCGCAGAAATTGGCGGACAAGTATGGTCGCAAGGGAATCATTGCGCTATATCAGCATCGCTCTACACCTGTGCATGCATTAACCACGGACGCCGAATCACGTGTAGTCCACGATCTCTATCACGCAACTATCGCTCGTATTGCGGATCCGAAGAATACGCTTGGCATTCAAGATGCCGTCAATCGCAGCGTTCGTTATTACCATGATTTGAGTAACTTGGTCCCGGTGGCAATCGATCTGTACCACGACAACGAAGCGCGGGAGTTTTTGATCCGTGAAACCATTTTGGATCCAGGGCCGGTGGAGGAACGTCTTGGAACGAATGACAGGCCGAATTTCGACTGGGAAGTGGGAATGCAACTTCTACGCAGTTACGACATGGAAGACGTCCGCGCGAAAATTGAAAATACGCGGAACAAATGGCTAACGGCAAGCAAAGATCCGGAGAAAAAGGATAGTTATCGTCGAGCTTCTTCTGAGTTAAGCCAATTAAATGCTTTGTTGGCGTCGATGGACTATGCCAAGAGTCTGCCCGACGATGCGACGCGGGAGCGATACCGACAATTCGAGAGTCGGCTTTGGCGGGCGTGGGCGTTGGCCGGAGGCAAGCAAAGCCGCAAGGCATGGGTCGGACACACGAAGGCAGCACATGCACTAACGCACCGAATACAACATAAGTTGGTCAACGATCACCTCAAGCCGGAATACACGGTGGATTGGGACCGCGCAGACGAGCCGTTTGTGTTACGCATCTTGAGCGATGTACAAACCACGGAGAATGAAGAAATCATCGTCAGCTTTATGAAGATTCCAATCTCTGAGGAATCCAAGGCGAAGCTGCGCGTAGCTGCGGAAGGGGATTCAAACAAGGCGAGGTACGCCAAAAGCTTGCTAGATGCGTCTGAGTCCGTGCAAGACATGTGAAGTTCAGTCAAACGTAGTTCGTGGTACGTTTCACGCACCGAGCGGTCGAAGTGCAACGATTCCTGCGCGAATAATGCATGGCGGTGCGCAACCTCAAACGAAACGCGCGGTGCGTTTCACGGTACCCTACAGTCGCCTTTCGCTCCGCCGAAAGAGCGATTCGACTGGCGCGTTGAAGATCGATGCCAACTCGCGGTAAGGCTACGGCACGGGGACGGTACCTGCTACGTTTTCGTTGCGCGGCTACACCCCGGGCTGACAGAGACGACCGTTCGAGTCTAAATGCTCCGATGCGAAGGTCTTGCTACGCTGCACTACCACACGCGGCGGATGCCGTAAGGATCGAACTCAGTGTCTTTGGATAGCAGAATAAGATCTTCGGCGAGGCAGGTCGCCGCAATGAGACGATCGAATGGGTCGCGATGTTTTCTCTGTGGCAGTACGCTGAGGGTGACCAAATGTGCCGGCAAAATTGGCAACGGCACGATGTCATCGGCAACGAGTTGATCGTGAAGCAAACGCTCCAGCGGGACCGACAACTGAAGATGTCCCAAGCCGTACTTGATCGTGATTTCCCATAGACTGGCCGAGCTTACGAAGGCTTCGGTGTCTTCTTGCTCGATGATTGACTTGACTCTAGGCGGCAGCCTAGGACTGTCATCCACAAAAAAGAGCAGCGTATGAGTGTCGACGAGTACGCGCACCGCGAATAGCACTCCACCTACTTGTACTCTTCAAAGTCGGGAAGTGGTTCAGCGAACTTCTCGCCGATGCGAATCTTGCCCTTGAGGCCGCCGGCTCGTCGGCGCGGTTGTGGCTGTTTGGCTTCAGAGTCGCGCTCGATCGTGACGCGCACTTTCTCACCTGGCTGGAGCGAGAGTGGTTCGTCGGGAACAATTACGCGACCGTCGTAATGGGCGGAAATGATGGTGCTCATGACTAAATTATACCATAAGTAGCGCATCCCAGACAAAAACTGTCTGCATGAGCAGTAGAAATGCGTTGACTTTCCGAGGCGATGACCTCAACTTGTCCCCCCGTCATTCCCGCGCAGGCGGGAATCCAGAGAATTGCCATCGGCGGAGTGATTCATAAGATCGACTCATACAAATCATCCCAGTTTGGGTTCATTTCCTCGATCAGACGCAACTTCCATGCGCGGTTCCACTTCTTCAGTTGCTTCTCTCGAACTATGGCGTTTTCCATGCTTTCGTGTTGCTCGTAGTAGACAAGCAAGTGAACGCCATACTCCTTACTGAATGATTCAACGACGTCGTTCTTGTGCTGCCAGACTCGTTCGGCCAGGTTGCTCGTCATGCCGATGTAGAGCGTGCCGTTGCGTTGGCTGGCGAGGAAGTAGACGACGGGCTGCTTCATCGACTGGATTCCCGCCTTCGCGGGAATGACAATGTGTGCCACCTACACCTTCGGAAACAAGCTCAGGATCGCGGGGCTTGGTCGAGCAATCACATGCGCGGCGATGAGCTTGCCGAGGCCGTTGACTTTTTCCTTGCCGGCGTCGATGGCGGCTTTCACTGCGGCGACGTCACCTTTGATGAGAATGGTGATGTACCCGCCGCCGAGCTTTTCCTTGCCAAGGATCTCGACATTGGCAGCTTTGCAAGCGGTGTCGATGGCTTCCATCACCGCGGTGAATCCTTGGGTCTCAATCAGTCCGATGGCGAATGGCATGTCCGGCATGTGCGTGGTCTCTGCTTTAGAAATGGTAGAAAGTCTCTGGTAATCGGGAAAGTAAACTGTCGCGGCGTTTAGTAGTGGGGAGGTTTCCTTACCGCTGTTGATTCCTTTGAGTGCCTCGGGGGACGGTGAATCGATCACCGTCGCCGAGATTTTGCCTTGCATCTGGGCAACCTGCTCCTGCGCGGCGGCTACTGCGGCACGCAAAGAGGAAGAGTCACCAGAAATCTTCAGCACCATGCCGTTGAAGTCGTTCAGCTCCATCTGCTCCAGACGGATATCGGCCGCCTTGTCGAGCGCGTCGAGCGCGACAAGTGCGGGCGTGAAGTTGCCGATCTCCAGTATCGCTAGTCCGTGTTTCACCTGACCCCCTTTTGGCGAAGCTGATCGATGACTTGGGCGGTAATCTGGCTGATGCGATCGGCGTTCATGTTGCCGGTCCGCGTGGCACAGCCCCCACCGGGTGGATCAACGAAACCAAAGTCGTGCAAAATACATTGCAGCACTTTTTGCAGCGCGTTGCGGTCAACCTGTTGCGACTCGCTCATGGGCTGACGGCCTATGCCAAAGTTGAAGCCACGCAGCTCGACCGCCGCGCGGAATCCTTCGGGGAAATCGGCCGAGTAGAGCATCGCGTCGAATAGCTCTAGCAGTCGCAATTGCAACGTGCGTGCCTCGTCGATCTTGCGAGACTGCACCAGATCGTACAACTTGCGAGTAATCTCGGGCACGACGCCACTGGTGGCGTTGGTGCCTCCTTGGCAACCCATCAGCAGCATGGGAACGAGTGCCGCTTCCCAACCGGTGAGAAAGACAAAGTCGGGCCGGATCGGCTGCACGGCGCTCATCATCCGGAGCATGAATGAGATGTCGCCAGATGAGTCCTTGATGCCGACGACGCGCGGGAACTCGGCCAGGCGGCGGATCGTCGGGACATCGATCGGGCTGGCAAACATCGGAATGTTGTACAGCGTGACGTCGATCGGCGAATTCAGCGCGATCTCTTTGAAGTAGGCATAGACCGAGTCTGGGCTGAGCCGGTAGTAAATGGGCGAGACAATCGCGACCGCCGTGGCACCATACTGGTGATACAGTTCGCAGGCGATGAGTGTCTCTTTCACGTTCGCTTCGGCGGCCCCGGCCAGGATGGGGACTCGCCCGGCGGCCTGGTCGCAGACGATCTGAATGATGCGGCGGCGTTCTTCGACGGTGAAGCGAGTGAACTCGCCGGTCGAGCCGTTGGGGTAGAGGCCATGCACCCCGTGATCGATGAGCCAGTCGATATAGCGACGCAGCTCCCCTTCGGCGATTTCGCCGTGGCGGTCGAGCGGTATCAGGTTGGGGGTAAAGATCCCCGCTAGGGCTTGCGGCATAGGTGTTCGGACAGTTAGCAGGATGCAATGAGCGGGGTATTGGCGTCAGGTGGGTTAACTCAGCTATCCAAAAATCCCTCACCCGACGCTGGGGCGTCGACCTCTCCCAGAGGGAGAGGTGAAGTTGGGTACAACAGGCGGGATATGCCAGTATATCTTACCTAAATCGTCTATTTCTACAGGCCAGTTTACCGCGCGATGGCCCGCGCGTTAAGGAGCCTATAGTAGGAAGAATGTGCCCGTGGGAAAACGATCGGAAACGGCTGATGGATGCCGAAAATGCGGGCAGTGCGGGTGGAAAGGGCCGTCGGTATCAGCCGAAACGCGATAGCGTCCGGTTTTCTCACAAGTGGGTATGCCCTGCGAGATTTTTCTTGCTGCTCACGCAGTAGACCATACAATCGAGGGAGTCGTAGACCAATGCCTCGGGAAATGTAGGGGAGTAATGCGAAATGGAATCAATTCCCAAGCCTCGATCGAAAGCCACTTTGGCTATCGGGCTAACGCTGACAGTGTGTGCCGTGGTGGCCGTGGTCTTCGCCGTTCGGGCACAGTCGCCAAAGCTTCGTGTTGAAGATATCGACTCTCGTGTGGTCAAACTATTTGCAGGTCCCCAGAGCGTTGAGAACATTCTGTCGCCCACTAAGATCGAAGCGTTTCGAATTGATGGTCGCGTGAAACAACGTGACCGTACGCGGCCGCTAGTCGGATATCCGATTCTAACTGGGCCTGTGGAGGTCGAAGCCACGACCGGCCAACAACTCGCCACGATTCTCTTGAATGACAACGCCTATTGGTGGGAAGCAGCCAAGGCTTGCATGTTCAATCCCGGCCTCGTAGTTCGGTACACAAAGAATGGCAAGTCGACAGAAATTTACTTCTGCTTTTCCTGTGATGAACTTTTGGTGATATCTGAAGGCAAAGGTGGTGGCACCGAAGACACCGACGCGATTCGAGGACCGCTGGTGGAGATAGCTAAGAAAATCTTTCCGGATGATAAGGAGATTGATGCGCTCGAATAGGCTGAGTCGGTCAGTTGCGACAATCCATCAACTTGCCGATTGAAGCGAATCGATACTGCTCAATCACTTCTCCACGATCGCTTTCAACTCCGCCGCCATCTCCTTAACTAGTTCCGGATACCTGTCCGCCAGGTTATCGATTTCAAACGGGTCGGATTCCAACTGGTAAAGTTGATCGGTTGCCAATACCCCCGTTCGGGCCTCTTTTTTAGATGCCGGGATGTACTTCCAATGTGCCTGCCGCAAGACCATGTTGTGTGCATGTTCGACGAGCAAGGTGCGCCCAGCTTTCTTTTGCCCCAGAAGTGCGTCCAGGTGGTCCTCGCTATCCAACTGGGCTGCATTGGGGACTTCCTGTCCGGCGAGCTTTGCCAAAGAAGCTAGAAAATCGAGCTGGCACATTAATGCATCCGACGAGCCGGGTTTCACATGGCCGGGCCAGGAGACAATGAACGGAACTCGTGTTCCTCCCTCCAGAATGGAGTACTTCCGGCCACGCCACGGCCCGGCGGGTCGATGGTCGGCGTTGGTGGCCTCGGCACCGTCGGCGTAGCCATCGTCCAGAACTGGGCCGTTATCGCTGCTGAAGATGACCAGCGTGTTGTCGGTCAGTTTCAGTCGGTCGAGCGCCTCCATGATCTGACCGACCGATGTATCGAGCTGCATGATCGCATCGCCACGAATACCCAGTTGGCTTTTACCGAAATAGCGCTGATGGGGCACGCGCGGAACGTGAATGTCATGCGTCGCAAAGTAGAGGAAGAATGGCTGCTTTTGGTTCTGTTCGATAAACTGGACAGCTTTGTTGTCGATCGTATCGGCCATGTCTTCATCGACCCAGCGGGCCGCTTTGCCGCCGGTAATCCAGCCGATCCGGCTGATGCCGTTGACGATGGTGGAGTCATGCCCGCGGGATAGCTGCATCTTGAGCAGGTCGGGATTTTCTTTGCCGGTCGGGTCATTGCCGACTTTCTCTTTGTAGCTGACGGTGATCGGGTCGTTGGGATCGAGGCCGACAACTTTTTGATTTTCGACATAAACGCACGGCACGCGGTCGCCGGTCGCGGGAATGAGAAACGAATAGTCGAAGCCGATTTCTCGCGGGCCGGGCTTGATTTCCGTATTCCAGTCAATCTTGCCTTTGCCGAGGCCGAGATGCCATTTGCCAACGACGGCGGTTGTGTAGCCCGCTTTTTGCATGACCGAGGGCAAAGTGGTTTGCGCAGGATCAATGATCAGGTTGGCATCGCCGGTCAGGATATGAACGCCCTGCTTGCGCCAGGGATACTGACCTGTCAGCAAGGCATAGCGCGAAGGGGTGCATGATGCTGAAGTCGCGTGGCCGTCGGTGAACTTGATGCCTGATGCTGCCAGACGGTCCAAGTTTGGAGTTTTGACCCGTGTGGCACCGTAGCAGCCGAGGTCGCCATAGCCGACATCATCGGCGTAGATGATGACAATGTTGGGCTTTTCGGCAGCCTGAGCGATTGATTGCGAAAGCACTACGAAGGCCAGTAGGAACAAGGAGATCGATTTCCAACGCAACGTTTTCCCAAGCATGGGTCGTTCCACAGTAATGAGAATTTTAGAATCGCGTGCGATTCACGATTATTGAACAGTCGCTTTATTGTAGATGAGAGATTAGCGGATTGCGACAATTGAGCGAAGAATGTACTCTTCTCGCTCCGAGCCTGTGATTCATTGGTCCTCTGCAATATCGAGATTGCGATATTAGGGTCAGAGAGATGACTTCGGTTTAAATTTGATCGT
>JAWXCH010000344.1:0-12204 GCA_034440595.1 Planctomycetota bacterium | reverse complement strand
TAGATAGCAATTTTGAGGCGGCGTTTCGGATGATCAGCAGCCCGCAGGCGCGTGCGGCGTTTGATTTGGATCAAGAGCCAAAGAAGGTGCGAGAACGGTATGGCATGAATCGGTTTGGGCAGTGCTGTCTGTTGTCGCGGCGTCTGATTGAGGCGGGGGTTCGTTTCGTCACGATCAACACATTTTTGACGGTGTTCGGCGAGATCACCTGGGACATTCATGGTTCCGCTCCGTTCACCAGCATCGAAGGGATGAAGGATCTGGTCGCGCCGATGTACGACCAGGGGTACTCGGCATTGATCGAAGACTTGGATCAACGTGGATTACTGGGGGATACGTTGGTTTGCAATCTGGCCGAGTTTGGTCGGACGCCGCGCGTGAACCCAGCCGGTGGACGAGATCATTGGCCAGGGTGTTGGACAGTGTATTTTGCAGGGGGAGGAGTCCAAGGCGGCCGCGTTGTCGGTCGGAGTGATGCGATTGCTGGAATGCCAGCGGAACGACCTGTCGAGCCATCTGAAGTCGTGGCCACGATTTATCGCAGCCTGGGTCTCGATCTGGAAACGCATTTGCCGGGTCCACAGGGACGCCCGTATCCGTTGGTTGATTTTGGCAAGCACGCAATCCACGAGTTGTTTTAGTCGGATAAGGATTCGGGCAAGGCAACGAGAGATTCTGAATTCGACAGGCGAGTAGCAAAGGCTCAAGAAAACATGATGGAAGTTTGCCGCAGTAAGAATCGCTTGAGCGTGCTAGTCGCCGTTGTACTCCCGATGGTTGGTGTCTGCACGCTTTGGATTGGGGGGCTGTGGTTTAGTGCTCAGGGCATGGCTATTGCAGCAGAAGCCGATTCGCCAGTTGATAGCGCCAAATTAGCTGTTTTGCCGGCTGAGATCGTGCTGGACGGGCCATCGGCCACGCAACAGTTGATTGCCGAGCGGATCGCAAGCGGCCTCTACGTAGGTGAGGTTGTCGAAGGGGTTCAGTGGAGCAGTAGCGACGAAGGGGTTGCTAAAGTGGTCGATGGAGTGGTGGTCCCTGTTGGCAATGGCCGCGCGACAGTTACCGCTAGTGTCGGACAAGACAAATCGACCGCGAGTGTCGAAGTGCGGCAGTCTGAAACAGAATCGCCGGTGACTTTTCGGAACCATGTGCAGTCGGTGCTTTCCAAGGCCGGGTGCAACACGGGAGCCTGTCATGGCGCGGAGGTGGGAAAGAACGGTTTTCGATTGTCGCTCCGCGGTTACAACTCGGATGGAGACTTTGCCGCGATAACACGGCAGGCCCGAGGACGTAGAATTGCGCCAGACGACCCGGCCCGCAGCATGATGCTGACCAAACCGACCGGTGCAATTCCGCATAAGGGTGGCGTTCGATTCGATGTGAATTCGCTGGAGTATAAGACGATTGCACGGTGGATCGCGGCGGGGGCAATGCCGCCGGCGAGTAATGATCCTCACATGACTCGACTGGAAATCCTGCCAGATAAGGTGACTGTGAAGCCGTCCACTCCGCAGCGTCTTGTAGTGCGTGCGCACTTCAGTGATGGTCGCGTTGAAGATGTGACGAAGCTGGCCAAGTTCAGTTCCTCTAACGAGTCGGTTGCGACGGTCGATCAGCAAGGACGCCTGACTATCGCCGGATTCGGCGAAGGATTCATTGGAGCGTGGTATCTGAGCCAGAATGTCGTGGCGACGGTGACCTCGCCGTACAAGACGGAAGTGGCGGCAGAAGTGTATGCACAATCTGCACGTCGCAACTTTATTGACGACCTGGTGCTGACTCAGTTGCAGCGATTGAATATTCCCCCTTCACCACGCGCCAGTGATTCAGAGTTTCTCCGCCGTTCATTTATTGACACGATCGGCACTCTGCCAACCGCCGACGAGGCACGGCAGTTTCTAGCCGATCAAACGCCAGATAAACGTGATCGACTAATTGATCAATTGCTGGCTCGGCCGGAGTTCGTCGACTATTGGACCTACAAGTGGTCGGATTTGTTTCTTGTCAATAGCGAGAGGCTGAATGCGCCGGCGATGTGGTCTTACTATCGCTGGATTCGGACGCAGGTGGCTAACAACCGGCCTTGGGATCAAATCGCGCGCGATATGATCACGGCGACCGGCAGTACTTTGGAAAATGGTGCGGCTAATTTTTTTATTCTGCATGGTGACGCAACCGTTCTGGCGGAAACGACTTCGCAGGCGTTCCTGGGCATGTCGATCAATTGTGCGAAGTGTCACAACCATCCGTTGGAGAAATGGACCAACGATCAGTACTACGGCATGGCGAATCTGTTTTCGCGCGTGCGCGTCAAAGCTGCCGCTGGTGATGGCAATTCCACAGTTTTTGTCGCCGATCAAGGGGAACTGCTGCTGCCGCGGACTGGCAAGCCAGAGCTTCCTCGTCCGTTGGATAGTGAAGCGCTGCCGTTTGATTCGCCGATGGATCGGCGTGAGTTTCTGGCAGACTGGCTGACCTCTCCAGAGAACCCGTACTTTGCTCGCGCGATTACCAATCGCGTATGGGCTAATTTCCTAGGAGTTGGTCTGGTTGAAGCGGTGGATGATTTGCGACTGACCAATCCTGCCAGTAATGAGGCACTGCTGAATGCTGCGGCAGAGTATTTGATCAAGAATAAGTACGACCTCAAGGTGCTGATGCGTGCCATTCTGCAGAGCGAGACTTATCAGCGGTCGAGTCAGACGCTGCCGGGCAATTTGGTCGATCGTCGTTACTATTCGCGATACTATCCGCGCCGGATGATGGCCGAGGTGATGCTGGATGGGATCTCGCAGATTTCTGGCACGCCGACCGATTTTCGGCGGCAGTCGGGGGACGCGATCAATCGGCAGGCGGACCCCAACAAGCTGCCAAAGTATCCCGAGTCGTTCCGTGCCATTCAGTTACCGGACTCAAACGTACTTTCGTACTTTTTGAAGTCCTTTGGTCGGGCGCAGCGACTGTTGACCTGTGAATGTGAACGTTCAGACGAGCCGAGCATGGTACAGGTGCTGCATTTGGCCAATGGCGAGACGATCAACGATAAGCTGGCAGCACCTAATAGTAAGATCACCAAAATCCTGGCGTCGAAACAGACTGACGCAGAGATTATTGAAGACGCGTACCTCAGTGTGTTTTCGCGAATGCCGACCGACGAAGAGCGGCTTGCCTTGAGCGAGCAACTTGCACAGGCCAAGCCCGAGGATCGCCGAGAGGTGCTTGAGGATCTGTACTGGAGTTTGCTGAGTAGTAAGGAGTTTTTGCTGAATCGGTAAGTTATATCGTTCTGTATTTTGCTGATCGTTTGAACCTCGCCAGATATCCCGCCATACAAGTCAATGTTATTGCAACTTCGCTGTTTCATTCTGATCTTTACCGGAGCGGTGGCCGCACCACTTTGGGCCGCCGACGATGTTGTTGCGCCAGACTATAGCAAGCAGATCGCACCCATCTTTGCCAAGTACTGCAACGGTTGCCACAACACCAACGACCGCGAAGGTAAATTGGCGCTGACCAGTTATGCCGACATGCTTAGCGGTGGTGAGCGCGGCGCGGCAATCAGCGGCGGACACAGCGATCAAAGTTTGCTTTACCGCGTACTGAGCGGGCAGTCTAAACCAGCAATGCCGCCGGAGGATAATGAGAAACCTACCGCGGCTGAGATTGAGCTGATCAAGCGCTGGATCGATGCCGGCGCCAAAGGCCCGGCGGGTGCAGAGCCTGACCCGACGATTTTGGTCGTACCTCAGATCAAGCCAACGGTCGAAGTGCGGCGCGCGATCAGCTCGGTGGCCTACTCTCCTAAGTCCGATCTAGTTGCCGTTGGCAGATATCGGACCGTTGAATTGATCGATCCTGCGACGCGAAAAGTTCGTAGGATCCTGAGCGGGCACGCTGGGGCGGTGAACGATTTGGTTTTTAGCGGCGATGGCACAAGGCTCGTTGCTGTTGGTGGCGAAGCGGGTTTGTTTGGCGAAGTAGTCATCTGGAATGTTGAAGATGCATTAAAGCAGGCAGACGCCAAGCCGCTCACCAAGTTTCGCGGGCACAAGGACAGCATCTATTCGGCGGCGATATCTCCGGATGGAATGACACTGGCCACCGGTTCATACGATCAAAACATCTCGCTTTGGGATCTCCAGTCGGGCAAGGAGCAAGGTTTATTGGAAGGACACAATGGTGGCGTGTTTGGTCTGGCGTTTCATCCGCGCGGCAAGTGGTTGGCCAGTGCCAGTGGTGATCGGACGATTAAGTTGTGGGATGTTGCGAGAAAAGAGCGGCTGGAAACATTTTCTCAGCCAACCAGCGATCAGTACACGGTGGCGTTCAGCCCCGACGGAAAAATGGTGGCGGGTGCCGGTGGCGACAATCGTATTCGTGTCTGGCGACTGAGCGATACGCTGGCGGAAGGGACCAATCCGTTACAGTGGTCGAAGTTTGCTCACGATCAGCCAATCTTGCGGGTGGCGTATTCTGCCGATGGAAAAACAGTGCTCTCCAGCGCGGAGGATCGTCAAATCAAACTTTGGAACGCGAAGTCGATGACGGAGCGCAAACTGCTGGAGAAGCAACCGGACTTTGCCGGCGCGGTGGCCTTTGCATCAAGTGGAGCACAGTTTGCCGTTGGTCGGCTTGATGGGTCGCTGGCAGTATATGACTCGACCAAGGGAGAGCCGATTGCTCCAGCACCGCCTCCCAAACCAGAGATAGGTTCAATCTGGCCGAGCGCGATTCAACGGGGACACCCTTCAATCGTGAGAGTGTTCGGTAAGAATCTGTCTGAAGAGGTTAGCTTTCGCACTTCCAACAATCAGGTTTCGGCCAAGGTCATTGATGTCGCGTCTGATGGAACGCACCTAGGCCTCGAACTGACCGCGATGGCAACTGTGAAGCGAGGCTCCATTGATATTCATGCAGAAGGTCCAGGAGGGAAGAGCGGAAACTTAGCAGTCCAGGTGGATGATCTGTCGCAAGTTACTGAAGTGGAATCAACAGGTGGTGATGGATCGATTCAGCAAGTCACTCTGCCGACAGCAGTCTGGGGAAGGCTGCCGACTGTCGGTGAAAAGGACCGTTTTCAATTCCAGGCCAGCGCTGGACAGACGATAGTGATTGACGTATCGCACCGATCACTTGGATCAAAAGATACACTTAGCGTGGCGCTCAAGGATCCGAACGGAAAAATTATTGAGCCAAAATTCGGCACCGATCCTGGCGAGGATCCACTGCTGAAGTATGCATTGCCTGTTGATGGTGTTTACACATTGCAGATCAACGAAGCAACGATGTCCGGCGGAGGAAGTACTGGCTACAGCCTGACGATCGGATCGCTCCCTTATGTAGAAGGTTGCTATCCGCTAAGCATCCCTGCTAACAGTCAAACCGAGGTTGAACTGGTCGGGCATGGAGTGCCGGTCGGGACCAAGGTGCTTTTGAATGCCGGTGCTGGTGGCGAGATGTCGGTGCCTGTCGACGCCGAGAAATTTCGTAAACGCCGCGACTTCAAGGTGCTGGTTAGCACTCTACCAGAAGTGCTTGAGCAGGAGCCAAATGATACACCAGCGATGGCACAGGCGATTCGCTCACCGGGGAGTGTCAATGGTCGCATGTACAATCAGGCCTCCAGGCATGCACCTGATGTAGACTTCTACCGCTTTAGTGCCAAGCAGGGTGAGCAAGTGATTGTCGAAACCACCGCACGGCGTTCTGGTTCGCCGGTGGATACGCGCATTGATGTGCTGACATTGCAAGGTGAGCCAATCACCCGCCTCCAGTTACAGGCCGTTCGCAACTCGTTCATCAATTTCCGTGGAGTCACCTCTGCCAGCATTGGACTGCGGCTGAAGAATTGGGAAGAGATGGAGCTGAACGACTATATCTATATCGGTGGGGAAGTCTGTCGCTTGTTCCGGGCACCTGAAGGTCCGGATTCGGATAGCATTTTGTTCGAGGCGGATAACAGCCGCCGGCGGACCTACTTTGATACCTCACCTGTCTCGCATGCCAATTACGATCCGGTCTACGTAGTGGAGCCGCATCCGGCCGGTGCCAAGCTGGCACAAAATGGATTACCGATCATCCCGATCTATTATTCCAACGACGACGCCAGTGATCGCGATATTTCCACCGATTCTCGCGTAATATTTACGGCGCCTATGGACGGCGAGTATTTGGTTCGTGTGCGTAATACTTTTGAAGAATACAGCCCGCGTCATGCGTACCGGCTGACTTTGCGTCCGCCAGGTCCGGATTTTTCGACGTCGATTTACGAGCAGGAAAGTACCATTCCAGCCGATTCTGGCCAAAGCTTTATCTTGCATCGAAAGAACATTGACGGTTTCGACGGCCCGGTCACTGTGGAAGCGGTTGGAGGACTGCCAAAGGGTTTCAGTATTTCTTCACCAGTGGTGATTGCAGCAGGACATCCTTCGGCACGAGGGACGTTGTTCGCCGCCGCCGATGCAGTGACACCCAAGGATCCTGTCAATTTGAAGTTGGTTGCGAAGGGTCAAATCGACGGCAAGCCGGTGGTCAAGGAGTTCCACACCTTCGAGCGACTCAGCGTTGGTTCCAAGCCGCAAGTTACATTGCAGTTGTTGCCGGCAGGAGATGCTTCATCGCAAACTGCCTCGTCTCAGATGGCCGCCGGGGGAGCGATTGAGATGCAGGCCGGGGAGACGATTCGAGCCCGGATTAAGATTGAGCGCAATAACTTTAAGGATCACGTAGGCGTTGCAGTCTTGAACCTGCCGCACGGGGTGATCGTGGACAATCTTGGCCTAAACGGGCTGTTGATCAATCCTGGTGAGACCGAGCGAGAAATCTTTTTAACCGCCGCTCCCTGGGTGGAGCCGCAAAGTTGCTACGTTTTTGCCAGGGCGCTGGTCGATAAGCGGCCCACCAGTGTGCCCGTGCAGTTCACGATTAAGAAACCTGAGCCGAATCTTGCAGGCAATCCGTAGGCGAACAACCACGAATGCCAAACCGAACAGATGTGCCTCGCTATGCACCCTCGGAGAGCTTCCCACCTTATTCCTATGTCAGCGGAATGCACCCGCACCCGGTGCGCGATCCACAGGGACATAGTTATGGGTGTCACACCAAGCCCATGCATTTGAAAGCTGAGGATGGCGTTGACTGGAACCGCTTTCGCTATGCGATCGACCTGTTCAATCACGGTTACTATTGGGAGGCGCATGAAGCCTGGGAAGAACTGTGGCACGCTGCAGGTCGATGCGGTGCCTGGGCCGATTTGCTGAAGGGGTACATTCACCTGGCTGCGGCAGGGGTCAAGATGCGCGAAGGACGCGGCAATGGAGTTCGTCGCCATGCGCTGCGCACTTGTGAGTTGATTGCGCAATCGCGGCAAGCAAACGCTGCTGAGAATGTCTGGCAGCAGATGATTGAGCTGAATGAACTGGAGCAGTTCGCACGTAGTGTATCGCGAATGGAACCATCGCCCGATGATACGACGGTTCAGACAGTAAAGGTTGTCTTTGCTCAGCCACTGCGACTACTGTCGCCATGATCTGCCTGGTTCGCAATCCGCTCTAGCTCAATCAGTTGCAAGGCGGGCACACCGGCTCACAGACTGGCTGGCAAGCCGTCTCTGCATAGGCATAGGTGACTGGCTGGCATTGGACCACCGGTGCTTGCTGAACTATTTGTGTTGGTTGCGGGGCTGGCGCAGCGGCAGGTGCCTGTACGTACACGACCTGCGGTGCGACTTGTTGCGGTTGGACATACGTTGGCGCAACGTATGGCGTCTGAGTAACCGCCGCTGGAGCCTGGTACACAGGTGGCGTGGTATAGGCTGGTGGTGGTGACGCGTAGGTTGGAGCCGGCGTCGACGCTAGGCCTAATGCACGAGGCGGAAAGCAACAACAGTTGCAACCGTTGGCGGCGGTCATTGCGAACAATGCGGTAGCTAGAATGAGCATCCGATTCATATCTTCCCTCGTGGTCGAACATCGATGCCGGCGGCGGGTTCACAACCCCGCTGAGATACTCTCTACGTTGACTTTCGCGCAAACGGTACGAGCACCAATCGGTCGAGTCAAGATCAGAATCGCTGCGATTGCGCGGATGCTAGCACTGCCCGGTAGCACCCTCTGGGAAGATACATCCGCTGCTATCGCGATTTGCGATTGCGCATGTAATAGCGTTGCACCTCAGCAACGCAACTGTGGCCGTCTGGCTGACTGGTCAGGCAGTGTGCCTCAGCAGACTTCGATTGCTCGATGACTTTGCGAGTTCTGACGACGCTATCTTCGGATATGTCTTGATCGATGTCGTCTGGCGAAAGGCCAAAACAGTTGCAAATCTTGGCCGTTGGATCTTTGGGAAAGGTGGCACCGACCAGTTGTTCCACGGTCACGATGCGCTCAAACAGGTCAAAATAGGCAACCTCGCATTGCGGGTATGAACAATAGAAGCCGGAGTCGGCCAGTTGACCGCGCGCTTCGGCGGAAAGATGAGCATCGATCGTCTCTGCCGTGACGGCGGTGGCCAAAGAACCACAGCGCGGACAGTGCCGTTCGCCATTATCGTCGGGTTCTCGTACAAAAGCTTTGTTCATATTGGTGTCAAAAACAATCAAAAGATCGCAAATGCCTGTGCCAACTGCATTTGACTCCTATGCCAGGGTGAATGACAATAGATTTCCCCCCTTCCGTCGAGAAGTTGGCGCAAAAATGGCAGTTTTGTGAACAAATCCAGGTATCGACGGAACATACTATCCACGCGGTAGCGACGAGAATGGAATCTGTCTCGAAATTGAAGGTCCTCCGATGAAGTTTCCCGCCATGCCATTTTTCCGAATTCTCAGCATCGCGGCCGGGTTCTGCATGATTGCGGCCTGCTCCATTTTTTTCTTGCGTGCCGACGTATTTTTTTTCCCACCACCCCCCGGTGGCCAACCGGCCGAAGGTGCTGAGTCGACTTTGGGAAGCACTTTCCCTTCTGATCGAGACGCAGCCGCCAAATTAACCCGAGCGCAGGACGCCCTGGCACAAGGTCAGTTTGCCGATGGTGTGCAGTTGTTGGATCGAATCATTCGTAGCGATCAGGACACATTCTTTCAGCCGAAGTCCAGCCCTGGCACTTATCGCAGTTTAAAACGGGAAGCACGCGCGGCCCTGGGAAAGTTGCCGCAAGCGGGGTGGGAGTCATACGAGCTACAGTTTGGCGCAATTGCACAAGAGCAACTGGAACAGGCTGCCACGGCGGGAGACCTTGCGGAACTTGGCGCTGTGTCGCGACAGTATTTTTATACCCGCGCCGGTTTAGAGTCGTGCTGGTTGCTGGCGCACGCGTATCTGGACCGTGGTGAGGCGCGGAAGGCGGCAGGATTTTTAGAAAGATTGAACGCGTCGTCGCAGGCCAAAGAGATGTTTGGATCGTCGCTGCCGGTTTTGTTGGCTGCTAGTTGGATCAGTGCCGATGCGCCGGAGCAAGCTCGCGCAGTCTTGCACGAAATGAAAGAGTCGACTCGCGTGCTTGAATTGGCTGGTTCGCGCCAGGCGATTTTTGGTGATGAGAGTGACGCGGTGGAGTGGCTGGAAAGAATCACATCGATCAAGGCTGCGCCGGCCGCTGGAGCGAATAGCGGCGAGACGGCTGCTACCGAGAATGTTGACGGTTCGATTCCGTTATTGAATTCGTCTCGCTGGCAGCAACCGCTGCTAGCAGACAGTGTTCAGCACAATTCAAAAACTACTTCGCCAGCGCTCAATGCTTCGCAGGTCACCATTCCCTCGGAAGTACCGTTGACAATTGGAGACTGGGTCGTCGTTCGTACTGGAAGCACCATTGTCGGAATCGACTTTGTCAGCGGCAAGCGAGTCTGGGAATATCAGACACTGGATAGTGAGGAGTTTGATCGGTTTCGGAACACTAGTCGGAATAAAAGTCAATCGCAAGTTCAGGTGATGGGGATGCTGCAGCAACTTTGCCGCAGGACGATCAGTGCCGATTCAAACCGAGTGTATACGCTGGAACGGCACCGCGATCCGTTGTTTGCTTATGAAAGCGATCAATTTGTTCCCGGCACGAATTGGACGGGAGCAGGCCAGGGTTACACCAAATTGCTGGCGAGGGAACTGGCCAAGGAAGGAAAGTTGGCCTGGGAATTGGGAGGACCGACTGAGGATCCTACGTCTCCGCTAGCGGGCATCTATTTTCTCGGCGCACCACTTTCGCTGAACGACCAACTGTATGTGATCGGTGAGCGGCAGCAGCAGATTGCCTTGTACGTTCTAGACAGTGCCACAGGAAAACTAGCTTGGTGGCAACCATTGGTTCACTCGGACATTCCGATTGAAATGGATCTGTTTCGACAAGCGGTCGGTGCATCTCCCAGCCATTGCGATGGGATTATGCTCTGTCCAACGTCGGAGGGTTCCATCGTGGCGATCGATCTGCTCGATCGGTCGCTGGTGTGGGGATTGCGTTATCCGCGGGTCACCCAGATGGCCGGCGGGCGCCGAATGCGTTCGATTCCACAAAACGTCGGTTCCATACAATGGACTGACTGCGATATTGTGTTCTCGAATGGCAAGGCGCTGGTCACGCCTGTTGATTCGGACACGTTGTATTGCGTCAATGTGAATAGTGGACAGACGGACTGGTCGATGGCTAAGGCTGGCATGATCTACAACGGCGGAGTCCAAAACGGCACCGTCGTCCTGATCGGAAAAAATACCGCGACGGGCGTGAATTTGAGTGACGGCTCCAAGGTCTGGGGGCCGGTGTCACTTGCCGAGAGCGCCGACCAGGTTGCTGCTCCAAGCGGACAGGGATACATGAATTCTGAAAGTTGTTTTGTCCCACTCAGTAGCGCCGAAGTGGTGGAATTGGAAATTGCCACAGGAAAAGTTAAGGCTCGCGCTCGCTGTAGAAAGCAATCAGTGCCGGGCAACTTGGTTAGCTATCAGGGAACAACGATTTCACAGTCCGAACGACTGCTGGATTGCTTTTTTCAGTTTGATCAACGTGAAAAATGGGCCAAAGAGATCCTGCAAGATCGACCCAGTGATCCGGAGGCGTTGGCTGCTTATGGTGAAATTCTGATTGATCAAGGGGATTTGACTGGGGGTGTTGCGAAGTTGCTGGCAGCGCTGGAGCAGTCCCCGACCAACGCTCAGCTACAGACGTTACTCATTGACACTTACTTTGAAGGGCTAAGAACTGATTTTGCCGGCCATTTTTCCAGTGCTGATCGAATCGAGAAAGTCCTGGCCAACGGCCCGCAACGGGCCGAATTGCACTGCCTGTTGTCGACCGGATTGCGAGAATCGGGCAAGCTGTTGCCGGCCTTTGAACATTGCATCAAGGTCTATCAGACGGCAGGTGACAGGGCGCAGGTCGTTCAATTGCCCGGTGGGGTACACACGGTTCGCCTGGATCGGTGGTGCCAGGAGCAAATTCAGGGTTTATTGCGGCAGTCGTCGCCGGCGGATCAACTGGCCATAGACGAGCGAATCCAGCGAGAAGCTGACGCCGCATCAGATTCGGTCGAGATCGCGCCGTTGCGAAAGTTTCTGAGTTTCTTTGGAACTCATCCCAGCACTAGCGTGGTAAGGGAGCGATTCGTCGAGCAACTAGTCAAACGCCAGCAATGGTCCGAAGTTGAATGGGTGTTGCTAACTTCTGCGACCGACTCGGCTGTTCCGCCGGCCGCGCAGCGAGCGGTCCAACTAGCGGAATTGATGGTGCAGGCAGGTCGGTGGGACGATGCAAGTGTTGCCTATCAGTACTTGATAACAAACTTGCCCAAAGCGAAGGTCAAAGGGGATCTGACAGGGGAACAGTTTTTTGAGCAACTGGCGGCGGACTCGCCGATTCGAAAGCGCGTCCAGCAAACGCCACGAAGTTGGCCCGATGGCGAAGTGCAGACCAAGACCACGAACGGAAGTGAGCTTGCGAGCCGATCTGCACGTTTGCAGCCGGTCTTGCTGTCGGTGCGCGATGGTGCTGGTCTCTACTTGAGTGATCTGGTCGTAGAGAACGCGATTCAATGCTTTTATGATCTCCGGTCGCGCCAACTTATGGGGGTGGATGGAGAGGGGCGCGATCGTTTTCGATTTCCGCTGGCGGGAAATAATCGGGCGAACTTCAGGGTAGATGTATCACCAAACAATTGGATCCGCGCCTGTGGACATATGCTCTTGATCCATGTTTCCTATCACCTTTGTGCAGTCG
>JAWXCH010000343.1:0-26764 GCA_034440595.1 Planctomycetota bacterium | reverse complement strand
GTCCTGCTGTGCCACCACCGCCTCTTCAAATTTTTTGGCAGCGGGAGGGGGTGCACCTTTGCTCTTGGGGGCGGCCCCTGGTGTGGTTGTGACCGGCAACGTGAGTCGAGGATTGGAAGGATTCTTCTTCTGCGCTTCTTCGGGCTTGTCTTCGGTTTTCTTGCCCTTGAAGTACGAGGACTCGCCATCGGCGATCTGCGGAACAATTGGGGGAGGAGTTTTGCGCGGGTTGGTCTCATCCGGTTTTCCGCTGCCACTGGCGGCAGTGCGCGTCTCCCCCGCCTTCGGGCCAGCTTTTGCAGAATCCGACTTCGAGGCGCTAGAGTCGCCAGGCTCACCTTTGGCCTGCTCCGATTTACCAGTGTCAGCCTTGCCGCTCTCACCTTTTCCATCTCCCTCGCCAGCTTTCGCAAGGCTGGCTTTGCCTGGCTCCGACTTGCCTGTGCCGGCTTTGCCCGATTTAGCTGTGCCCGATTTACCGGTGCCCGGTTGACCCGATTTGCCGTCAGCCTTGCCGGCTTTGGCCATTGCCTGACCGGGGGCCTGCGAGGATTGCTTGAGCAGATCGGCCACGTTTGGCATGCGGTTGCCCGAAATGTCCTGCAGGATTTTCAGCATCTCGGCCCACTTTTCCAAGTGCCCCACGCCGAACTCCGGGTTGCGCATCGCCTGGCGGACCAGTTCTTCGCCTGACCCGACAAGGCTGCTGAGTCGTTTGCCATTGGCGCGCTCGGCGGCCGATTGACCCTCGATCTGGCGACGGGTATCCGCCTGATCCAGCTCCTCGGGCGTGAGCAGCCGAAGCTGCTGATTGGTGGCATGCAGTGCCATTTCGCGATCGCGGACCTCCAGCGACTGGCGATGCCATTTGCTGAGTTGCTCGGTCAGCCAGATCGAATGCTGCTCGGCACTCATTACATACAGCAGATAGTTGGCGGAGTAGACGCGGCCTCGCTTTGGCTCGTAGTCTTCGACATAGATGCGCACATTCAGCGGTTGCGGTTCGATCTTGAGCGTCTGAGCACAGAAGGTACCGGTCAAATCCAACGTCTCTTTTTCACTTCCACCAGCAGAGAGTATTTGCTCACCCTTGGCCGTTTTTTCGACCGCTGCGGCGTCGGCACCAGCCCATTCGATGCCGACCTGCTTGACGCCAAATTCATCCTGAGCGCGAACCTTAAACGTCAGTGTTTCTGAATCGAGGACCACTCGGTTTCGTGGCAGATCCTCAACCGAGACCGATGGTGCTTCGTCCGCAACCGCATTGAGCGAAATCGTGAACGGCTCCAACCCTTGCAAACCATGCTCATCCTGCCACTCAAGTTTGAGTTTGCGCGAATCGTGGGCGGCAATCGCGTAACTGGTCACGCGGTCTCCCTTTGGATTCAGCGCGATCTTATCGAGGCTCGCTTTTGAAAGTGGACGATTGGCGGTGACGGTAAATGTCGCCTGACTGCCAATGACCGTGGAGAGTGTGCCGCCACGGACGTCTTTGCTCAGAGGCTTGGATCGCTCTAAATACGCCGGCAGTTTTATTTCGGCCATGACCGACGACAGCTCTGGCCGGTACATCGGCTCGATGCGCGTGCTCTGTAAGGCATCCCCTATGTGCAGCGATAGCGGTCCGCCGTCGATCTGCGCCGGCACTTTGAACGAATAGAGACCTTTTTGAAGATCGGCCGTCAGTGCGGGTTGAGAACCGACTTGAATCGTTCCCTGCGGAGGCTGCCAGCGGGAGTCGGGCAGCAATCGAATTGGCAGCGTCACTGCCTCGCCGTGTGGTACGACCACTCTATCGGGCAGTGTGTCGACTACGGTGAACGTGTAACGAGGGGTCGCCTGCCAGGGGGCAACGAACCGTGCCCAGGCGTTGGTCGCAGCGGCAGGAAACAGCACGAGCAACAGCACTGCGACCGCAGCCGGCACACCGGCCAGCCAGATCCAAAGTTTGTGGCGAGCCTTGGGAACCGCCTCAGCGAAGTTGCGCTTGCCCGCTTCGTGAGAGACTTGATCGATGGCCGCTTTGCACAGCGCGCGCGAACGAGTCTGTTCGGCTTCGTTACGGACCAGCTCAATGATGCCCAGCAACTGGTCTCCCATGCTGGGAAAGCTGCGGCTGAGCAGCCGGGCCAGTTGATCCAGCTTGCGGTGGCTCCAAATCCATCGATGGAAGTAGACCGGGACGGTGGCACAGCCGATGATCGCGACGGTCAGAATCGCCAGCCGTGCCCAGGAGGGTGTGTTGATGACGCGGTCCAGCGCGAACACCGCGAGATACGAGACGAGTACTCCGAACAATGCCCCGCAGATGGCTTCGATCGATTTGATCGTCCAGACGCGGCGGCGATAGTCGTGCATTTGTGTTTGCAACGACGCGGGAAGTTCCAACCGGGATGAAGTTTGCCCAACACTCATCTGCGAACTCCTTTGCACGCTATCCGTGCAGCGAAAGTGAGAATTTCAACTTGTAATATGAGTATATCGCTTGCAGATCGAATCAACCATCTTTGACGCTGAAACTAGCGACTCTGTAGGCCAAATCAACACATTTTCTGATCTTCCCCTGTTATTTTTTACCGCAGAGTTCGCCGAGCAGAACGCAGAGGTGAACATTTCCCCCTATCCAGTCCATCCCGTTAATCCTTGTTCAATCTGCCTTTCTTTATGGACAGGACGGGTTCAACCATCTTTTTCCTCTGCGCGTCACTTCGCGCTCTCCGCGTCCTCCGCGGTGAATCAAAAATCGCTACTTCAATAACGGCGCTGCGGCTAATGTTTTCCAATCTCAGTTCCATCAAATCAGCCCGATCGATTTACGTCCGATCCAAAAAATTCCCAACAGCACGATCAAAGTCCCTGCTAGCACGGGGTGCGACCAAAGCTGCATCCGCCGCACCGACGGCTCTGGATCCGGCAAGGCGGCGATCTGTTGCAAAACCTTTTCTAACTGATCAAATCGGATCGACTGACCGCGCGTGACACGCGCGATCTCCTCCAATACCTCAGGCCGGGCACTCTTGCCGATCCCCTCGGCGGCGACCCCTTGCACAAAGACATTGGTTTCCAGCGTGCCGCCGGCTTGTTGACATTGTAAAGTGACCGCGTAGCGGCCCGGTTCGGTGGGCGTGAATCGCGAAGTAAACGCCCCCCATTCATCGCCGGCGGAGGTAAAGCGGACGGTTTCGGTCTTGCCCGAGGGGGCGACGATCCGCGCCGTGACATCCCCTTTTTGCAGCGGCTCGCCACTGCGCTCCATGACGTTGGCACTCAGGGCCACCGTCTGCTGCACTTGCGGCTGCTCGGGGGAGTAATACATCCGCATCGTTTCCCCTTTGGCCATGTTGCGACGGTAGGCCATCCAGCGAACGACCTGTCCCCAGAACAGGTAGTGGTATTTGTCCTCGACCCCTTTACGCCAGCGCCAGGCACCGTCGGTCCCCATGTAGAGCACCTTGCCGGCACCAAACGTGCGCGTGGCCAACAGGGGGAGCCGACCATATTGGTTTGAAACTTCTTTGTGGACGGCCAGGACTTCACTGCCGGCCTTGGCACGCAACACGGGTGCATACCACTGAAAACCGGGCAGGCTTTCCCAGACTTCCATGTTGTCTTCTTGCGTATCGGCCAGCTTGGTCAGCAGGCTGCGGCGGCCCAGCTCGGTCAGCTCAAAATGGCAGGGCGTGCGCGAGCCCCAGCCTTCCGGTTGCGATGGATCGACAATCACGGGGCAGATATCGTCTAGATCGGTTTGCAGTAGCGTGGTCTGATTCCCCTGAAAGCCGGGCATAAAGACCAGCCCACTGGCCTGATGTTCGACCAGGCCTTTCAGCAGCCGGCAATCCTCAATAGTAAGTTGTCCCTCGGCAACGCCGACATCACCGATAAAGACGACATCGTATTTGGATAGCTCCTCCAGACCTTTGGGGAAGCTCTTGATGTAGTCCTTATTTCCGCCCCCTGTCTTGCTGAGGCCAGGGTGAAACAGCAGGCACGATACTTCGACCCCCGGATCGCGGGAAAGAGCATTCCGCAGGTAGCGATATTCCCAACGCGGGATCGACTCGACCAGCAGGACGCGGAGTTTTTCTTCGCGAATGGCAATCGGCGTAGTGAGCGAGTTGTTATCCGGCAGCAGTTCGTCGGCGTGCTTGGGAATATCCAGGGTCAGCGTGAAGTCGCCGACAGTTTTTGGCTTCCAAAGGAGCCAGTCGGTGGTGCGCCCCATCGGTGCGATACGGACTTCTTTAGTAAGTGTCTCGCCGTCGGAGGTCTTGAGTGTGACGGTGGTCGCGTGTTCGCGCGGCAAACTGCTTTCGACAGTGAACGCGACACGAACCGATTTTCCGACGATGCCAAATGTCGGTGTATCCAGCGACAGGAGTTCGATATCTGGCAATCGCTGCGTACTACCAACCGGCACAACAAAGACCGGTACGTCCTTTAGTCGCAGTGCGGCCGCTGCCAGGACCGGTGCACCTCCTTCGTTCCAGTCACCATCGCTGGCCAAAACAACGCCACGCAAGTTTTTCAGCCGCTTTGGTGCGTTGGTCAATGGCTCATTCAAGTTAGTGCCGATGGTCGCGGGGGCAGCAGGTGTTGCAGCAGTAGCGTCCGCGGCAGTCCCGTTCTCGGTAATACTTTTTGCAGTGTCGCTTTTTGCAGCGGCATCCGTTTTAGCGCCACCTGCCGATGGAGCCTTTTTAATAGGCGAGATCGGTTGAATGACAACATTCAGTCGGCCTTCAACCGATTTCCAAAACGACTCTTGTAGCAGTGGTGCGATGGCCTCGCGCCGCGTGACCAGCGGTGCGGAACTAGCCTCGCGCGCGACTACGTCGCGTGTGTCCATGCTGGCCGATTGGTCGAGCAGCACGGCGATTGTCGGCTTTTCTTCCGGGCGGAATTCTTCGACCCATTCCGGTTGGTTGTACAAAATCACTACCAATAACACTGCCGCGAAGCGAACTAACTCCAGAAGGCCATAGTCGCGACGATAACCGCTCCGTCGCCAGGCAACAACGCAGAGTGTTGCGGTGACTGCCAGCACCAGCACCGAAATTGCAATCGACCACCCGGACCAGATAAACGTCAATCGTTGCACGCTGTTCATGTGGTGGCCCCCGGTGTGCGATTGACTTTTGGCAAGCAGAGCGCCGCTTCCAGCACCAGCGCGATCAGCATGGTGATCAAAAACAGTCGCCAGATTTCTTGAATCAGCGAATCAATGTTGCCGGCGTGATCTTCGACCTGTGTAAAATCCAAGTCACCAAAAAGCTCTGCCACCTGAGCGTTAGTCAACACTTTAGCATTGTCCTCGACCACCGATCGATTCACCGCCAGCAAGCGGTCCTCAGCTTTATAGGCACCGCGGTGATGAGCCAGTTCCGTCGAGATACTATCCCCGGCCTCGGTCAGGCGAGACCACTCCGTGGGAATCTCGCCGTCCGGGTTGCCGCCGTCCAGTTGACGCGCTTTGCTAAGGACTGCGGACCCGGTGGCTAAGGCACGTTGCACAAAGGCATATAATACGACTCCACTGGTTGCCAGCGAGGAAGCCCGTGGGGCAGGGGTCGTAGCCAAAAAGTAGACCCCGCCGCGCTTGGTTGGCACGCGTGCCACCAGCGGATCGCCGCCACGCAGCGTAGCTAACTTAGTCACTTCCCCTTGCAGGCCACAGTACTGGCGGACCTCCAACTGCCCGACCGGCAAGGCAGCGCCACCCAGCGTGCGAGCCAACAGATCATCATCACTGCGCCACGACTCGATGGGGCGTGGATCATCCCCTGTGTTCCAGTTCTTCCACTTGACGCCAAACGCCTCGTCTCCTGTCGGATTGGTCGGCGGCAAGAACACAATCTGCCCCCCACGTTCGACAAACGACTTGAGCGTGTCGGCAGTTTTTCCGGTCGGCAAAGGTGCCTGCCATAAGACCAAGGCGATCTCTTCCCAGGTGACTGTCGGCAACGCCTCCACCGACAACACCTCGGCCGTGCATTTCAAATCCAATGTCGGAGCAATGCTGGCCACCAGTTGCAGCGGACGCTCGGCCTCACCATCGTCGGCAACAATGATCGTGCGCCGTGGGGGTGGATTATCGAACACAAAAAAGAAATCGTCGTCCGCCGGATTGGCGTCCGCCGGAATCGAAACCCGTCCCCAGCCGCGCTGCCGCGAACGTTCCAGCGGTATCCGATGATCTTTCAAATCAAAGTGCGGGCCAGTCACCTCGACATTGAGCGAGGAACGCGCCCCTTCGATCTCAAACTGCACCGGCAGCGTGATCTTGTCGCTGGCATTCGCATCGCGGGCTATATGGAGCGAAACGAGCAGCTCCGCACCGTCAGTAGTATTCACTCGACGGACATTGGTCACGCGCACCGATGTATTGGTGCGGCTGACCTGTGGATAAGCCAGCAACTGAAAGCGGACCCCTTGCGGCAACTCCAAAAACGCATCACGCAACGTGTCCCAGCGACCGCTATCGGCCGACCAGTCGTTTTCTTGCAAGTCGGAACAGAGCCAGACCTCGGTTTGGCCAGTGCGATTGTTGCGAATGTAGTCGTGTGCCGCCTGCAACATCAGCGGAAGATCGGCCGAGGAACTGGCCGGCCCTGCGTCAGGTAAATCGAGCAGCGCCGCCGGGGATTCGATTTCTCGTGGCGTGCGGTTGGCACTCTCAATCAAAATCCAGCGGCCAGAGCCGACGGTTTGCAAAGTTTGCGCGAGTTGCTTGCGCCCGGTGTCTAGTTTGGAGTCCCCCCCTTCGGCGCTGCGTGCTTGCATGCTGGGGGAGCGGTCGAGCAGGATGATAGTCGTATCGGCACTTCCGCCGGCAGCCAAGCCTAGCCAGCCACTGGCCAGCGGTCGGCTAATGGCAAAGATCAAACCGGCAATGGCCAACGTGCGCGCTGCCAAAATCAGCCACTGACGCACCCGCGAGTACCCGCGCGACATGCGGTGTGCGGCTAGCAGAAACATCATCGCCCCCCAACGAACGGTTTGAAACCGCCGCTGGTTGATCAGATGGATGATGATCGGCAGAGCAACCAGTGGCAGCCCTACCAACAACCACGGTTGTAGGAAACTCATCGCAGCCCCTTTGATTGTGCTCGTCCTACGAGGAACCGAACGAGAGCCTGTTCGTAATCTTCATCCATTGAAATCCGTTGATAGTCGATCGCCGAATCGAGTACCACCTTTTTCAGATCGACCAGATACTGCTGCACCGCCTTGGTGTAACGGTCGATGATGTCGTTTGGCTCGGCAAAAATCGATGGCCCTCCCTCCATATCCACAAACCGCATCGGCCGGCGAAAATCAAAACTGATCTCCTGTGGATCCAGCAGATGAAACACCGAGACATCGTGCCGGCGAAATCGCAAATGCTGAAAGCAACTGGCCAACAGGCTCGGATCGACAAACAGATCCGAAATGATAATGATCAGCGCGCGCTGGCGAATGGTCTCGGCCAACTCGTGCAGCGCATCGACCAATTGCGTTTCCCCCTCTGGCTTGGCCTCTTCGATCAGATCCAGCACCAGCCGCAGATGCGCCGCATTGCGCCGCGGGGGCAACGTGCGAACGATCCCCTTGGCGACACAGGCTGCGCCAACCGCGTCCCCTTGTTGCGTTGCCAGGTACCCGAGCGTTCCGGCCAGCCGCCGGGCATATTCGATCTTGGTCACGCCCTTCGATCCGGGACTCGTCGAACCAAAGCCCATCGAGCCGCTGGTGTCCAGCACCAGACAGCAGCGCAGATTGGTGTCGGCCTCGAACTCTTTGACATAAAACCGATCGGAGCGGCCAAACGCACGCCAGTCCAAGCGTCTAAGATCATCGCCCGGCACATACTTGCGGTACTCGGCAAATTCGACACTGGAACCGCGATGGGGACTGGCGTGCCGCCCCGAGACCGTCCCCTGCATCGGTCGGCGTGCAAATAGCGGAATCCCTGCCAGACGCGAGAGCACCTGGGGGTCAAGAAAGCTTCGCGACTGGCGGTCAGAGATCATCAGCGACCTGCTCCTATCGCTCTTCGATTGTTTCCGTAATTAGCCGTCGCACAATTTTTTGCGCGTCCAGCCCTTCGGCCTGCGCAGCAAAGGTCGTGACCAACCGATGCGCTAGCACCGGAATCGCAACTTCATGAATATCATCCAGCCGCACCATATAACTGCCATGCAGTGCAGCGCGAGCCTTCGCACCCAGAATCAGATACTGCACCGCACGTGGTCCGGCACCCCAGGCGACGAACGGCTTCAGCCAGGCTGGCGCAGTCGGGTTTTGAGGGCGCGTCTTGCGAACGAGTTTTACCGCGTATTGATAAATATGATCCGGCACGGGAACTCTACGGACCAGATGCTGATGATCGATGATCTCGGTGGCCGACAACAAGTGCGCCAGGTCTGGCAGTTTGTCACCGGTCGTGGTCCGCGCGATCATGATCTCTTCTTCTTCCGATGGATAATCCAACTCGATCAAGAACATGAAGCGATCGAGCTGCGCCTCGGGCAGAGGATACGTCCCTTCTTGCTCAACCGGATTTTGCGTCGCCAGCACAAAGAACGGCGGCTCCAGGTGCGAAGTCTTGCCAACCACGGTCACCTTCTGCTCTTGCATCGCTTCGAGCATGGCCGCTTGTGTCTTGGGCGGGGCACGATTGATTTCATCCGCCAGAACAATATTGGCAAAAACCGGCCCGCGAATAAACTGAAACTCGCGTCGGCCATCCGCCGAATCCTGCAGGATGTCTGTGCCCGTGATGTCCATCGGCATCAGGTCGGGCGTGAACTGAATGCGGCTGAAATTCAACGACATCGTCTCGGCCAGCTTGCTGACCAGCAGTGTCTTTGCCAAACCAGGGACACCCATCAACAGGGCATGCCCCCGAGCAAACAGGCAGATACAGAGCCGCTCGATCGTATCGTGCTGGCCGATGATGACGCGACCTAGCTCCTTGCGAAGCCGGGCATACAACTCCTGCAGCCGATCAATGGCCTGCACGTCGTTGTCGCTCAGGTCAATATTACTGAGACCTGTTTGATTAGCACCCGTATGGTTGGAACCAGCGGTCAGGTGATTCGTCTGATTCGTCGTGGAAGTGGAAGAAGCCATGAACGCCCCGTGGTATTTAGGTGAAGTTCCGAGAGATGTCTACGCATTCTAGCAGTCGGGAAAGCAGAATCCAGCATTTTCCTTGTATTTAGAGTCCTGGGGTGTGAATAAAGTTCCCTGCCCAGCCCTGAATTCCCAAAATAATCTCGCGTGCTTGCGTATTTGGCGGGGATTCAGATATGTACGCTGTGAAACAGCGCGATCCTTGCGCCTGTTCGTTTCCGGTGGAACCGTGGCCCAGGGGCGACCATAATGGGAAGTTCCAATCTTGTTCGTCGAACCCTGAATCGCTCGAAATAATGCAGCTTATCGAACTCGCAATCCAGAGTTGCCCAGAGAGTTCCAACCGTTCGCTGGAACGGTACCGAATTGTATCGCGGAGTGAATTAGCTTTTCGAAGTGCTTGCTGCTTCAGCGCTTTGTCGCTGGTACTTGGTCTGTTGTGGGAATCAAAGGCTACCGCACAGACCTGCAATCGACCGGCGGCCGACTGCCAAGGTGCGCTGCACTGTGGCGGCGAATGGGATTTTGAGAAAGGCTTCTATTTCACCAAACACATGCTCGCCGGAAAGAGTGAAGGACCACCAACCGGAGGAAACGTCTTCACCGTTCCCGACAACAAGCAGGCACAAGTCGCGGTCGGCTGGAAGCACTGGGCCTCTTTCCCTGATTGGAAGATAAACGGCTATTGGGGAGCCTGTTCGTTCAATGAAAACAAGAACTGCGAGAATGTCTATCGCGGCAATCGTTCGCAAGAGCTGACGCTCACCTGTGCCAATGGTGTTGGTGTGATTTACAAGACCGCCAAGGTGCCGGCCGGGCACAAGATTCGCGTAGAAGCGGCGATGAAATTCACCCCCAATGGAAATGCCAAAGCGGTCGAGCATGCCATCGGCATTGACCCGACGGGCGGAACTGACCCAGCTTCTTCCAAAGTGCAGTGGACGGTTTGGCAAGAGAACGAACCATCTCCGCCGCAGAAGGGTGGCGTGTTCAATCAAGGATTTGCCGAAGCCGTATCGCAAGGAGAACAGATCACCGTCTTTATCCGTCAGCGCGCTTTTGAACCGATCTGCCAGGGGCAAACTTTCATGATCGATGACGTGCGGGTGATCGATCGCGGAGCAGCGGGCACCGCATCGGAAAACGCCGCACCCGGCAAAGCCCGCTAGCAGAGTTGTGCCCCCGCCGGGCGCCACTGCTGGCTTCCCCAGCAGTGTAAGTTGCGTCTCACTATTCTCCAACGATTGATAACAATTGATTGATCCCCTGCTCCCCAATCACCATCCCGTTCATCCTATTCTATTCCGGACGAATCTACTCCGTGTCCTCCGTGCCACCGTGGTAATCAATTTGCCTCTTCTCGCTCCAGCACGTCAACACCAAGCCAACTTCTCAAATCTTTCTGAAGCCTGTCGCCTGCTTTCCTTCTTGAAAAAAAGCCACCACCTCTGCTAGGGTGAACTCACGAATCGCGCGCTTACAACTCGCGATTCCCAGCACCGCGATGAAGAGTGGACTGCACAGCGCCTCACTTGGTCAGTAGCGGGGCGTCTTGTTGATTCACGCGCTCCGCTGTCGCGTCGCGGCTAACATTGTTCAGCCGTTTTTAAAATTCTGGTACGTTCCACGCACCGGCCTTTTGGGCTGCAA
Organism: Planctomycetota bacterium; assembly: GCA_034440595.1. GTDB lineage: Bacteria > Planctomycetota > Planctomycetia > Pirellulales > JALHPA01 > JAWXCH01. The sequence goes on along the minus strand of JAWXCH010000343.1, from coordinate 15,997 downwards.
ACGACCGCTCGATGTTGAGGCGATATGGTTGCGCTACCTCCAGCGTGGTGTGTGGTGCGTTTCACGAACCCTACAGGACCAAAAAAACGCAAAATTCGATGTGCGCAACGTACACGACGTACCCCACAACCGGCTCCGCGCTTTGACACCCCGCCGCTTGGCAATCTAGAATTCAGGCTCCCCGCCCAGTGTCGATTCTCTCCCGTTTAGGAAAGTTTGCCAGCTATGTCACAGTCCGGTTCATCATCCTCGTCTAGCTCTACCGGTTCGTCTTCGGAACAACTCAGTTCCGTGATGACAGAATCGCGGCTCTTCCCCCCGCCAGCGGAGTTCTCCGCCCGTGCGCAGTTCAAGTCACTGGCCGACTACGAAAAGGTCTGGAACGAGGCCGCGGCCGATACGGAAAAATTTTGGGGAGATATGGCTGGCGAACTGCATTGGTTCAAACCGTTCAAGAAGATTCTCGAATGGAAGGAGCCGGTTGCGCAGTGGTTCGTCGGCGGTCAGACGAACGCGTCATATAACTGCCTGGACGCGCACCTGAACACCTGGCGCGCCAACAAAGCGGCCATCATCTGGGAAGGAGAGCCGGGCGAAGAACGAACGCTCACCTACCTCCAACTCCATCGCGAAGTCTGCAAGTTTGCCAATGTACTGAAGAAGCTAGGCATCAAGCCAGGAGATGTCGTTTCAATCTATATGCCACTGGTGCCGGAGCTGGCCATCGCTATGCTCGCCTGCGCACGCATTGGTGCCGTACATTCCGTCATCTTTGGAGGCTTCTCCAGTACGGCCATTGCCGACCGCAACAACGATGCCGGTGCCAAGCTGATCATTACTTCCGATAGCGGTTGGCGGCGCGGGCAACAGCTTCCGCTGAAGGCCAACGTCGACGCGGCACTAGAGAAATCTCCCACCGTGGAGCACTGCATCGTCCTGCGACGCACCGGTATGCATATTCACATGCAAGAAGGACGCGACCACTGGTGGCACCGGCTGATGGACGATGCCAGTCAGGACTGCCCCGCCACGCCACTGGATAGCGAGGCACCGCTCTTTATCCTCTATACCAGCGGATCGACCGGCAAACCAAAGGGGATCAAACACACCACCGCCGGGTACAACCTATTCGCCAAAAAGACGTTTGAATGGGTCTTTGATTACCGCGATGAGGACGTTTACTGGTGTACGGCAGACTGCGGCTGGATCACCGGGCACACCTACGTTGTCTATGGCCCCTTGTCCGCCGGCGCAACCGTGCTGATGTATGAAGGGGCACCCAACTGGCCCGACGAGGGGCGCTTTTGGGAACTGATCGAGAAGTATCGTGTCTCGATTTTTTACACCGCACCGACGGCGATTCGCTCGTTCATCAAATGGGGGGACGAGTGGGTCGACAAACGCGATCTGTCGAGCCTGCGACTGCTTGGTTCGGTCGGCGAAGGGATCAACCCCGAGGCCTGGATGTGGTACCACCGCAAGATCGGCAAGGAACGCTGTCCGATTGTGGATACCTGGTGGCAGACCGAGACGGGGGGCATCATGATGTCGCCACTGCCGGGGGCCATTGCCACAAAACCGGGTAGCTGCACCAAACCGCTTCCCGGCATTGTGCCTGCCATTGTCAACGCCAAAGGTGAGCCAGTTGCGCCCGGCAACGGGGGCTGGCTGGTGATGGCCAAACCGTGGCCCGGCATGCTGCGCGGGATTTGGGGAGACGATGCTCGCTACCAGGAACAATACTGGAGCAAAATTCCGAATCGCTATCTGGCGGGTGACAATGCACGTTGCGACTCCGACGGCTACTACTGGATCATGGGCCGCATCGACGACGTACTGAACGTCGCCGGGCACCGTCTCAGTACGATCGAAATCGAGAACGCGCTGGTCAGTCACCCGGCCGTGGCCGAGGCGGCGGCGGTTGGCCGGCCGCATGAGTTAAAGGGCGACGCCGTGGCGGTGTTTGTCACGTTAAAGAACGGCAAGCCGAGCGATGACCTGCGCAACGAATTGCGAAAGCATGTCCGCAAGGAGATCGGCGCGCTGGCCGTGCCGGACGATATTCGCTTTGCGGCCACGTTGCCCAAGACACGGAGCGGCAAGATCATGCGCCGGCTGCTACGCGATATTGCCAGTGGCAAGGAAACCGTCGGCGATACGACCACACTGGAGGATTACAACGTCCTGGCAGAACTAAGGAAGGATGAGGATTGAGCGGGAGAGGTCGCGGTATCAGCCGCTGGCGAGAGTGTAGAAAAATAGCGAATCGTGCCAGAACGCCGATTTTCCCTGCATTCAGCCTCGCGACTTTTTTTCGATGCTAATGTAGAATAGGCAGGAAGCACGCACCATCCTCAGCAAGGAACAATTCACCATGTCTTCAGAAGACGAACCCGCGACGCCCCTTTTTCGACGCGTTGTGTTGAAACTCTCCGGGGCCAGCTTCACGCGGCCGGGCGAGCGTGGCATCAGCATGGAGGAAGTGGTTCACATCGCGCGTCAAACGGTTCGTGCCGCGCAAAGTGGGGCACAAATCGCCATCGTCATCGGCGGAGGGAACATCCTTCGCGGAGCACAGTTCACCGCCGGCAACAGCAGCATTCAAGAAGCGACGGCCCACTATATGGGCATGCTGGCCACGGTGATCAATGGTCTGGCACTACAAGACGCCATCGAGTCGCTCGGCTGCGAGACACGACTACTGACTGCGATTCGGATGGATGGCGTGGCCGAGCCGTACATTCGCCGCCGTGCTCGTCGGCATTTGGAAAAAGGGCGCATCGTGATTCTGGCCGCCGGTACCGGCAGTCCGTTTGTCACCACCGACACGGCCGCCGCACAGCGCGCTTTGGAGCTAGAGGCAGATATCCTGCTGAAGGCGACGCGCGTCGACGGTGTGTTCAGCGACGATCCGGAGAAGAATCCGCACGCGGTGCTGTACACCGATTTGCACTACAATGCATTTCGCGAGCAGAACCTGCGCGTCATGGACACGACCGCAATTGCGCAGTGTATGGAACATGACATGCCGATTTTGGTTTTCAACTACCGCACCGAGGGAAATATCGAACGTGCCGTGGCAGGTGAAAAAGTCGGCACCTTGATCAGTAGTCAGCGAGTTGAGGAGAGTGTGTAGGTCATATTAACTCGAAGCGCCAGCGAGGCGCAGTGCGTTTGACGGTGTGCCACTGGCTCCGCCAGTGCGATTTCCTCGCTACCGAGTCGGGTTAATTTGAGAAGAAGCTATGCTAACCCTCGCCGCCAGTTTTGAAGTTGCGATTTTTTGGTTCACCGCGGAGGTCGCGGAGAGCGCCAAGGACGCGCAGAGATTGTGAGTCAACATTTACTACCATTCATCCCGTCTATCCTATTCCATTCTAACTAATTTCCTGATTTTGGTTTGAAAAGCATCGATCTAGATTGAGGTAGAAGTAGGTTGGTCGACAAGAACACTCTCTGCGTCTGTCCTCTGCGTCCTCTGCGGTAAAAAATAAAACGGGAAGAATAGAAAATAACTCACTATTGAGAGCTGAGAATATGTCTGCTGACGATATTTTGTTGGAAAGTGAAGACCGCATGGAAAAGGCGGTTGCTGTCTTCAAACACGCCATGCAAGGCATCCGCACAGGTCGTGCTAACCCCGGCCTGGTCGATTCGCTGCGCGTGGAGGTCTATGGATCCCCCACGCCGATCAAAGCATTGGCCCAGGTAGGTGCCCCGGAACCGACACAAATCGTCATCCGCCCGTTTGACCCCGGCACTATCAAGGAAATAGAAAAAGCGATTCGCGGCAGCGACCTCGGTCTGAACCCACAAAGTGACGGACGAGTCATCCGGCTGAACATTCCGCCGCTATCGACCGATGTTCGCCGCAAATTGGTGACGCGCATCAAGGATCTGGCCGAGGAATCGCGCGTCTCGATTCGCAATGTCCGCCGCGATGCCAACAAAGAAGCCGATCAGGCCCAGAAAGACAAGCTGCTGACCGAAGATGATCGCGATGCCCTCAAGGAGCAGATTCAGGAACTGACCAAGCGGTTTGAGAATCTGGTGGGATCGGTGGCCAGCGCGAAAGAGGCCGAGGTCATGGATGGGTGAGGTGTACCCCATAACTCCAAGGAAGCCGAAACTATGCAAAGGCCATTATTGTTGGCCGCTTTAGTCGGAATAATTTCCGTAGTGACCTTGTCGAGTCCAGCTACCGCAGAAGTACTTTGGGTAGAGGCACCAAGTATGTATGCACGAAGCAAACAAAACATCAGAGTTAATGCTTTGGATCGAACGAAACCGGGCCTGCCCGCCAGTCGTGAACTATTGACATATCGATCACTTCCGGAATACGTCAGGTCTGTTCAAGAGGGGGCAATGGCGATCAAGACCGACGTTCTAATGAAAATCGAGGGAAGAGTTTCCTTTGACCCGGCGGCTAAGGTTGAGGTGATTGAGATAAAATCGATCAAATTTATTGGAATTGTTCCGCGATCTCACTACGGCAAAGTAATCGAAGATTTAGATAAGGTGCTGACCGAGTCTCTGCAGGAAAAAGCGGAACCGGCCGATGATCGGAGTAAGAAAACGGAACCACCGAATGCGTTACCAGGCCGTTCTCGACCAAACCTTCCTGGGGAATAGAGTACAGCTCTTCAATTAACAGTTGACTTCGGCAAATGGAATATGGAGTGATCTAAATGACTGACCGTGCAAAGCACAACGGTACGACGATGGAACAGGTCAACGCAGCGTTTAAACAAGTTGCCATTCGTGTCGTCAAAGTTGCCAAGCAAACCGGCACACCGGTGATAATTTGGGAAGATGGGCAGATCAAGAGAATCCCCGCCGAGGAATTCACTGATTCGGGTAAGCGGATTGTAAAAAGCTGACATTGATCCGCATTTCTCCTGCTAGCACAACTGTTCGCTAGCACGAACTCACCTTGACCCGCTTTGACGGTCCCTTCTATACTCCGCCCCCGCGTTGGAAGGTCTCTGACCACACCGCGGCAGAAAACAAACAAAACTCTTATCGGTGGATGGAGATACCGCAATGCCTGAGCAGGAAGCTCTCAACGGTTCCGCAAATTCTCGTTGGCTGCGATGGAAACGTCGCCTGCCGGTTATTTTTGGAGCGATTGCCGTGGTGGCCGCGTGCGTTGCCATCAAAAACATTGGCGGCCGTCCAGAAGCCGGCGCTCAGGCACCAGCACGGATTCCACCAGCCGGCAAGGCGGCACCCATTGCAGGACCACAGACCCCGGTGCAGATTGTCGCCGCCGTGAATGGCGAAGAGATCAGCCGCCAGCAGCTTGGGCAGGAGTGCATGGCCGTCTATGGCAAGGAAGTCCTGGAAAGCATGGTCAACAAACGTCTGATCGTGCAGTGCTGCAAAGAGCGAAACATCGTAGTCACGGCCAAGGATGTGAGTGACGAAATCGACCGCATGGCCAAAAAGTTCAACATCCCAACCGAGCAGTATCTGGGCATGTTGAAGCAAGAGCGCGGGATCAAGCCAGATCAATATGCCAACGATATCGTCTGGCCGATGCTGGCTTTGCGCCGGCTAGCCAAGGATAAGATTGTGCCGACGGCTGCCGAAGTGCAAGAAGCCTTTGAATCGCAATATGGCGAAGCGGTGAAGGCACGCTTGATCGTCGTCGATCAGCCTACGATGGCCGCGCAAATTCGTGCAAAAATTGCCGCCAATCCAGAGGAATTTGCCGTACTGGCGAAGCAATATTCGCAGGATCCTAGCCGCAGTGTCGGCGGCATGATCCAACCGATTCGCCGCCACATCGGCAACCCGGCCATTGAAACGGCCGCGTTTGAGATGACGCAGGAAAATGAGATTTCGCCAGTTATTCCGATCCAACCCAGTGCAGGCTCCGATGCGGCTGCGGCTCCCACGCAGTACGTGATCTTGAAATGCGAAGGACGGATGGACCCGATGAAAGTCAATCGCGAGCTGATCGAACCACGCTTAAGAGAATCGATCGTCGAACGAAAACTGCGCACCGTTGCTGCTGATATCTTTCAGCAACTGCAAGAGCAGACTAAGGTCGTCAACATTTACAACGATCCAGAACTGCGGCAGCGTATTCCTGGTGCCGTCGCTTTGATCAACAATGAACAACTATCGGTCCGCGACCTGGCCGAAGAATGTGTGTTACGCCACGGCAAGGAAGTTTTGGAAGGGACGATCAGTCGCAGTCTGCTGGAGCAAGCGCTCAAGCGTGAGAACCTGCAGGTGACCAAGCAGGAGATGGAAACCGAAGTCGCTCGCGCCGCAATCGCTATGGGCAAAGTTCACGCCGATGGTACGGCAGATGTCGATGGCTGGTTGAAAATGGTGACCGAAGAGCAAGGTCTGCCACAGGAAGTTTACTTCCGCGATTCGGTCTGGCCATCGGTCGCCTTGAAGAAGCTGACCGGCGAGGTCGCGATCAGCGAAGCTGACATGCAAAAAGGTTTTGAAGCCAACTACGGTCAGCGCGTACGCTGCCGTGCCATCGTGCTCACCAATCAACGCAAGGCGCAAGAGGTCTGGGAGCAAGCCAGCAACAACCCGACCCCGGAGTTTTTTGGCAAGCTAGCCGAGCAGTATTCGATTGAAGCGGCCAGCAAATCGTTGCAAGGCCAGGTCCCACCGATTCAGAAGCACGGGGGCCAGCCGCTGGTGGAAGCCGAGGCATTCCGCCTGAAGCCGGGCGAGCTCTCCTCGATTGTGCAGGTCGGCGACAAGTACATTATCCTGCTCTGCGAAGGCTACACTCAGCCAACCAAGGTCCGCTTTGAAGAGGTGGCAGCGGCCATCCGCGCCGACATCCACGAAAAGAAGCAGCGTCTGGCTATGGCCGAAAAATTCAACAGCCTGAAGGATGGGGCGCAAATCGACAACTTCCTGGCAGGCACCACCCAGACACCAAACAAACGCGCTTCGCTAAATCGGCCAGCGACCACCCCACCGGTTGCCGGCCAAACGGCAGGTCGTCCAAACGAGCAATCAATTCGCCAGCCAGCAACTCGCCGCTAGCCTTGGCTGGCCGAGCGTACATCGCTTCCGCTACCAAACGCTGTCGTTGCAACGGCTTCGCAGCAGATGGAAGTTCGAGAATTACCTGTGCTGCGCGAACCTCATGCTGGTCCGGCAGCACCTCTTTTGCGGGCCATTTGGTCCCTTTGCGCGCGGTGGCAGCGCTACAAACCAGTCCCAAATCCCGCCAGAATAGTGTATTCTGAACAGAATGGCCCGGTGGCATAACTCGCCGCGGGCCGCACACGGACTGAACTCCGCCCGTTTTTGATCGAGCCGTCCATTCACCACGTTTTTCGCTTTCATGCAAACCGATAATCCACGCGACGACAACCGCCCTTTTCAGATCGATCTGGCAGACCGGGTCAAACGACTCCCCCCGTACCTGTTTGCGCGGATCAACGCGGTGAAGTATCAGAAGCGCCGCGCCGGTGACGACGTGATCGATCTGGGAATGGGAAATCCGTCCGATCCCCCAGAGGATCTGGTTGTCGAGAAGCTGGCCGAGGCCGCACGCGACCCAAAAAATCACGGGTACAGCAAAGCCCTTGGCATTCAGAATTTGCGTCGCGAGGTGGCCGCCAAGTACTTCAAAAAGTACGGTGTGCATTTAGATCCTGAGACCGAGACGATCGTCTGTCTGGGAAGCAAGGAAGGATTCAGCCATATGTGCCTGGCCTTGATCGGGCCGGGGGACACGGCGATTGTTCCTGCCCCGTACTTTCCGGTGCATGTTTACGCGGTGGCGCTGGCGGCCGGAAACGTGATTTCGCTGGAAGTGGCCGATACCGAAAAGTACCTGTCGAATATCGCCTACACTTGCCAGCATCTTTATCCCAAGCCGAAGTTGTGCATTGTCAACTACCCTCACAACCCGTCGGCGGTGACGATCGATCCAGAGTTCTATGTCGATCTGGTGAAGCTGGCTAAGCGTTATGGCTTTATGGTGATCAGCGATTTTGCCTACGCCGATGTGGCTTTTGATGGCTATCAACCGCCGAGCTTTTTGGCGGCACCCGGCGCACGCGACGTGGGTGTTGAATTCACGACGATGAGCAAAGGCTACAACATGGCCGGGTGGCGCGTTGGCTTTTGCGCTGGCAATGCCGAAATGGTCCGCGCACTCGGTACGATCAAGACCTATTATGACTACGGCATGTTTCAAGCGATTCAAATCGCCGCGATCATGGCCCTGCGGCACACGGATGCCGCCGTGGAAAAGCAGAGCCTGATCTATCAGGCACGCCGCGATGTGCTGGTCGATGGCCTTCGGCGCATTGGCTGGGAAATTACTCCGCCGCGCGCTGGCATGTTCATCTGGGCCAAGATCCCCGAACCGTGGGCTAGCCGCATGGACACAATGACCTTTGCCACCAAGTTGCTTGAAGAGGGGAACGTGGCGGTCAGCCCAGGGAGCGGATTTGGCCCGGCGGGCGAAGGCTATCTGCGTCTGGCCTTGGTCGAAAACGAAAACCGCTTGCGGCAGTCTGTGCGGCAGATTGCACGCTGCTTGGGAAGTGAAAGCAAAGCGAGTACGCTGGTCACGCCTGGTTAGTTTCCGCAGCGGGCAGACCAACTGCTTTTCTACTCTCTACTTTCCAATTACTACTCTCTCTTAGACCATCCAGTTCATCCACTGCAGAACCAGAAAGACCACCAGCATGAAGCCGCTGATCCAAACAGCCGTGCGCACTGCATGCCCTAGGATGGGTTGCATCAATTCGTGCCGAGTCGCCGCATAGACCAGGCTGACCGAGACGATTAGCGGAATTGCATACCAGAACTGATGGGTCATGGAAAAAGGTGACCAGTCGTAAAGGTCAGTTAAAGGCTCTGGAGTGGAAAGCTGTAGCCGCGTGCAATGCACGATGCCGGACTAAATCTTGGCCGGTTTCGTTTTGGATTCTGCCTTACTCTTGGAACCGATATCTGAGCTGATTTTCACTTCGGCCATCATTGGGCCAGCCCAGGCGTCAAATACGACCAGGATATTTAACAGCCCGGCGATCATAGTGAACACAGTCCCTAGCTCGTACGCCGCGCCGTAGCGATCTTGCCAGCGACTGTACTGATTCGGTTCGCCGTTGGGGTCCGGGCCATCGTTGACCAATGGTGGCAGGTACGTACGATAGGGTCCAGTGTCTGGACTAAAGTCGGCGTCGGTAAATTCCCGCTCGTTCTCTGGCAGGGCCACCTGCTCCTCAACCCACTTGCGAGGAACCAACTGCCCGCGCAAGACAGGGGGAGCCATGAATCCGCCCCAAAGCGGCGCTTTGGGGTCGGGGCCTTTCACTCGCTCGGCCTGAATGATTGCCGGCAGGACGGGCAACCCGATGCCGATCTGGCACAGAAAAGCATAGCGGATATCGTCCTGCACTATCGGGGCACTGTTATTGGCTTTGCGAAACGACGCATACACCACGCGGTTGGATCCCAGCAGAATCCCGTAAAGGAATGTCCCAAGAATGCAGATCATGAACAGCATCGCCTTGCCGTAGCGACGCTGGTAGAGGTGGCCCGCACCGGGGAACAACCAGGCCAACAGCGCCGCCAACCAGCGATTGCGCAGATCGATGGTGATCAATTCCGCCGGGGGCTGCGCGCTCGTGGTCGACGCTTCATCGGTCGAAGTGAATGACAAAGTAAAAAATCCTCTAGCAAGTATAGTCGAACGTAATTGCACGGCAGCACATGTATCTTAGCAGCCTCGGCAGCGATTCAACAGACAAGTCCTGTGTGCCAAATCCCCCACGCACGCCAACTTGCCGCGAATACAGCGGCCTATACTTCTTTATGAAGCTTCTGGCGGAGGCACGTCCGATGGTGGCGGTAATTCTGTCGCATCACTGGACACATTGTCACTACCAGTCTCGCCACTAGCGACATCACCAGCAGTAGCGTCCTCGATTGCCGCACCTTCGATTGGCACAGATTCAATTGACGCAGTTTCATCGCTGCCGTCGGATTTCTCTTCCGCTGGAACGCGGACCACGGCGACCAATGTGTCGTCGTCACCCAGGTTCATGATGCGGACACCTTGGGTATTGCGCCCCGTCTCGCGAATTTCGCGGACTGCGACACGTTGCAATTTGCCTCGCGCAGTCATCATCAGGACTTCGTCGTCTTCCTGCACGGGCACGATCGCCACGACAGGCCCGTTGCGCTCGGTCGTCTTGATATCGCGAACCCCCAGCCCCCCGCGGCGCTTGGTAGGATAGCGTTGTGCCGATGAGCTATTTTCGTCGACACCGTTTTCATCGGTATCATCGCCACCTGCCGCATCAGCGCCATTCTCAAGAGTCGTATCATCGGCAACCGGAGTTGCGGCACTATCGGCAGCGCCGTTCGGCACATCACCGTCGGCGGCACCTTCCAAAGTATCGTCCAGTCCCTCATCGGCAACGGCAGGGCCATTGGCTCCAAACGGCGTTCGCTTGCCGTACCCACGCTGGCAAACGGTCAGCAGCGAAGCATCCGGATCGGCAACCACCATACCAACCAGACTGTCATCCTTACGCAGTTTGATGCCGCGGACACCGCTGGAGTTACGCCCGGAAGAGCGAACCTGCGAAGTACGAAAGCGAATCGCCTGACCGGTGGCCGACGATAGGACCAACTCGTCGGTGCCATTGGCCACGGCCACTTCGACCAACTCGTCTCCTTCGCGCAGGCTGATGGCAATGATCCCACGCTTCATTGGCCGGCCATACTGTGCCAGCGGCGTTCGTTTGACCAGCCCGTTGCGAGTCGCCATCACCAAAAAATGATCCGGTGCTGAAAAATCTCGAATGGCAATGCAGTTGGCGATCTTTTCGTCTTCGGCCAGGTTGAGCAAATTCACCACGGCTCGCCCGCGACTTTCGCGACCCAACTGCGGCAGATCGTAGACCTTTTGCCAGTAGACCTTGCCTTGATTCGTAAAGAACAGCAAATAGTCGTGCGTGCTGGCCACAAACAGATGCTGTACTGGATCTTCATCGTCGGCCTTGGCACCGGTCAGCCCCTTACCACCGCGACGCTGCGAGCGATAAACATTGGCCGGCGTCCGTTTGATGTAGCCGTTATGCGTGATGGTCACGACCATCGTCTCTTCGGTGATCAGGTCTTCTAGGTCGATGGTGCCCCATTCCTCGCCGCTGATTTCGGTTCGCCGTTTGTCGGCGTACTTCTTGCGAATTTCCAGGCAGTCATTACGGACAATCGCCCGCACATTTTCGTCGCTGGACAGGATTCGCAGGTACTCCTGCATCTCGGCCAGCAACTCGGCATGCTCGGCGCTGAGCTTTTCCTGTTCGAGATTGACCAACTGGCCGAGCGTCATTCGCAAAATGGCATCTGCCTGTACAGCGGTCAGCGTGTAAGTCGGTGCGGTGCCGCGCTCCTGCTGAAACACTGCAAACCCGGAATCTCCCAGGGCACGTTGCATCATTTGCGCCGGCACTTCCAGACCCATCAGGCGAGCCTTGGCCTCGGCCTGCGTGGCCGATGAGCGGATAATCCGAATCAATTCGTCAATATTGGCCAATGCCAGCAGCAGCCCTTCGACCGTGTGCTTGCGCTGGCGTGCTTTGGACAGTAAGAACTGCGTGCGACGACGAATGACTGTGACGCGATGCCGTAAGAATTCCTCGAGCATGCTCTTCAGCGACAGCACGCGCGGTTTGCCATCGACCAGCGCCAAAAAGATAATCGAAAACGATTCCTGTAGCGGCGAAAACTGATAGAGCTGATTCAGCACGACATCGGGGTCGGCACCTTTTTTCAGCTCATACACCAACCGAACCGGCTCTTTCAAATCGCTTTCATTGCGACCATTGGAGATATCCTTGATCCGATCTTCACTGATCAGTTCGCCGATACGCTCTTCCACACGGTCGCGAGCCTGCTGGAACGGTACCTCAGTCACGACAATGCGGTGGCGGTTCTTGCCATGCGGCTCAATCCGCGCACGGGCACGCAACGTCACCGTTCCGCGCCCAGTGTGATAGGCGCGGCGCAGGCCACTGCGCCCCATAATGATTCCCCCCGTCGGAAAATCAGGGCCGGGAATAATCTCCAGAAGTTCGTCAATCGAAATATCGGGATTGTCGATCAACTGGACCAATGCGTCGCAAACTTCGCCGGCGTTGTGTGGCGGAATGGAGGTGGCCATACCGACGGCAATACCGTTGCCACCGTTGACCAGCAGGTTGGGAAACTTCGACGGCAGCACGGTTGGCTCGGTGTTGCGTTCGTCGTAGGTCGGAATGTAGTCGACGGTGTCGAACTTCAGATCGTCCAGCATGGTTGCCGCGACCGACGACATGCGCGCTTCGGTATATCGCATGGCGGCGGCGGGTAGCCCGGCGATGCTGCCAAAGTTTCCTTGCTTGTCGATCAAGACATGCCGCATGTTCCATTCCTGCGCCATGCGGACCAAGGTCGGGTAGATCACGCTCTCGCCGTGAGGGTGATAGTTACCGCTGGTGTCACCAGAGATCTTGGCGCATTTCACGCGCCCGGCACCGGGTGTCAGGTTCAGGTCGTTCATCGCGACCAAAATGCGCCGCTGTGAAGGCTTCAGACCGTCACGCACATCGGGCAGCGCACGACTGACGATGACGCTCATGGCGTATGTCAGGTAGCTGTTTTTCATTTCCTGCTCGATCGGCAGATCGAGCATCGTGCCGCCATCCATGTCGATGACTATCGAGCGATCCACGGGGGTCGAATCCACGTTATCGAGCGAGTCGTCTTCGTTATTATTCAGATCGTCCGGTAAATTCGGATCGTTTTCGTCGGCCAACTTTTAATCCTTTCAAGGGCACCAAGAAGGGGAGCGCAAAAGGGCTGTTTTTCAGCCGATTTCTCCCATGAAATGCACTCCTGCGAACAGGCCGCATTATAGCCTTTTTTGGCCTGCTTCACAATTGGCCAGACTGGATTGTCGCGTGCCGCAAATTCAAGCGGGATAATGGCTTGCGAGCAGGGTTGGAAGAGCCAATCTGGGCATGCAATTGCGGTGTTAAAGGAAGGTGGTTTGTGAGATGGTGCTGACTGCATGCGCGTTCGCTGGTGCGACGCGACTAGAGTCCCTCGGAGTCGAAAGAAGACCGAGGGGCTTGCAAGCTGGACTCTGACCCGGCGTGGAGCCGCGCATCGGCGGAACCCCGAGTTAAAGGTCAGCTACCATCCACCTCTCCACCCGCTAGACTTCAAATTCAATCATCGCGCCTTGGGGGAGAGGTGAAGTTTATTTGCAGCGTTAGCGCGGGACAGGTTAAGGAAAGGCGATCCACTGAACACACCACCGATCGAGGAGCGGTACAACACGGCATAAGAGAACTAATCAGCTCAGTTCAGAAAAGCACCGTAATCAAGCGGGCGGTTCAGCGACTGGTTCGTCAATCGGCTCATCGGCCGGTCCAGGGCCACCGGTTTGCGGAACAGAGCTGGCCTTCAGGTTGGGTGGCACTGACAGACCCTCATAACTGCTCATTTCCATGTAGAGGAAAATGCACCCGATCGTGATCGCCAGAAACGACAGGATCAGCATCATCGTGTAGACGTTGGCGATTTGTTTTTGCATGACTCCGCTCCACTCGCTCCGAATTCAAACCAGGAAAAGCAACCGATCACGCTCTCAACCGCCAGACGGCTTCGGCAAGTTTGCCACCGTCAGTTTGCTGGTTACTTTGTCCCCCTTCAGTATTTGCCCAGTTTGATAGTCGCGCAGAATCTGTCCGACGGCTTCATCCGGTCGAACTTCGATCACCTGAATACGACCGAGGTACTTTGAGCCGCGATAGACATCCAATTCGTGTCCTTTACGAATTCCATCATAGGAACCGAGCTTAAATTCAACGAGATTGTCCTTGGTGAGTGCTGTCACTTCCGACTCCACCGGAGGTGGATTTTTGAGCAGCGCGACATCCTCAACCGTATAGCCGAGAGTTTGCAGCACCAACCTGGACTTGGCCAGCAATTCTGTCAGTTGTTCTAAGCGCGGCTTCAGTTCCGCCAATTGCAAATTCGCCGCGATATTCAAGTCGGTCAACGCCAGCGCTCGCCTGAAAGAATCATCTCCTCTTTTCTGCGACTCGATCACTTCGGCGGTCAACTGTGCAACGCGCGTTGTAGCGGCGGCCAGGTTCTCTCCTAAGTTTTCCACGGTAGTAGTTGCAACTTTCAATGCTTTGGTCTTTTCGTCCAATTCGGCTTTTGCTGCTGCAAAGCTATTGGCTAGCGTATTCAGTTCTGTTTGCAAACCGGCGCGAACGGCGGCGTTGTTGGCACGTTCGGAAGTAACCAGCGCACGCAAGCTGTCGATCTGCGATCTCAGTGAATCGTTCTCATTACGGATCTGCTTGAGGCGCTCTTGATAGCCCGGCTGTGCGCCGGTGCGCGTGATCTCATCCTTCCAATTGATATGGGTGGAGTAGACCATCATGGCCATTGTCATAAAGACAACACTCATGAGACAGATCAAGCCGACAAAGATCTTACCGACCGTATTCATGGAGCGATTTCCTCAGAAACTGCGCGATAACCCGCGAGAGCCGCATACCGATGCAGCGAGATAGACCAAGAGACCTACCAAAGCCGCTGCAAAGCTGGCTCACCGCAGGCATCCGTTGCCACTTGAAAAGTTCCGTTTTCAGGGGACTGACCCCCCGAAGATTTGCAACCTCAGTATAATTGGCCTCGCTCGGCAGTGTCAAACTTTGCGGGCCAGAATCCGCAGCAGCAGCGGCCAAATTGGCCTTATTTTCCGCATTTTGCCGGTGCAATCGGTACGCACGGCAGAAAACACCCCCTGTGAGATTACTTCCGTCTTTTCTGGCCGCAACCGGTTATCCGAGCAGCGGCCTTTCTGGCTACGAATCCACCCCGGCAACTACTGCCGCTACGAACTACCAATCGCGATTCCTGCTAAAAATACCAGCACGCCACCAACGACGACCTGAAACGCCGCCGAAAGCAGCGGAGTATCCATGTAGCGGTGACGGATCCAGGCGATAATCGCCAGCTCAAACGCCACGACCACCCCAGCCGTGACCGTCGCCGTCAGAAAGTCGGAAATCAAATAGGGCATGGTGTGGCCGATGCCGCCTAAGAAGGTCATTAACCCGCACACCCCACCGCGCAAGATCGGGTTACCTCGCCCACTCAATTTGCCGTCGTCAGACATTGCCTCGGCAAAGGCCATGCTGATCCCTGCCCCGACCGAAGTCGCCACTCCGACCAAGAATGCCGTCCGGCTGTCGCGCGTGGCAAATGCCGCCGCGAACAGTGGTGCCAGCGACGAGACCGAGCCATCCATCAGGCCGGCCAGGCCCGGCTGGATGATTTGCAAAACGAGTTGCCGATCGTGCTCTCGCGCCTGCTCTTCGGCGCTGACTGGATTGGATACCAATTTCGTCGGATCGGGGTCAGATAGGTCTGCCATGACTGCCTGCCTTGAATTGTCAGAAACGGAGTGGGTCGGTGAAATGATAACCGGACCTGTGCGTGGTAAACCAGTCAGTTTTTTACACAATTGACTGGCACCGACCGTCTACTTCGAAAGGTGGGTGCGAACCGAACAGGGTTACAGTGTGTCCCATTGCCATGACCAAGGCCGTCGGTTGCGGCGATGAGGGGTGACTTGTCATGATGGCATGGGCAGAATGTGGCCGCAGGGAAAATGTGTGCCAGTGGCACACGCTCAGCACTGGCGGAGCCAGTGGCACACGCATTTTGATGTTGAGTAAGAACCGATCCTTTGCCGAGTATTCCTGGCATGACCTCCCTGCGCGACCACTCTCCATTGCCGCATTCCAGGCCGCTGCAAGAAGCGGCCGGGCCAATCGCCATCGTGTTGGGAATGTTTGTAATCTACGTGGTTTGGGGCTCGACCTATCTGGCCATTAAATTTGGAATTGCCACCATTCCGCCGTTTCTGATGGCCGGCACTCGGTTTTTCGTAGCTGGCATTATTTTGTACAGTTGG
>JAWXCH010000342.1:0-11436 GCA_034440595.1 Planctomycetota bacterium | reverse complement strand
GGCTCGTCCAGCAGCATCAAATCCGGTTCCGCCAACAGCAGTCGCGCCAGCATCACACGGTTTTGCTGACCACCACTCAGTTGAGCAACCGGCTTTTCAAAGTCCGCAGCGGTAAATCCCAGCCCAGTCAAGACTCGTTCGATCTTGTGATCCACGCTATAGGCACCGTGCAGATGCAGCGCGTGCTGCAATCGATCAAAAAGCTTTTCCAGCCGCGTTCGTTCGCCCGGTTCAGTGGCCGCTGCCAGATCCTGGGCCGCCTGCTCCGCTTCCTGCGCAATGGCAATCAGATGCTCCAGCCCGCTACGTGCTTCTTCCCACAGCGTGCGGCCGGGGGTGAACTGCGGCTGCTGTTCGAGATAGGCCAGACGGGCCGAACTGTGCAGGTCAATGGTCCCGCTGTCGGCACTTTCGTGGCCCGCGAGGATCTTCATTAGCGTGGTTTTGCCGGCACCGTTGGGACCGACCAGCCCGATCCGCTGCTGCGGTCGGACCTCAAACGAAGCGCCGTCGAGAACCGCCTCTGGTCCAAAGTATTTGCTCACACTGTCGACAGTTAACAAGATCATCGGTGTGGCACAATACCTGGCTTGGCTCTAGCAAATTCTTGAGTGGTGCGGTAATAACTAAATGCGGTACAAGTTGTTGTTCGTTCCGAATAACAGCGTGCAAGTCGTATTATGACGTGTAGCGGCATTCTCCATAAGGGGCACAGAAGCCGCACTGGGCTGGCGGTGTTATCGATCAAAGAATAAGGAACGCTGACTTGGCAAGCGAAACCATAGTGCTCCCGGCCAATGAAAATCAGGCCCGTGGACTGGCACAATACGCGATCGACTTTCTGGCTGGACAGTTTGGCCCAGTCGATGTGTCGACACTCAAGCAGGTGGAGTTGTTTCACTTGGACAGCGTGGCCTGCGGTGTTTCGGCATTAGCGCTCGGTGCCAATGCCCCGAGCGTTTTGCGTGAAGAAGCGCTGGAATATGCCGTTGCCAATTCGCAAGCAGGGGGAACATGTTTCGGTTCCTCAAAGCGCGTTCGGCCAGAAAAGGCGGTGCTAGCCAATTCATCGGCAGTACGTGAATGGGACAGCAACGGTACAAACTTTGGATACAATCCGGCGCGCGGCCACACAAAAGGGGAGTTCGGCCACAATGATTTTTATCCCGTGGCCGTCGCCGCAGCGCAGCAGCGCGGGCTGAATGGCCAGCAAACGTTGCTTGGTATGCTGTTGATCGATGAGATCCGCGGTCGACTGGCCGAAGTCTTTTCACTAAAGACTTACAAGATCGACCATGTGGTCCACGGTGCAATCGCTTCGGCCGCGACCTACGGGGCCATGCTCGGTGCCAGCGTCGATCAGATTGAAAGCGCGATTGGGCTGGTGCTGGCACATTATATTCCGTTTCGTGCGATTCGCGCCGGTCACCAACTTTCCGATTCCAAAGGTGCCTCGGCAGCGATCTCGGCCGAGATGGCCGTTCTGAGCGTACATCGCGCCATGCGTGGGTTCGTCGGACCGGCGGACATTGTTCGCAATCCCGAGGCGATCTTCTGCCTCTTCGGACGACCCAATCAAACCGGTGAAAGTCCCTTTGAGCTGGCGCTATCCGGATCGGGAAGCGACTTTACCGTGAACGGCATGCATTTCAAACTCGGCCTATACGAACACCAATCGGCCGGTGCTATTCAAGGTCTGATCGATTTGCTCAATCGTCATCCTGATATCGTGCAAGACGAAGCAGCCATCGAGAACATCCGGATTACAATCTACGAACCGGCGTTTGGCATCATAGGGGATCCGGCCAAGCGCGATCCACACACCCGGCAAAGCGCCGACCATTCGATGGTTTACATCATTGCCACGCTACTGCGCAATGCAATCGAATCCCGGCAGACTCGCTGGGAGCAACTCATGCTGCTGCCAGCGGATTACGACGACGCGGCGCTGTTCAACCCGCTGACGCGGCGGTTGATGGAAAAAATCGATTTTCGCCACGGTGGTACGGAGTACGATAGTTTGTACCCGGACGGAATTCCGACGAAGCTTGAAATGGAACATACCAGGCTTGGCAAGCTCGACAGCGGACTGATTATGTACCCTGAAGGGCATGCGCGCAATACTAGCGGCAACTTACAGCGGCTGCTGGACTATAAATTTGAAGCGCTGGTTGGATCGGCTGTCGATAGTCCGACGGAGTTACGAGCCAGGTTCACTGACCTGCACCTGAAAACGGCCGCTGAGATAGCTTCGTTGTATGATTTTCGGATCAATGGAGTGGACGGTGCATCGTGATCCAGCATGGCATCATCAATCTGAATAAGCCAGTTGGTTTCACGTCGCGTCAGGCGCTGGACCGCGTCAAGTACCTTTTGAAGCCACTGAAGGTCGGGCACGCGGGCACACTCGATCCGCTGGCCGCCGGCGTGCTGGTAGTTTGCCTGGGAGGAGCGACACGACTCATCGAATTTGTCCAACAGCAACCAAAGCGTTACCGAGCGGAGTTTTTGCTCGGCCGGTCGAGTGCCACGCTGGATTTAGAAGGAGAGATAACCGAGCTGGAGAATCCACCGATTCCCACAGCCGATGAACTGGCCAACGCCTGCCGGCAATTCATCGGAACGATTGAGCAGAGACCTCCGGATTTCTCAGCCGTCTGGGTCCGCGGCCAAAGAGCCTATGCACTGGCCCGCAAAGGTCGCGAGATCGAAATTGCCACACGCCCGGTCGAAGTCTACTCGATCGAGATCGTGCGGTATGTGTACCCGTTGGTGGAGTTGGACATTCAGTGTGGTTCCGGCACGTATATTCGCTCTCTGGGGCGCGATCTGGCGGCAAACCTTGGCACGGCGGCCGTCATGTCCGGGCTAGTGCGTACCGCAATTGGTCCATTCAATATCGAGGACGCGCACGATCCGCGAAATCTAACGCTGCAGAATGTTTTTGATACCGTCCAGCCAGCGCAGTTTGCTCTGCCGGATCTACCACAAATCGTGCTAACGCCAGAGGAGATCGATCTGATCGCGCATGGACAGTATGTCCAAAGAGACTTCCCACCTGTGGCATCACTACAAGTTGCCAAAGGTGAGCATCCATTTCCTTTGTGCACGGCACTAGACTCCAGCGGACAGATGGTGGCGCTGCTGCGTCTGCGGCCGGATCAGCAGCTAGGGCCGTACATCAGTTTTGTCGCAATCTCGTAGCAGTCGCGGCCAGCGCTGGCTGAATTTTTTGACTGGCCGAGACATAGCAGACCAGCGTGTGATCGCCGAGTACGATCGGCCCCTTGGTCGGCATTACTGGCCCATCTCCGTCGGGATAAATATCCTCAGGAGTGTTGGCCGAGGTGTCCAAAAACTTCCGCCACAGGATGGGCTTGGCAATTTCAGGAATGGCAAATTGCCGTGGCAAGTTGCCAGAGTGAATAAAGAACATCACATGCCGACCTTCGCGCTTTGGATCTTCGTCGGCATCCGGTGCTCCAAAGATGCAAATCAAACTCCCGTCCGGTTTCGTCCAGTCGACCGGTCCACCTTCGGCGGTAAACCAACTGACATCGGGCAGAGCACCTGGGCGATTGGTCTGACCCTTTAAGAAGTCAATGCGGCGTACGGTTGGATTGCCGCGGCGAAACGCAATCAGCGCCTTCGTAAAACGAAACAGGTCGGGGTTCTTTTCTAAAAGCTTCCAGTTGAACCACGAGATGGCGTTGTCCTGGCAATAGGCATTATTGTTGCCGCGCTGGGTCCGGCGACACTCGTCACCGTACAACAGCATCGGTACCCCTTGGCTAAGCATGAGCGTGGCCAAAAAGTTTTTTAGCTGTCGCAATCGAATGGCCTCGGTCGCTTTTTTACGAGTTGGGCCTTCCGCGCCGTAGTTATCGCTCAGGTTGTTGTTGTCACCGTCACGATTGCCTTCGTGGTTGTCCTCGTTGTGTTTCTGCGTATAGCTAACCAGATCATTCAGCGTGAATCCATCGTGCGAAGTGATGAAGTTGATGCTGTGATAAGGCTGGCGACCACCGGGTTGATACAGATCGCTGGAACCGGACAAACGTGTGGCTAAATGACCAGTTTGTCCAACATCTCCGCGCCAATAGCGGCGAATATCGTCGCGATAACGCCCGTTCCACTCGGCCCAACGCATGTTGGCAAACGAGCCAACTTGATAGGCACCGGCAGCGTCCCACGCTTCGGCTATGACCTTGGTATCGGCCAACAGTGGATCTTCGGCAATCAGTTCGACCATTGGTGGGTTCGGCATAACTTCGCCGTGCCGATCGCGACTGAGGATCGATGCCAGATCGAAGCGGAAGCCGTCAATGTGGTAATTGTGAACCCAGTGCCGCAGGCACAAGAAGATCATTTCGCGAACGACCGGGTGGTTACCGTTGATCGTATTTCCGCACCCGGAGAAGTTGCGGTAATAGCTGCCACCATTTCCCATCATGTAGTAGACGCGGTTCTCCAGACCTTTGAAGGCAAAGGTCGGGCCGCGCTCGTTACCTTCTGCCGTGTGGTTAAACACCACGTCCAGAATTACTTCGATCCCGGCTTGATGCAGCGCACGGACCATTTCTTTGAATTCTTTGACCTGGGAGCCAGGCTCTTTCCCGACCGCGTATCCGCGATGAGGCGAGAAAAACGCAATCGGATCGTAGCCCCAGTAGTTCGGTCGATCGAGTTGCTCGCCAAACGGACTTTCAGTCGGAAACTCGTGGATCGGCATCAGCTCGACTGCGGTTACCCCAAGCGACTTTAAGTAAGGAATTTTTTCGATGACACCAAGGTAGCTGCCAGGATGCTCGACACCGCTGGAGGGATCACGCGTGAACCCGCGAACATGCATTTCGTAAATGACGGTCTCGGAAAGATTACGGCGAATGTGCCGATCTCCCTGCCAGTCGAAATGATCGTCGATGACGACGCACTTTGGTGGTCGCACAATGCCATCGTCCGAAGGCAAAAAGTTTCCTGCCAATGCCCTTGCATACGGATCAATCAAACGGGCAGTACCGTCAAAGCGCTGCCCGATCTCTGGATCGAACGGTCCATCGGCCTGAAAGTGGTAAAGCTGACCGGTCGTGAGATTGGGAACGAACACGCTCCAGATGTCGCCCCAACGATCCGTATCGCGATCAAAGTCGATGACTTCGGCCGGTTCACGATCGTCCACCGTGTCATACAGCAGAACACGCATCGCCGTGGCAGACCGGCTGAACACCACGAACTGCACTCCAGTGTCGTGGAGGATCGCGCCGTAGGGAAGTGCTTGCGAAAACTGTAGAGCAGGATGCGGGTGCACGATTTTCTTCAGCATGGTTCCATCCAGGGAGGCTCGTGTCGGGTTACTCTCAAGCATAGCACTCGCTCGCTACCTGGGTGAAAGAACTCAGTTAATCAATGCCTATCATTTTCGTGTTAAACGACCGCATAGACCACCTGCAAAAGCAGGTCCGGTTGGCCTGGGTTTGGCGATACGGTGCATAATCGATACGCTAGAACAACTCCGTTGGTTTTGCATCAATACAGCCTGCTGCAATCCGTCTAGTTGGAATCTCTTGCCATGCTTGCCGGGTATGTACATTGATGAATCTGTGGCCAGATCGGCGCTGACCGGCTATTGCGGCGTAAGGTCTCTTGGATAGCGGATTGAGAAGGGCATCAGGTGTCTCCATCGGAAAAACACATTCATTTGATCGCCTCAGCGTCCGCCTCGCTGTTTGCCTAGTTTACTCTATCCAACCGCCCCCGTAAACCTGCTGGTTGACGTAGCAAACCACCGCTTGACCAGGGGCAATTCCTTGCCGAGGCTCCTTTAGAGTTACGGCGATGCGCCCATCGGACAGCGGCTCCACCATCGCGGGCGTGGCCGAGCTGTTGTAACGGACTTGGACATCGCAATCGAACGCTACGGTCGGAGCGTCCACCAGCCAGTTCGTGCGGTTGGCGGTGAAATGGCCGCGCGCCAGCTCTGCTTTGGTTCCAATGACCACACGGCGCGATTCTGCCTCCAGACGTACCACATAGCGCGGCTCGCCAAAGGCGACATGCAGTCCTTTGCGCTGGCCAATCGTGAAACCTTCGATTCCGTCGTGCTGGCCGACGATTTCACCTGCGGTGGTGACAATGTCGCCAGCCGTGGTATGTTCCGGTCGGCGCTTACGGATAAATTCTGAGTGATGCCCTGAGGTAACAAAGCAGATTTCCTGGCTGTCGCGCTTGTCGGCCACGCGAAGTCCCAACTCCGTGGCCAGTTCGCGAATTTCTTCTTTTTGGAAACCGCCGATCGGCAGCATCATTCGGGGCAGGTATTTTTTTGCCACGCCAAACAGCACATAGGATTGGTCCTTGGACATATCTAGGCCGCGGCGCAAAACTGGCTGGCCATACTCATTTTCCAGCCGTGCATAGTGACCAGTGGCCACGTACTGCGCGCCAACGCTGTCGGCATAATCAAACATCTTACCGAACTTCAGCCAGTTGTTGCACATCACGCAAGGGTTCGGCGTGCGCGCGGCTGTATATTCATCAACAAAGTAATCAATGATCCGGCCAAACTCTTCCTGAAAATCCAGCGCATAAAACGGAATGTCCAGACGGTCAGCCACGCGGCGCGCGTCTTCGGCATCGCTGGCGCTACAGCACCCTTGCTTGTGGTCGGCGCGCTGAGAAATGACCGGCAGGAGAGACGACTTTGACCCTGCCCCGGTGGCGCAGGCACTCTCGATGGTTTCGCCATGGCGCATGAACAGCCCGATCACTTCGTGACCTTGTTTTTGGAGAAGGTGCGCAGCAACACTGCTGTCGACCCCCCCGGACATTGCCAATACGATCCGCGCCATAAGCCTCAGGAGCAAAAACGGACAGAAATTCACACCAAACCGCTGTCTGAAGTCTAGTCCGCTCATCGCATTGCAACAAGCGGCAGAGGGGGCATCACTGCATAGCAGTCGGAGATTCCAGCCATTGCAGCAGGCGTTCACTGTCGTCGACGAACGAACTAAGTCGCAAATCGGTCAATGGTTGCCAGGCATCAATTTCAACCTTATTGCAGTCGGCGCTATATAGTACTGTCCAGGTTCGAGCGGCGCGGCCGGACTCCAGGTCAAACCGATAGTCACCGATCATCGCCACTTGTGAGGGATCGATCCTCCAGATTCGACAGATACTGTTCAGCGCCGCGGGGTCTGGTTTTGGTGTGGCGTCGTCGCGGCTCATGACCAAATCGATCGGAAGTTGCAGTCGCGCGATCGTCGCCAGTGCCTGCTGGCGGCTGTTGCGCGTCACAATTGCCAGTTTCTTGCCACGGTGCCGTAGTTCCTCCAGTAGCTCGCCGGCACCTGGAATCATTGTTGCCGATTCTGCCCCCTGGCGCTCGTGTCGGTCCAGAATTGCCTGAGCCGCCGCGGACTGCTCGGGCGGCAACTTGTCGAGCGCCTCCAGAATCGGCAATTCTTTTGGGATTCCTATCTCCCGGCGAATTAGATCAAAATCCAAGCGCGAATGGACCAGCGTGCCATCCAGGTCAAAGATCACTCCCTGAATCGCGCTGCGGCTAGACATCATCGGCGAACTCTTTACCATAAACGGAACGCACGGGCACTATTGCTGGTGTCCCCCAGTTTATATTGAATAGTCAGGAAGAACTATGCGAACCGCTGTTTTCAGTACCAAGCGATATGATCGCGATTCGTTAACCGAGGCCAATAACGACGCGCAGCACTCGCTGCATTTTCTGGAACCTCGACTGACGATCGACTCGGTCAAGTTGGCCGAGGAATTTCCGGCAGTCTGTTGCTTTGTCAACGATCAGCTCTCCGCACCGGTCCTGCATCGACTGGTCGAAGGGGGGACGCGGCTCATTGCACTGCGCTGCGCCGGTTTCAATAACGTCGACTTGCACGCCGCTGAAGAGCTAGGGCTGACGGTGCTGCGCGTCCCTGCATACTCTCCCTATGCCGTCGCTGAGCACGCGGTCGGCATGATTCTGACGCTCAATCGCAAATTTCACAAAGCCTACATCCGCGTGCGCGAAGGAAACTTTTCGCTCGATGGCCTGCTGGGCTTTGACCTGCATGGCAAAGTGGTTGGCATAGTTGGCACCGGCAAGATCGGCACCGTCACGGCCAAAATTCTGCAAGGCTTTGGCTGTACGGTATTGGCTCATGATCTGTATCCAAACGAGGAATGCATCGCTGCCAAAATCCAGTACGTGTCGCTGGATGAGCTGTATTCTCGCAGCGACATTGTCTCGCTTCACTGCCCGTTGACTCCACAGACCTATCACCTGATCAATGAGGCTGCACTCTCAAAGATGAAGCACGGTGCCATGCTGATCAACACTAGCCGTGGACCGTTGATCGATGCATTGGCAACTATTTCCGCACTAAAGTCACGGCGACTTGGTTACCTTGGCTTGGATGTCTATGAGGAAGAAGCGGACCTATTCTTTGAGGATCTGTCCGAGTGCGTCATCCAAGACGACATCTTCTTGCGGCTGTCGTCGTTTCCCAATGTGCTCATTACCGGCCACCAGGCGTTTTTTACCAGTAATGCGCTAGGGGCCATCGGCTCGATTACCATCGGAAATATCACGGCGTTTGAAAACGGCGAACCGCTGGTCAATCAGGTGCATCGACAGAAGGCCAAAGCCTGACCGCCGACGCGTTGCACTTTGTTCGGTGGTTTTATCAACTGTAGCAATTGTGCCGATCCCCTATTTCGGCTGGAAATCGGCCTTTCCCAGGGATTTTGCTGGCTGGCGACCGCTTTGCGCGATACGGTGAACTTGGCAGGCTGATTTGACGTAAGTATAAGTTGCGGCAGTGGTTCCTAAGCTCTGCCATAAATTGTCTGGCGAGGATCAGTTTTTCAGGGAGCGGCAGTGTTACGCAAATTGCAGAAAACTTTCCAGCGAGCAGCCCGCGTGTTCTTCGACGCTCGTTGGTTCTCTATCGCTCTCTTGCTTAGTGGACTATGCGTCATTCGCTCAATTGGCAGCACACCAGCGAACGCTCAGCCAGCTATGCCTGATGTCCCGAAAGAAGTCTCTGCCGATGCCGTCCGCAAAAGCATCGAGAACGCAGCCGAGTTCATTACCCGCCACCAAAAGAAAGAGGGCTTTTGGCCAGACCGCCCGCATTACGATGGTGGCCTAACTCCGCTCTGTCTGTTGTCTCTCATGCACGCTGGACACGGGCTGGAGAATCCGACTGTCAAGAAAGGGATGGATTATCTCAGAACCGTCCCGCCAACGAACACCTACGCGACCTCGTTGCAGACGATGGTCTTCTGTTATTTAGATCCCAAGAAGAATCGCGACTTGATTGTCCGCAATGCACGTTGGCTGGAAAGCAAGCAAGTGAAGAATGGAACGGACGCTGGAATGTGGTCCGTTCCTAGCCGCAGTTCCAACGATCATATCGACAATTCAATGACGCACTTTGCGATCCTTGGATTGTACGAAGCGCAGCGTGCAGGTGTTCCTGTTTCCGATCTGGTCTGGCGGCAAGCACTTGGCTATTGGCAACGCTCGCAAAATCAAGATGGTTCTTGGGGCTGGGGACCAGGGGATGCGGGCACAGGCAGTATGACCTGCGCCGGCATCGCGGCCATCATTATCGCGTCGGGGCAGCTCAACACGCCCGATGCCGCCATCGAACAGGGTCAGCTTCGCTGCTGCGGCAATCAAACGTCGAACCCGGCATTGGACCGCGCACTGCAATGGCTGGAACGCCATTTTTCAGTGCGGCGCAACCCGGCCTCCATGTTCTGGCGCTCGTACTATCTTTATAGTTTGGAAAGAGCCGGTCGTCTGACTAACCGCCGCTTTATTGGCGATCACGACTGGTATCGCGAGGGGGCAGCGGCGCTAGTTGCCGAGCAACTCAACAACGGTTCCTGGTCTGCTGACTTGGATTACGAACATGCCGAAGATCCACTGGTGTCGACTTGCTTCAATCTCATGTTTTTGGCCAAGGCGCGTCGACCGGTGGTCATGGCGCATATTCAGCATGCACCCAACGACGATTGGAATCCGCACCGCAGTGCGTTGTTCAATCTGGTAACGCATGTGGAAACGCTATGGAAGCGAGAACTGACCTATCAGGTGGTCAGTATTGGATCGGCATCGGTCGAAGACCTGCTGCAAGCGCCAGTGCTGTTCATCAATGGCAAGGACGCGCCCCTGTTTAACACAGCGGAAAAAGAAAAATTGCGAATGTACGTCGATCGAGGAGGCTTCATCTTTGCCGAAGGTTGCTGCGGTGGACAGTTTGACGCCGGTTTTCGCAAGTTAATGAAAGAGGTCTTTCCTGAACCCGACGCGGCGCTGCGAGAACTTCCCCCTAGTCACCCGGCCTGGCTTGCTGAAACACCGGTCGTGCCTGGCAAAGGGCGTGAGCTGTTTGGAGTCGATGTCGGCTGCAGGACTGCTGTGATTTATGCGCCGCAGGATTTGACCTGCTATTGGGAACTGGCCTCGACCGGGCGCGACCTGAAGTTGCCGCCGGGCACCGAAAAGCAAATGCAAGAAGCTCAGGCAATTGGTGCCAACGTTCTGGCCTATGCAACCAACCGTGAAGTGAAGTTCAAGGATCCTTCGTTTCTTGCCCACTCCGAGCGGGAAGTGACACTTCCTGAACGTGGCAAATTGCAGATCGCCAAGGTGCAACACTCCGGCGGTTGCGATGCGGCTCCCAAGGCCGTCCACAATTTGCTGCGCATTGCCCAGGACAAGTACGGTGTGCCGGCCAGTGTCGATACGCAGGCGATTCTGCTGACTAGCCCAAAACTGTTTCAGTACCATTTGCTGGTCTTCAGCGGGCGAACTCGCTTTCGACTTTCCGACAATGAGCGCAAGCAGGTGCGGACCTATCTGGAGCGTGGCGGGACAATCCTGGCAGATTCGATCAATTCCAGTCGAGAATTCGCCAGCTCGTTTCGAAATGAAATGAAGCTGATTTTTCCAGACCTGGTGCTCAAACCGATCTCATCCAAGGATTCGATCTACTCGCGCGAGTTTGGTGGCGAAACCATCAAAAAGGTACAACTTCGCAAGTCAAGCAATGCGGGCGTGGATGGCAAGCCAGGGACCACACTGCAACAGATTGAACCGGTTTTAGAAGGGCTGACCGTTGGGGATCGCTATGCAGTCATTTTTTCACCGTACGACATTAGCTGCGCGCTGGACAGTTCTTCGCAGATTGGTTTTGAAGGGTACGATCATGTCGATGCAGCGCGGCTGGGGATCAATGTGCTGCTTTATTCGCTGCACAAGTGATTCACCACTGCACGTCGATCTCTAAGAACTCGTACGGTCCCAGTTCCACGGTGACTTGGTCCCCACTAAAAGTCAGTCGCTCGCACGGTTCGCCGCTAAAGTCAATTCGCTGTGCCAAGGTGATATCGCGAAGCGACCGGACGTTGGCT
>JAWXCH010000341.1:0-24613 GCA_034440595.1 Planctomycetota bacterium | reverse complement strand
CTATTTCCGACCGGAACAGTTGAAGTATGCAATTGATAAGAACAAGCATGTCTTTTGCGAAAAGCCGGTCGCGGTCGATGCGCCTGGCGTCCGCAGCGTGCTGGCCAGTTGCGAAGAGGCCAAGAAAAAGAGCCTGAACGTCGTTTCTGGTCTTTGCTATCGCTACCACTTGCCAAAGCGTGAAACGTACAAACGGATCCACGAAGGTGAAATCGGTGACGTGCGTGCGATTTACACCACCTATTACACTGGCCCGCTATGGCACCACGGTCGCAAAGATAATTGGACCGATATGGAATGGCAGGTTCGCAACTGGATCTATTTCAACTGGCTCTCGGGCGACCATATTGCTGAGCAGCATATCCACAGCCTGGACAAGGCATCGTGGGCATTAAAGGATGAGACCCCGGTTGCTTGCGTTGGTGCTGGTGGTCGTCAGGTCCGAACTGAGCCAAAATTCGGCGACGTTTTTGATCATTTCAATGTCATGTATGAGTACGCCAGCGGCCCGATGGTCTTTGCCGGGTGTCGCCAAATGGCTGGCTGCTACAACGATGTCAACGACATTGTGATTGGCACCACCGGCAAGGCTGACATCCAGCGCAATCTGGTCAATGGCAAGAATATCTGGCGCAATAAGGAAAACCCCAACCCGAACATGTACGACCAGGAGCACGCCGAGCTGTTTGCGGCCATTCGCTCCGGCAATCCGATTAATAATGGTCAGTACATGGCCAATAGTACTTTGATGGCCCTCATGGGGCGCATGTCCGCCTACACCGGGCAGCGCATCACGTGGGAAAAAGCCATGAACTCCAATGTGAAGCTAGGCCCTGAGGTTGTAGAGCTTGGCCCGGCACCGGCTGTCGTGCTGCCAGTCCCTGGAATCAACACCTTGTCCTAAGCCCGATCGTCAGAAAACTCAAAGTCTAACAAATAAAACAGGCCCGAGCAGATTGCTCGGGCCTGTTTTATTTTGTAATGAAGGGCAGCCAGCAGGGCAGGCCACCAATAAAGCTATGCAGTGCTTACTTTGGCTTCTTCAGCGGTTTGGCACTGGGGAACTTCATGGAGGACCGACGTATGGAGGTTGCGTTGGGTGCGGCCCAGCCGGTGTAGCGAGCCACTAGCGAATCCAATTCGTCGTCAATTTCGCTATCGAACTCGGCGAAAGCCGAGCTTTCCAATGCACTGACGAAGAGCTGATCGTCGTTCCATTCGGTGGACTCTTGTTCGAATTGGTCGTTTGTGTGTGCCATCGTTCAGTTCCGCCTTCCTTTTTTACTTGCTCGCGGTGATGCGAATCGTTGCAGTGCGAATCGTTGGTTGCCTGTCCTGTATAGCGTCTTTACTACAGACATGTGACACTATTACAAGGTTCGCCTCACTGAAATTACAATTATTCCTACACCGGTTTACGCAACTTGCTTCGTTTGTGTTCTGCCTTAGACCGTTTCAAACGTTCTAGCAAAAGCTGCGCCGAAACTTTATTGCCAAAACGGCGGTTTCAAGGATTGGCAATCTCTAAACAAGTGTACCACCTCATTGACCGCACCTAACCTGTTATTGTGAGAAACTTAAGGCGCGTTCACCCCCTACTGCTAGCGATTCTAAGGTAAAACCCTCCAAGGAAAACGGCCTATCTTCTCATGTCAAAATAGTTGCCAACCGACTCAGTTCGCCGCATTTGTGGCTAATAAATGAAAAAACCCGACAAAAGCAGGGGGGCTTTTGTCGGGTCGGATTGGCAAAGAACGCTGTCCTTTGCCGCCCAAGTATTGAACCGCGGAGGAAGCTGAAAGTTCCGCCGGAGCCTCAGAAAAATCGGGCAAGGGGGCCTGCGCCTGCAAATGCATGTAGGAAGCTGTGAATTGCATGGCATCGATCTTGTGGCGTTTTTGCGACCACCCTATAATCCCGCCTCGCTCGGCCAGGCCGGAGATCCGGATTTTTTCACCGCCGCATCGAACCAGGCCGGTACCACCGGCGTACAGACTCTCAGATCGATTTCGCAGGAAGGGCCGGTCGAATGGATTCGACGAAACCAAACTTTCGAGGCCCAATCGTAATTCGCTCCTTTCCAACGCGAGTCTGCGGCTCGTTTCCGAGCCGGCCGCGTTTAGGCGAAGTCAATCTTGGTGGCCAGTCCAGCATTGCAGATCCTGACGGTTTAACGAGTCAGGATCGAACAAGCGGGCGGCACGATTCATCCAGTGCATGCCAGGCGTTTCAATCGCGCCGTTGCATGCAAGCAACGTCGGAATGTCGCGAAAACTCAACGCCGTGCGAACTCTCGTTGCACGCCGCGCATGCGGTACGTCGTAGTCGTTATAAGTGCTTAACCCTCGTTCAGTTGCATCAAAAAGTCGTTCAAAAAAATAGTGATTCACCAGCGCCTCCGCACCCGATGAATTGGGTGCAAACGTTTCCTGCCCGCGAGTCGAAGACTGCATGACATGGAATGCGGCGCCGGTGATTGTCAGTGATGTATACTAGTTGGACAAGAGTAGTGGTGGTTGGATAGAGTGCTGACTCCATGAGGTTTATTCGGTCGGTGCTAGCGTTTCACACGCTATCGCGAGCGAAGGAACAGGCGAGTCAGAATCCAGCAAAGCTGCCATTGTCCGCCGGCCCTAGTTCCGGTTAGTCTTAACAGCAGTGATCAGGCAGTCGTCCATTGACGATACTGGCCAGCTTGGAAAGCTGGTTGCCGAAGCACTCACGGGAGAAGAACCATGCAAGTTTACGGTCTAGCTCAGTTGCACAGTGCTCAAAGCATTAACGCCCCTCACACTCTGCGCGCCAATCAACCGGCGTCCAGCACCGGGCGCACTTCGTTCAACACCACGGATCAACTGGATATCTCGGCAGAAGCCTCGCTGGCCAGCCGCCTGAGCGATATCCCGGACATCCGCCACGACCGTGTTGCGGCCATTAAGGCACAGATCGCCAATGGCACGTATGAAACCGCCGACAAGCTCGACGGGGCGCTCAGCGCCTTGCTCGACGAAATCGGCTAAGCTCAAGGTGTGTGCCACTGCTGGCTTGCTCTCGCGAAGCGCGTCATTCCCGCGAAGGCGGGAATCCATTTCCTGGGCGATATACTACTTTCATCTCTCAACTCACTAGGGGGCAGACTTGCCTACACCGAAGGTGTTGCATACCACAGCCCCAGGTCGCGCAGCGCACCTGGGGTTACGATCCCCAATCAGCCCGTTACCGCGAAGCGGTTAAACAAGGGGCTAGAATCGCGTTTTTTGAAAACCGGCAGCAGTCACATTTGCCAGTTGGACGACTCTGTCACGCCAGAGTTCCTTCCGCCCAATGGCACTGCGGCCTGATTCAGTTGAACTGTGTCCGTCATCGAAACTCTCCAGACGACCTGCTGGCCAATTTTGGCGAGCAGGTCGTTTGCGTTCCCATCAGCCATTGGGCGCTAGCCCATGGTTCTTGCAGCGGTTCTAACGGTCGTTCTTCTGGCAATTACGTAAACCGGACGCTAGCGCGTGCCGGCTGATTGCGTATGGGCACTTGCCCACGTTCAGAGCGTTATCTAGAATGATTATTGATAATCACTGGTCATTGCCTACGTTTTTTGAGTGAGTTGGGATGTCTGATTTTTCGCTAGGTACCGTCGAAGTCTCGCTCACACCGCTCCAGCGGTTCGAGGAGTTTTTGCAATCGCGCGGCAAGCGAATCACCCAGCAGCGACGGATCATTGTCGAGCAGGTCTCCAGTCGGCACGAGCATTTTGATGCCGATCAGTTGTTGGCCGACCTGCAAAAGACCCCCGAACACCGCAAGGTCAGCCGCCCGACGGTTTATCGCACGCTGGCCGAGTTGACCGATGCGGGGCTGCTGCGTGCGATGTCTCTGAATGGTCGAGCCGTCTATGAGCATGACTACGGTTACCCTCAGCACGATCACCTGCAATGCACCGAGTGCGACAAGCTGATCGAATTTCAAAGCGAAGAGGTCAACGCCATCCGCGAAGCCGTGGCACGCGAACACCAGTTCCGCGTCACCGGTCACCGCCTGATCATCAGCGGGCTGTGTCTTGAATGCCGCAACGCCAAACAGCGGTCCATGCGAAGGTTGGATGTGCTGTAAATTCATCTCGTGGGCATGCCAATTGGGCAGTGGCGTACGTCATGTACGTTGCGCGCGTCTGTGTTTTTGTTTTTTTCGGGGGTGGTGTTTCTGTGGTGTTCATTGGACTTACGTTCATGGTTTCTGGTTAAGTGCATACGGCCAGCGTGTTGCGCGTCTGGGGTTTTTTAAAACACCGTTGACGGCAGTATGGGGGCCACTCGGTCAGCCGAAGACGTTTCACTGCCCGTACGCAGCCATTACGAGCGCGTTTGAGGCGATCGCAGTGCGCAGCAGACGGTGCGCGGACCTTCAGCCAGATGCTTCTTTTAAAAGCAAGATCGAGTGGCGGTCACGTTTAGCTGCACAGGCCGGGGGGCTGGTCCTTCAGGTAGGCGCTGATGGCTCTGTTAGAAGTCTGCCCGCAAGCTTAGATCTAAACGCGTTGGGCTACTTCTGGGTAGCCCGGTAGTGTGTTCCCGCGATGCACTCCAGTCAGGTGCTGTGCAGTCCACCCTTCATCGCGGTGCTGGATTTGCGCATTTTTAGGCGCGCCAATCGATGAGTTCAGCCTAGCAGAGGTGCTGGCTTTTTTTCAAGCGCGAAAGGCGGGAATATTCGATAGAGAGATTGGTGGGAAAGTTGGCTTTGTTTTGGTGTTGACGCGCAGCGCAAGGAGGAGAGTACTGCGGTGGCACCGGTCAGTTTGGTCCATCTAGATGTTTTTCGTGAATCTGAACATCAATCGCCGAGTCATCACTGCGAACTTCGTAGTAACGCTCCGGCTTGCGATAGACATTCACCATCTGATGGCCGGTCGAGAATGTGTTCTCTTTAAGGTAATTCGCGTTGCCCCAAATCATTTCTTCTATGGCACTAGACACATATTCGCTGAACGCGCCACCTGTCCGAACCAGTTTTTCAATCTTGGCAATCTTGTGTAGCTTGTGGATGCCTTCAGTTTCTTCGTCCGGCATGACAATAAACAAGTAATCCCGCGCACGGCTGATGGCAACATTGAGAATGTTCTGCTTGTTTAGGAACATTCGTGAGCTTGTCGAGATCGTTGGCGGCGGATTGAGAACGGCGATGATGATGTCGCACTCATCACCTTGGAAACCGTGAATTGTGCCAACCTGAATCTCTACGGCATCAGGCTTGGTTGCCCATGAGTCGTTCAGCCTGTTCAACAGGTTCGCCTGGGCGCGATAGGGGGCAATGACCCCGATGCGGATCTTGTTCGCGTAGTTTCCCTGGACTTGGCCCACCAGCCAGCGGACAAACTCGAAAGTGAACAGCGCCGAATAGGTTTGGTATGACGTTCCACTGCCCAACTGCTTCGCTCGGTAAATACTTTCGTATTTGCTGACGGGAAACTTGATGAGGTTGAGAGGTTTGGCATCGAAGCCATTGAGTTTTAGCGGGCGCTGCGCTCCCACCTCGCGATGATGTTTCAGGATTCCGTCATAGGTGAAACGGCTGAACACTTCACCGATGGCGGGGATGCTTCGGTATTGCGTTTCCAGATTCGTTACCGGGTAGTTGTGAGGCACCGTAGCAGGCTTTGCAAAAGACCCCGCCTTAGTAAGGCCGACCAACGTATAGATGTTTTCATCCTTCCATTGCTCAACGGCCACAATCGGCTCGATCTGGAAAGGGTCTCCCGCGATGATGAACTTCTGGGGTTTCTGCTGGTAAAGCGGATAGATGATGCTGGCGAGCGAAATCATTGAAGCCTCGTCAATGACGATGGTATCCCACTTCATTTCATACAGCTTCTTGCCATGTTCGCGTGCGAATCCGTCGTAGGCGAAGCGAGCAACTGTCGTGACCGTTACGGAGTGGCTCAATGAACCGATGTCAAATGACCTGTCCCGCCACACGCCAGCTTTTTCAATTCGCTCGTCGGCAGATGTTCCGAAACGAACCAGCCATTCCAAATAGGAGGTGTCCCCGTCCATCTTCTCCATGATGCGGGTCGTCAGCACGTCTGCCGCCTTGTTCGTCGGGGTCAAGACAAGCACTCTTGCCTTCTCAGTGTCACTCATCCTTGGGATGAGCACTGTTTCCGCAAGGTGAGTTGTCTTGCCGGTTCCTGGCGGGCCGAATACAAACTCAATGTCAGGCGTCAAGCCCGCCTGCATGTCGAACTCTTCGTCAAATGGCAATTCACGAAATCGCTCGAGTAGCTCTTGCAGCAGAAAAGATGGGTTCTGGACGTCGATGCGGGCCTCTAAAACCTCATGCAAATCAATCCCATTCAACGCGCCCGCAGACTCCAGCTTGCCCAACAGGGAGAACTCCTTGGCAGTAAACGAATCGACGCGTAACTTTCCCGTGCGGCCATTGCCAAAATCGAGATCCACGCGCACTCCGGAAAACTCCTCGATGGACTGAGGTATGAAACGGTTTGGCTCCCTCAGCACGATGGTCCGGGAGGATTGCTCATCCCGCTCAACCTTTCCGAAGCTAATGGAAATGGTTTTGCCGTCAGCGTTCTTCTCACTGCTTGCCATGCACTCCAGCTCCAAAAGTGCGAGAAACCAACCGTAGCTGTAGCGGGACAGTGTATTGGCTTTGTCATGGAGCGCCTGCTCGCGCTCTATACGGTCAAGCTCACTGGCGTATCGGTCTTTTGCGCGGTCAAGTTTCCTGCCGTAGTCCACCGCTTTCGGGGTGAAGTCGTCTGCGTCTTCGCTCTCATCACTTGTTTGGGCGGGAGGATTTCCCGGTTGGCTAGGCAAATTGGAATCCTTGACGGACGGCCGGCGGCTTTCAATGTCACGGAAGATCGGCGAGTCAGGCACATCCTGTTCCCCGCTCCTGTCGCACTCGCCTGATTGGGGCATAGCGATTTTTTTGCGCTTGGCGTCCTCAATAGCAGTTCGGATTTCATCGTCCGACAACCCCGACTGTTCAATCTCATCCGCCAACTTGAGTTTTCTAGCCTCCTCCGCGCTCAAGTGTGATGTGTCGTGCGCCTCGTCGTGGATTTTCAAGAACCTAATGAGCGCCTCTGCTCCGGCGCTGGCTGTGTCATATTGATCTGAAAGTGATTGAACTGTCACGGCGTCGGCAGAGACCAATTCGCCGGCATTATTGAGAATCCATTGTTCTGTGCATAAGCTGCGCATCGCGCTCGACTCAAAATGCTCGGTCGTGTTGTGTCGGTCGTATGGAAGATGATATTCATGTATGCCGTGCATTGCACGGTTCAAATGATCGCTGCTCGTTAGAATATGCCAGATCGTTAGGGAGCGGGTATGGTCAATGTTCGCAAGTAATTCGTCCAAGCCATCAAGGGCACTGTCGGTGTATTTGTCGCCATGATTTCCCTTGGATTGCAGGCCCATTTGTCGCCGCTTTTCAAAGTCCAAAAGGACATGAATAATTTGAGGAGATGCCAAGACTCTCAATTCCCTCAGAAAGGTATCCAACTTTCCATAATCTTTTTCGCCAACCATCTCACGGTATTCATCCAGCAACAGGAAATGAGTGTCCGGCTTGGTCTCGAACCAATTTCTCAAATCCGGCGTTGGAAGATATAAGTACCTCCCACTTTGTGTGTAGACTTTTGGATCGCCCGCTTTCTTGCATCGCAGAAATTTTTTATCTCTTATCAGATTGATATATTCCGCGACATCTTCGTGTTTGCACTCCTTGAAGTAGCGAAAGAATTTAACGAAATGGGTGGTTGCGTCAATTCCTCCTTCAGTCTCGTACGCCGACAGAATCTTGTAAATCTCATCTTGGAGACTCGGCTTCTTGACACCGAAATTCTGAATAAACTCGCGGGTGGCATTGTTTGACAGCAATTCCTTCTTGACGGTCGCGTAGCCTTGAATGTCGTCGTCAGGCAGGAATAGGACGAGGTGTCCGTGCTCATCGAATGCCGGAACTGCGTTGCCGTCCTGATCATGAAAGATGGGCTGGCCCTTCACGAACTTCTGATAGGAAGCTCGCTCGGAAAGGTAGGCATAAAACTGGTGCAGCCAATTTTGCGACTGGGCTGCGATGAAATCAGATGTAAGTTTTTTGAGAACGGTTTCGGGATCGAGACTTGAAACAATTAGATTCGGTTCTAAATACGGCCAGATGCGGGCACTGCCACCATCAATGTAGTTGGCCAGCGCCTTGTTGGTATTTTGTACCTCCTTCTTACCGCGACTACGAAAAATCCAGCACGCATTCTTTGTTTCGGTCAATTGCTCCAGTTGCTTATCGGAAAATAGCTCAACCAGATCGGTGTCCGATGCCCAATATGATCGGCTTTTCGGTGAGCACTCGCCATTTGCCGCGGGCAAAAGGGTGTCGGACTGGAGCTTGGACTTGATTGCAGTGTAGACAGGTTTGAAGGAAATCTCGCTTCGGTCATCCAATTCGCTAAAATCCTCTTCGTCGTAAGGAATGATTTCCAGGAGGGCGTCATCGATTAGCTTTTGGTCCCGAAGAATAGGCAAGCTGTCTGCGGCAAGTTGTGCCAACTCTTGAATCAACTCATGATTATGCTTTTCTCCAGCTTTGATGCCTTCGCGGCTATCATTCAAAAGAAATGGCGCGTGAAGTATAAAGTTTAGATTTGTCACTTCCTTGGTCGGGAAGAAGCAGAATGCCGGGCGATCAATGGGAGCAAGCTTCCAGTCCGCTCCCAAGCCATATCCGATGCAATATGGTAATCCATTGCTTCCGATTCTTGCAAAGGTCAGCAAGCGATGGGAAGTGTTTTTGCCATTCAAGTCTAATGTCAACGCAAGCCGCTGAAATGTGATGTCTCCTTGCTGACATAGGTCCTTAGCTTTTTTAGTGTATTTTCCACTGATGCCATTTCCCTCGAATGCAACGGACTGCATATGTGAGAGG
Organism: Planctomycetota bacterium; assembly: GCA_034440595.1. Lineage (GTDB taxonomy): Bacteria > Planctomycetota > Planctomycetia > Pirellulales > JALHPA01 > JAWXCH01. The sequence goes on along the minus strand of JAWXCH010000341.1, from coordinate 15,664 downwards.
AACAGAATGGGGAGGTCAAGCGCCTTCAACTTCTCCAGAATATCGTCATAACTCTCCGCAGGAGTCTTGTCGTTGTGATCGAACGGAAACCAGAAAATAGTTTCCGGAGCCTCACGCCAATCAAGATCAACGTCGAGCAGGTGCGGGACGATGAAACGTTCGATCTTAAATCGAATCTCAGGATCGTAAATATGTGGAGTCTGCGTGTATTGAAATACCGCTTTGAACCCCACACCGAACTTGCCGATGGACATCTCAGTCTTGTTGGAATTGGCAATGGATGTGATGGAATTGATATGCCCTAACGCTCCGCTGTTTGTGTCCGCATCTTCAGTTCGGGGATCGGACACAGTGAATCCGACGGAGCCATTGTGGATAAAAAAAGGCCGTCGCGTTCCAGACGGAAATGGGCAGATGTTGCTTTGACATCATCTGCGTTCTGGAGAAGTTCATAGATGAAATGCGCTTGGTCGGAATACTTGTCCACGACGCTGCGCTGAACGCCGCGCATAGATGGCTTCTCCAGCGTGTCGGCACTCTCCATGCGATCTTTCGCCAAAGCGTCGAACCACTGCTTTTCTTGTTCGGTCATGATTGGAACCTCGTAAATGCATTCCGCCGGTGGCAATTCGTCGCAGATGAACAATAGGCCGAGCAGAGTATGTGTTTGGCCAATTTGAAAATGGCTAAGGCTTCACCGTGATTGACGATGCAATGCAGCAAATTCACGGTTGTCGCCATTTTGGTTTGCCCCGAGCGCCGGTGCGTTGTGCCTGAGAGAGCATGAAGTGGAGAGCAGGTAGTAGAGCAGAAATGAAAACAACTTCAACCTTTATGAGGGATTCGGGTCGGGAGACCGTTGTTTAACCGCTTTGCGGTATCCGGTTGACATGGGATGGTTACCCAGGGTGCGCTGCGCGACCACTGGGCTGTGGGATGTAATGCCTTCGGCATTATGAGTGGGCAGCACGGTTTTCGCGGTTAAGAGTTGAACGTGCCTTGCAGGCCCGACGAAGTGAATGTGTGGTGCGTGACCCGGGGTTCCGCTCGCTGCGCGGCTTCACCCCGGGCTGACAGAGACGGCACCTTCGGGCCTGAAGACGCAGAGGCACTCTTTCGGCGGAGCGAAAGGCGACTGAACGTCCCTACACTTTCACGTCCGCCGTTTTTTGGAGTGAACTCCCGTACCGTGTGCGAATTGGTGCCACGACCTCTGCGACAAATTCATCCACCTGCTGTGGTGCGCGGCCGACGAAGGAGAGGGCGTCCATCGTCGATTGCAGGTCGATCTTGGCAAAGGCCGGATCGGCGGCGAGTCGATCTAGCAGATCGTTGGTTCCACCTTCGTTTTTCACAACGGCTGCTGCGGCGTGGCTATGCTGGCGGATGCGTTCGTGCAGTTCCTGTCGGTCTCCGCCGGCGGCCACCCCGGCCATCATGATGCTCTCGGTCGCCATGAACGGTAGCTCTTCTTGCAAATGCTTGGCAATCACTTGCGGATAAACGACCAGCCCGTCGGCGATGTTTTGGTAGAGGATCAGTACCGCGTCGATCGCCAAAAATGCCTGCGGCAGAACCAGCCGTCGGTTGGCACTATCGTCCAGCGTACGCTCCATCCACTGCGTGGCGGCTGTGTTGGCGGCGCTACTTTCCAAGCTCATGACAAACCGGGCCAGCCCGCAGATGCGTTCGGCACGCATCGGGTTGCGTTTGTAGGCCATGGCGGAGGAGCCGATTTGATCTGCCTCGAAAGGTTCTTCCAGTTCTTTGCGGCTGGCCAATAGCCGCAGATCGGTGGCTGCTTTGTGCGCGCTTTGGGCGATGCCGGAGAGCGTTTGCAGGATTTGTGCATCGACCTTGCGGGTGTAGGTCTGGCCGGTGGCCGCATAGACATCGTCAAAGCCCATCTTGCGAGCGACCAGTTTGTCTAGCTGCCGCACGCGACTGTGATCCCCCTCAAAGAGCTGCAAAAAACTGGCCTGCGTGCCGGTGGTTCCCTTGACGCCACGGGCTTTGAGCGTGCTGATGCGGTATTCGATTTCTTCCAGGTCCAGCACGAGGTCGTAGGCCCAGAGGCAGGCGCGTTTGCCAACGGTGGTTGGCTGGGCGGGTTGTAGATGTGTGAAAGCCAAACAGGCCAGATCGCGGTACTGCACTGCAAACGTGGCCAGGCGGTCGATGACCGTGGCCAATCGGTCGCGGACCATGCCAAGCGCCTCGCGGAGGAGAATCAGATCGGCGTTGTCGGTGACGTAGCAACTGGTGGCGCCCCAGTGGATGATTCCGCCAGCCTGGGGGCAGAGATCGCGGTAGGCATGGACATGGGCCATGACATCGTGCCGCAGTTTTCGTTCATACTGATTGGCGGCGGCGAAGTCGATGTTGTCGACGTGTTTGCGCAGCTCGGCGATTTGAGCGGGGGTGATCGGCAGGCCCAGCTCGGCTTCGGCCTCGGCCAGCATGACCCAGAGGCGGCGCCAGGTGGAGAACTTGCGTTGTGCTCCCCAGAGCTGGCTCATGGCCGGGGAGGAGTAGCGTGCGATCAGCGGGTTCTCGTATAGTTCGTTGGACATAGGGCCAGATTATCGTGTCGGTCAGGTAATAGGATCGCGAGCCGCAAAAACCAGGGGCTAGCGCCCTATGGCTGATGGCGTCTATCAGCCGCAACGCGGAGCAGACGCCAGCAGCGCGGCAAGACGCTCATTGTAGCTTTTGGAGGGGGAGATGACGACCGGTCGGTTACCGCCGCTGGGACGCGGAGGCTTGCCGCGGGGGGTGGAAGGAAAGGATTAGTTCCTCCATGACGAGGCGCGTGCGATTCTTCGCGGAATGCGATCCCTTCAGGGACAAGTCGGCTTCCAGAACTCGTCTGAATAACGGGCCGGCGCGGTGACGGCCGAGGTGCATTAGTTGCCGCTCAGCCCGCTGGATGGCGTCTGGCCATTTGGGAATTCCGGCCAATTCCAATGCTTGCCGCAATCCGAGGCTGCGACCGCTGGCTTCCGCATCCTCAATCCAGCGTGTGGCAGCGGCTAGTTTTCGCATCGACCCGGCGGTCATGGCCAAGAGCGCAATCGGCTCTTCGCCGGATAGCACCAGCCGGTCGAATTCCTTGAGCGCCGCGGCTGTTTTTCCTTCGAGGGCCAGGTCGATCATGGCCCAGGCTTTGACGGTTTGCCACCCGCCGACGTGCTGATCGACGAGTTCGGGGGTGATTTTTCCGCCACTTTTGGCGGTACCGCCTGTCTTTTCCGCGGAAGCGAAAACAAGGGGAGCCAGCTTGGCGGTTTCGGAATCGAGCCGCCCCATGTCCGGGCCGATGATGTCCAACAGCCGATCGAGAGCGGCTGGTTCAAATTCGACGCCATGCTCTTTTTTACACCGGGTGCGAATCCATTTGCTCAGCTCGGAGATGCTGGGGGTCTTGCATTCGATTTGCAGCCCGGTCTTGTCCACCGCCTTGTAGAGCCTGGTGGTAGCGGGCCAGGTTTTGACCTCCAGGATCAGAAGGCCGCTGGAGCTAGGTCGATCGACATAATCCTCGAACTTGCTGCGGAAGTCGGTCACCAATTTATCGGCACCTTCGATCAGGACGACGCGGCGACCACCGAACAGGGCCACCGTACGCAGTTCGTCGAAGATTTCGCGCGGTTGCTCGATCAGTTCGCCACTCTTCACGGAGAACGAGAAGTCCGCGTCGTCGTCGGGGGCGATCTGGGTACGAAGTTGATCCAGCACCATCCGCTTTAGAAACGGCTCGTCGCCATAGACCACGCAGACCGCCGCTGCCGGATGTTTATCCGGCTCGGAGAGGTACTTTAGCCCGGTGAGTGCGGCGGTTTTGGCCATGAGAATGACGCGGAGGTGCGGAATGGCTCTGCCGTAGTAGCTGAGCGACACCGCCATTCTGAGCGATCCGCATAGAATGTCAACGGATACGAGAGGGGACCCGGAATAGCGACAAGATGCGGGCGGTTTACCGCTGCCAGTTGTACTGAACCGGCCCGCGGGAAGTTTCTCCGGTGGGTCGTACGTCGCGGAAGCGGACGTGTGGCACGACGCGTTCGAGTTGAACGGGGCCGTCCGTTTGATGCGAGCCGACATTGCCCGCTTCGTCACGTGCCTCGATTCGCAGAAAAACGCGGTCGAGCGCCACGTCGTCGATCCGCCAAGGAAACGAGCCAGAGTTATCCAGGCCGGACGCAATGATGCTCCAAGGACCATTGGCCTGCTGTGCGTATTGCAGCGTGATCGGTCGGCGCGCCATCATTTCATCCCGTGCATCCCAGCGGATTTGCACTTCCCCGGCTCGATCTCCTCGGCCGGTATCGGCTGCGGTCAGACGGACCTGCGGGTTGGTTAGATCCACTCCGATCCAAACCTCGGGCAGATCGCCGTTTTTTGGTGCCGCGCCCCCCAGACCACTACCGCTGAGCACGCTAATGCGGAACCCGTAGACGCCTTCGCCATCGACCGACGCACGAAACGGGCTGCGGTTATCGTTATCGACGCCGAGGCTGGTCCAGGTACGACCGCTATCTCGCGTCATCCACAGTTCGACCTTACTAATGCCGGAGCGGCCAACCGCATCGACTTCGTAGTCGAGTTCAAAACTGCGTGAGTTGACCATGCGAAGTCGCTCGCCCTGTGGCAGGGCAAAATCAAACCTGGCGGGAGAAGAGACCGATGTGAACTCCGAACTAGGTGGAGTCCGATTCGGTGGCGTATTGCCTGTCCAAGTTCGATTCACGCCCGACCGGTCAACCGGAATGGCAACCGAGTGCAGTTCTGGTGACGTGGCAGGCGGATCCGCAGGGCGCACCGGGGGCGTTGTTGCTGGCCCATGACCAAGTGGCAGGTCGGTCTGATTATCGGGTGCCCAGGTATGAGTTGGCGAGTTTGCTCCAAACGGAGTCCGCCCTGGTTGATTGGGGTTCACTGTGCGGTCGAATTGCGATTCATTCCGAACTGGCGGGGCCATTACCGGACCTCGATCAACAGGTGGTTGTCCGGTCGAAGCGCCACCAGGCAGTCGGAAAGGATCGTTCGAGGGTGAAGCGGAGAACAAGGGGCCAGTTGGGGCTGGTTCACTTGGAATTGGGTGCGGTGCTCCCCAACGCGGACCGTTCCAAGCAGGCTCTGCAGGAGTTGGTTGGGTGGTTGCGGCCGACGGAATTGGCGAATTGGTTGGTGCGGCTGGAATAGCAACCGATGGAACACCGCCAAGCGGGTTTTGCTCCCGAGGGGCACCACGGAGGTTGGAACCTCGCACATTGCCTAGGCCGGTTTGATCGCCGGTTCTCGCTTGCGCAGTCGTGGTATTGCCGGCCTGATCGCTGACTTCGGCGCGGATGACAAGCGAAGCATTCCGCTCGCCAGGTAGCCATTGGGTCGAGTTTTGTAGTGTGCTGCGCTGTGCATTGGCAGTCGGCGGATCAATGGCAATGCTCCGCCAGCTACTACCACCTTCAGGCTGATATTCGATTTTCAGACTGTCCAGCTTCAGATTGGGATCAACCGCCTGCCAGCTAAGTGTCACCTCGCCCGTGGGCGCCTGCACGGCCTGCAGGTCCAATCGCGGGGCCATGGTGTCCACCACGACCCGCAACTCGGGACGGCCTAGGCGTTCGGATCGCATTTTCCCCTCGCGGTCGACAGTCCGAATAACGAAGGCATAGTCGCCATCGGTACCACGAAAGTTGAAGCTGCCACGGTAGGTGTCGGTTTGCGGTTTGATTGCCACGGAACCTTCCTGCTTCCAGTTGGCTCCCTGATCGGTGGATACAAACAGCCGGACTTCGGCGGGCTGCAATTTCGGATCAGCCTGGTACGGAACCGTGAATGGGATGGAGAACGAGGACTGCCGCGTAACGATAGGTGCGGGTAGATCGTCGATAGGTTGTGCCAGTACCGAACTTCCCGATAGCGCAGCATTCCAGACACCGGCAACCGCCAGTGTGGTAGCCATCGCAGTCAGGAGTGTTCGGAATGTCCGCATGTGCGAGACCTGCGCTTGGAAAATAGCCCGAAATTAGGGTTGTGTGCCACTGGCTTTGCCAGTGTGAATCGCCTTAAAGCACGACATCTGCTAAGTACTGGCGGAGCCAGTGGCACACAGAAATGTAAGTTGTCACAATAAAACTAGGAGACTGCGCCGTTGAGCAGTGCGCGCTCCCCTAGCGCCTATTGAATTCGTATCGGTCCTAGCGAGTGCATGGCTTGAACCGAACGGTTCGTGGAATAGGGTGGCCGCAATCACGAAAGAAGCGTTAGCCAGGCAGTTTGGGCTGTTTGGCACTTGAACGGGCACAAGGCAGAGGGCCGGCAGGCTTTAGAGCCGGATTTCGTTGCAGGTGCTATCGATCACGAGAATTACGTGGGGTCCGCGATGAAATCCTAGACTATGTGCCAGTCGATGCGCATAATGACGTAAAGATTGCCGGATAGAACGATGCGGCAAGCGGCAATTCCTATGGTTTTGGCAATCCGATGGGCTTTGCTGTGCCCGAGTTCCTGCAATCGAACATTGCGCAGTTGGTAGTTTGGAGTAGCCTGGGTGCTGTCCTGCTGGCGGTTGCGGTCTATTTGGTGAAAAGGTTTCGCGATCGTACCGTAGAAGACCGTCCAGAACACCTGGACCTGTTAACGAACTTCCGAGAAATCCATCACCAGGGTGGGCTGAGCGACGAAGAATACCGAACAATAAAGGCACAGCTTGCTAGTCGTCTGCAACAAGAGTTAAAGGATACCAAGGAAACGGGTTAAGCGGGCCAATGTTAAAAAGCTGGCCAACTGATACCTGCGGATAGCCTGCTCAACACGCTGACGAAAAATATTTTCAACAACTGAACAAATGTACGTGAACGCTAGCTAGACCCCGGACGTAGAACGTCCGTTCCTTCAGTGAGTCAGAATCCTCTAGGGCGGGAATCTGATAGCTTGAGGAAGAAAGATATCGACAGCTCGACCTTGCGGACAAGGAAGCCCCTCCGGCTATTTAGAACCAACCGAGTTCTGGCCACTCGAGCATGCATTGTGATTGCACAACTCTCCTGTTAGGCGATGAATTGCGATGGAGAGCAGAACTCAAAAGGAGCAGGCATGCCGTCAGGAAGAGATTTGAACGTCGGTCGACGGGGGACCGGTACCACTAAGCGTAATGCATTTTGCTCTTTCTGCCGAAAGAGCTATCGAGACGTTGGACCGTTGGTCGAGGGACCTGGCGACGTTTACATCTGTGGAGAGTGCATCGAACTTTGCCAGTCAATTCTGGATCAAGAGCGTCGTCGTCGCGGAACGGGCAAGCAATTGTTTGCACGGATCCCGACACCGCGAGAAATTAAAACGCAATTGGACGATTATGTGATCGGCCAGGAGCATGCCAAGAAGGTGCTGTCGGTGGCCGTGCATAGCCACTACAAGCGACTAACGATCGGCAGCGAAGGGGGCGAGGTCGAAGTCGATAAGTCCAATATTCTGCTGATCGGCCCGACCGGTTCCGGCAAGACGCTGTTGGCCAGAACTTTGGCACGCGTGTTGAACGTGCCATTTGCCATCGGCGATGCGACAACGCTGACCGAGGCAGGGTATGTTGGTGAAGATGTCGAGAATTTGCTGCTGAAACTGCTGCATGCGGCGGACTTTGATGTCGAAGCTGCCCAGCGCGGTGTACTCTACATCGACGAAATCGATAAGATCGGCAAGACGAGCCATAACGTCTCGATTACGCGTGATGTTTCCGGCGAAGGCGTTCAGCAAGCGCTGCTGAAAATGCTCGAAGGAACCGTCGCCAACGTTCCACCGCAAGGGGGGCGTAAGCATCCAGAACAACAGTACATCCAGATGGATACGACCAATATCCTGTTCATCTGCGGTGGCACCTTTGTCGGTCTGGACAAGATCATTGCCAAGCGTCTCGGTAGTAAAACCATCGGCTTCGGGCAACCAAGCGGTATTCGCAACGAAGCAGAGATGAACGAACTGCTGCCGCAGGTGCAGTCCGAAGACATTCTCGAGTTCGGGCTGATTCCTGAGCTGATCGGCCGCGTGCCGGTAATATCGGCTTTGCAACCGCTGGACACGGACGCCTTGGTTCGCGTTCTGAAAGAGCCAAAGAACGCCATGATCAAGCAGTATCAAAAGCTGTTTGCCATGGAGAACTCGGATCTGCACTTCACCGACGAGGCGCTGGCGGCCATCGCACGCCGAGCCAAGGAAAAAGAGACCGGGGCACGTGGGCTGCGTTCCATCATCGAACAAGTGATGCTGGACATCATGTACGACCTGCCCGAGAACAACGGTGCTCGGTACGTGATTACCGACGATGTTGTCGAAGGGCGTGCTCGTGCATTTCCAATCCACGAACCGAAGAACAAGAGCGCCTGATCGTCAGGCTAGCGGGAAAGCGGTGTTTGAGTTTGCGGAACAGGTAAGCAGTGGCGCGCAATTTCGCTTAGCTGCGAATGTTGCAATCCACGGTGGATTGATTTAGCACGCTGGTTTGAACCGTTCTGCCAGACGCTAACTTGCATTTCCGCAATATTGACTGTAGTCACACAAGCTGAAGACCCGATCGTTAGCTTGTCGGCGAGTGTCATTGACTGCCGCCTCAATCTACAACGAACACTTAAGCGCGTAACGTTCAAGCTCAGACCCGACCTCGGTCGTCTCTGGGTGTCCAGTTCGCGCTGTATTCATGCGAGCCCGAGAGCATATCTCGGGCTCGCGGTGTTTTTAGAGGTTACGATTGTGCCTCGATTGCTCTGCCCCTAATGAGCACTGGCAGAGCCATTGGCACACCTCGGTGTTACTCTTGAATTGGCCTAACGACGACGGCAGTGCCATAGCAGAGGACCTCGGTCGCGGCTCCTTGAGAGCCAACATCGGCCGACTCATAGTTCATGCCGATGATCGCATTGGCCCCCAATTGCTGCGCATGATCGAGCATCACCTCATAGGCCTGCTGTCTGGCCTGCTCGCACATCTCGGTGTAGGCACCAATGTGACCGCCGACAATGCTCTTCAGCCCGCCCATAAATCCTTGCGAAATGGTTGGAGCGCGAACGATGATTCCGCGAACTATTCCCAGGTACGACACGATTTCGTGTTTCTCGATGGTGAACGTGGTCGTAACAAACATGGACATGCGAGCCTCGCTGGTGCGTAGAGTTTTGTTGAGCTATCGGGTGGCGCACATCGGCATGCACGCACTCAACTATAGCACCTGTCCAGAGATGGACAGAAAGCCGCAAAACATCGCACAAACTGACACCAATCGACGCAATCGCGACGATCAATGAGCTACTTTGCTTTGGCCATCCGACGCAGGACTTCGATCCCTCGATCGATCGTCTGGTTCGTGGCCGCGTAAGAGATGCGAATGTGTGTATCTCGGTGGCTGAAAATCTTGCCGGGGATGATCAGCAACTGATTCTCAATGGCCTTGAGCACAAATTCGTTGGCATTTTTCCACGGGTACTGCGGCCCAAGCGGCACCTCGGGAAATGCATAGAATGCACCACCAGGAGTAGCCAGTTCGTAGCAATCGCGCAGGCCTGCGACGATGCGATCGCGCTTCTGCCGGTATTCATCGATGTGGACCTGCATGTCGATATCCATCGCTTCGACTGCTCCCCATTGAAACGGCTGCGGCGCGCAGACAAACGAATACTGCTGGACCTTCAGCATCTGCTCGATGATCTCGCTCGGGCCGTGTGCCCAGCCGACACGCCAGCCGGTCATGGCATACGACTTGGAAAAACCGTCGATGACCAGTGTCTGGTCGTTGTATTTGGCCGGTGAAACATGTGGCTTGTCGTAGCAGAACATCCGATAGATTTCGTCGCTCAGCAAGGCGACGTTGTTCTCGGCCGCTACTTTGGCAATGGCCCGGACTTCGTCCTCGCTGGCCGCATAGCCAGTCGGATTGGCGGGGCTGTTGAACAAAATCAGTTTGGTTTTTGGAGTGATTGCCGCGCGAACTTTTTCGGCGTCAATTTTGAAGTCAGGATAGGTGTCGATCACCACTGGCGTGCCATGCACCAGCTTGATCAGCGGCTCGTACATGACAAAGCAGGGATCAAACACGATCACTTCATCACCCGGATTGACCATCGCCATCATGGCCAGCAGTAATCCGCCACTGGTGCCACTGGTTATGAATAGCGAACGATCGGCGTGCTGAAACTCGGCTTGCACCTGTTGTTGCAACTTCTCCCGCAGCGGGGCAATGCCCTGCGTCATGGCGTAGGCATTTTTCTTGCTACCGATAGCGTCGATGGCGGCCTGCCGCGCAGCGGGCGGAACGTCAAAATCGGGCTGGCCGATCGAAAGATTGATCGGATCGGTCATTTTACTCGCCAACTCGAACACTTTGCGAATGCCGGAGGCGTCGAACGACATTGCACGATCAGAAATCCACGGATGCGACATATCTAAACAGCCTGAATAGAGTTCTCAATGACAAGTCCATCAACCTAAACGATTTCATCACCGCTATGGGGCAGGGCAGAAGAGTCGGCTGGTTTTACCGCCGCACCGTACTGCACCACCGCGACCATAACCAGCACACCTGCCAGTGCAATGATCTGAAGTGGCGTAACGACCTCAGTATCGGCCCAGCCCCAGATCAAGGCACCGATCGGCACAACGTACGTCACCATTCCTGCAAACAGCGGTCCTTGCTCCTGGATCAGGCGATTGAACAGGTAGGTCGCCAGCCCGGTTCCTAGTGTACCTAAAACGACGCTCGAAACGATGGCAATTGTCCAAGTCGCGCCTGTGTGCGCGGCAGCATCCGGTCGCACAAGTGGGGCAAACGCGGCTAGCGGAATTAGCACCATGCCGGTGAATGCCAAGGCACTGGCAGTTAACGCAAGCGCCGGCTCATTGGCCAGTCGCCGACGAATGAGACTGTTACCGACTGCATAGCAGGCCGGAACACTGATCGCCAACAACAGGTCATACCAGGGAACATCGCGCGAGAGTCCATCGGCCATGATCAGGCCCAGAAAGAACAATCCACCAAGCACTCCAACTACCTGTCGCGCGGAGGGGTAGATCCCCAGCATTGGTATTCCAACGAGCACCGTTAGTAGCGGAGTAAAACTGACCGTCATGCCGATGAAGCCGCTGCCATGGCGAGTTACCAGATAGGGCTGGATCGAATATGGCCAGGCATAGCTGATCAAGGCGGCCAGAACTAGCCAACCGAGATATCGCCGTTCAACACGCCAGCGGCGACCGGTGGCAACTGCTATCAGAACGAGTACTGCTGCTCCGCCGACAACTCGCCAGACGCCGATGTCAATCGAGTTGAAGACCAAGCCGGCCTTCTTCATCAGGATAAAGCTAGCTCCCCAGATCGCGCAGACAACGGCAAAGATCAGGTACGGCATTGGTGTCGTCTTTCACTCCGTGAAAGGACGCTTACGTGCGGAGTGATCTGGAGTGGAGCGATGTCAAGGACGGTGCCAATGCTCTTTCGCGGAGCGAGAGGCAACAGTGAGCGAAAGGCAACAGTGAGCCAGTGGCACACAGTCGAGCGTGACGATTATCGCACGCGGCAGTCAAATCGCACCAGCCCACCTTCGCCGGGGGCCAGAGGTTTGACAATTTCCCAGCGCAGAATCAGCGAATTCCCCTGATTGGGTTCGACGGAGAAATTCGCCTCGACACTGGAACGCGCGGTGTTGGGGACGTATTCCAACCGCGTGGTCAGATTATCGACCAGCGTGACATTGCCGATCGTTTGATCTCCTATGTTGTCAAAGCGAAGCGTGAACTCGACAATTTCTCCTGGCCGCGCAGTTGGCGTGGAGGCCACTTTGCAGACGCGCAGTTTGGGATTGTCTGGCAGATCGACTCGATAGACGGATTGCAACTTTTTCGTGCCAGTGTCTTCGTGTGCTGCCTTGCCATCGATGATGACCTGAACCGCCTGGTTGTGTGTCCACTGAATGGCCGCTTCGACGCTCTTAGCTATGAAAGGCTTTTCAGACTCTTCCATCACCCCGATCCGAATGATCGAAAAATCTTCGTAGGCCTTCAAGCGACCTGTGAATGAGAATGGCAAGAGGGCGATTTTGTCATACGTCGGAAATTCATTAATACGCGCCACAACGGGGGGTCGTCCAGCGGTATCCGCCAGCACCTGGATTGGTTGCAGCGCGGTGTTTACACGGTTAGCTTCGTCCATTCTGACGATTGCAATCGGTTGGAGCACTCCTCCGACTTTGGCAAGCTGTTCATCCTCGAAGAGGCCATCCACTTTGCGGACGGCTGCAAAGCGTGGAGCATATAGACAGACGCGGTTCGACGGAGTGACAATAGTGCGACCATCGAGAGTGTCGTAATGGGCTACTGTGTCTTCAAGATCCAAGCCATCGACGCGCCAGTCGTCGCGAACGATCACCTTGCCGCCATGATCGCCGCCATCAAACAGGAACTCATCCTGCGGCCAAGGGCCTTTGATTCCAGGTGGACGCCACGGAGCGATCATCGTTGCCGGTAACGGAGGGCCAGCCACTGGGACAACCGGTTCGCCAGTATCGACGTAGCCGGGCAAGGCACCTGGCGTTGTGTATCCATCCTCGGAGTGGCCCGTGTAGGCTGTCGGCGGTAACATTCCGCCCGGTGCCATGCCGCTTGTTGCCATTCCACCAGCGGCCATACCAGGACCAAAATCGGTTGGCATCCCTTCTTGCATCGCGGCACCATACGAAGTGCCACCCATGCGTGCTCCATCCACTGCGCCTCGGCACGAGCATAGCAGCACAGAACTGCTGGCGATCAGCAGCGCTTGCATCCAGAATGTCGTGGATCGAATGGAGGATTTCATGTGTATGGTTCCTACTCGTCGCTGATCGAAGCGGATGCTGCGACTGGATTGGCGGTGTCCCTAGCAGCGGTGTCCTTAGAAACGGTGCCGATTCTTTGCACCAGCGGTCCTGGCACCACTGGAGCCGGCGCTTTCAAACCGCGCGGAACGGGCACATCGGGAGTTGAATGCATGACCGTCGCGTCACTAACGTACCGAGAATGCGTCTGTGAGAATGGAGATGAATCACTGGCGTTGGCACTGGCAACATCAGTCGGCCGCATGTCCGGCTGAAACGCCTGCCGAACATCGCCCGCCGCAACATCGGTCGGCAGTTTCGATATCGATTGCCGGTCTTCATCCGTTGGCCAAAGTTTCAGCCCACGTGGCACGAGCAGCATTGGCGAACCGTACATAAATTTTTCGTCTGGGCCGGCAGCGTCGGGCAATCTGCCACCAATTCGCAAGATGGCCATTGGGCGACCAAGTTGATCGGCAACCGCCAACGGATCGTCGGTCGCGCGGACTTCAAAATACTGTTGCGATTCCTTGGCATCCTGAGCAATCGGCAATGCCGTATGCGGATTCTCAAGGTAGATGACGCGCGTGACAAACTTGCCGTCCAGTGCCAGTTCCAGATCGGCTTGCGTCAGTTCGATTGGGATGGGAAAGCGAAATTCCTCTCCAACCGGTGAATACAATCGATTGATTATTTCGATCGTCGGATAGACTTCGGCCCCTGGCTGCAAATGAATGTTGGTCACGCGCAGCCGATAGACCGGTGCAATCAGCAGGCCGACCTTAAAAGGATTCGCCTGCGGTTGCGTGAACTGCTGGTTAATCGCTAGCGAAACCTGCGCACCGGCCGGTGCTTTGATCTCGACCGGCTGAAAGTAACCAGGGAGCGGCCCCCCACGAAGCAGTTGATTGGCACCAACAGCCCCTGGCGGAAGTGCGCCGGCATGTTGGTAGTGAACCTTCGGTGATTGTCCATATACATTCACCGCCGCCAGACTGGTGCCGATGCAGATCAGCAGACGGCAGGCAATTTGACGGTGAAACGTGTACATGATGATTCTTAGTCTGGAGAACAGATAAGAGACAGTGATAATTGAGACGCAAATCATAGCGTCCGTTGAGATAACAACCTCTTCAGCGAGAGGCGAACCTCTCGCTGAAGAGGATTGTGTTTGCGTTTCAACTACGGAGCGTCGTAGGACGGTTCGCAGTTTCCGTCAGTGCATGAGGCACCGCCAGAGGCACCCGGTACTGTTTGGCAGGCTGCTTCATCCGGCTGACGGAAGACCATTGGAGTCAGATCCTGCGATTCGACAATCCGCACATGATGCGGCGATTTCGGATAGCTCAGACCTGGCTTCTGCTTCACGTCGATCGTCAACTTAGCGGTCGGTGCAGGAATGTGGTGATGCGTGCGATTACGCATGACGTGTGCCTGCAAACCGGCTGGAACTCCCAGCGGAATATGCGCCGGTCCTGGCAACCCAATCGGAGTGCCAGTGATTGGCATTCCGTACATCGGAGTTGTCACGCCCGCGACATAGCCCGGCATTCCTGGCGCGCCAGGGCCACCAGCACTTGGATCGCAATTTCCACCCGGCCCGCTCCCTGGCAAACCGGGCGTGCCACCAACACCCGGGGCACCCAGCCCACCCACGGGCATGTAAGCACCGCCTGGGCCTGCACCACCGGCGGTTTGCAGATCCTTATTACCAAGGCGGATAATCGCCATGATGGAACCCTTGCGATCGGCTTCGACAATTGGATCGACACCCGGATCGAGCCGTGTGCTAACCAATGTTTCAACGCCGGCGAGTGCCAATTCTTGATGTTCGGCATCCGGTAGATAGAGCACTTTGGTCACAAAGTTGCCGGACAGTACCTGATCAAAGTCTTCATCCGTCAACTGAAACGGGATGAAGTTGTGAGCCAGATAGGCCTCGGTGCGAGGCATCGCCGGAGCAATTTCCATCGTTGGATACAGCTCCACGCCGGGACGATTTGGAATATCGGTCAACTTCAGGCGATAGATCGCCCCCTGACCAAAGTTATAGCGACCGGGCACAATTAGTGCCTCGCTGTCAAATAGCCCTGGCCCGGTCACGTCCCAGGCGACCTTCATGCCATCTGCACCAATAAATCCAACCTGTGAGGTCAGACCAAACACCATGACAGCGCCCGGTGCAGGAGCAAGTACCCCTGGTCCAGGTCCACCGACGCCAGGTCCTGGTTCCGCCAGCATTGGTGCCGGTGGCAGGACGTTCTGCTTTTTCTGAATCAGCGGACGGTGTTGACTCAGATGCGAGTCGTAGCCCGTAATGGAGTTGTGCGGCAGGGAAAACCTGCAGCCCGGTGCTGTGACGGCCGCGGCCATGAGCAGCATTGCAAATTTCAATCGACGATTCATGCGAATCCCCCCTAAACAGCGTTTTGGGCCGGCGACTGCACCGATCGCCGTCTTTTCGGAAAATAGTTTCGGTCAACATGTCGGCTTGCGGGAGCCGGCAGGTATACGACAAAGACAACTGCTGTGGACCAGTTGGTTAAACCGGCCTAAAATGCGACCCCCACCTTTCAAGCAGATGCCAGCATGCGTGAACCGCATCAGGGCGAAAATCTGCTCGGCGTGGCACGATATTGAATCGCGCAAGTGTGAGCCACTGAGGGTAAGTTCGGCCTGCTACAACGCGATTCTTTGGCAAATCCGGCAAATCCCGAATATGAAGACCATCTTTCCTATCTTCGCGCTGTGTGGTCTGGCGATCGGCTGGCTATGGTGGACGAGGGCCGAGCCGATAGCGCAACTCTCTATTGCGCCAGAGGTAACGG
>JAWXCH010000340.1:0-3875 GCA_034440595.1 Planctomycetota bacterium | reverse complement strand
AGATCAAAGTCCTCAAACGTATGGCCTACGGCTACCGAGACGACAACTACTTCTTTCTCAAAATCCGCCAGGCTTTCCCCGGAATTGGGTGAAGAACCTGAAAAAGAGATGCACGGCGATGAGGAGGGATCGCGATCGCCAAAGCCGTGAACGAAATCAAAGAGTCATGGAATACGGTCCGAAACGGCTCAGGAGAAGTCATGACGATTCTCCTTCGCCGGTGTCTTCAGCTGACCGGCATCGACGAGCGTGAGAATCGTCTCGCGAATATGCGGTGGCAAGAATGGCCACGCTGCGGCAATGTGGTCAAATGACGCGTCCTCGCCAGGAGACGTAATGCAGCGACAATTACGGCCGGCCGGGTCCTGCCAATGTGCTGTGTGGGAGGTAGGTGGTTTTTGTAAACCCTTGTCCGACAAGACATTCGGGAATTCGTGAGCGGGTTCGATTCCCGCCGCCTCCATTCTGCAAGTACCTTACGCGACAACGACTTAGGGAAAGTCAAAAACCTCCAGTCAGCAAATGTATCGCACTCTGTAGGCCCAAATGGGCCTGCACTGGCACAATCTGGCACTTCGCTCGGCCGTGTTATCACTGCCTGGCAAAGCCTCCCCGTCCACATTCAAGAGACGATTCTCGTTCTCGTGGACGCTGCCTCGCGCCCCACTGGCGATGTGTTTCCTCCACTAACCGAGCAAGTGGAGTAAGGCTTCGCTCCATGAGAGGATATGCCATGCGACAAGTAGATCAAAGAAGATATACGAGTTCCTCTCTGTCAGGCCAAGAGCTCTCAGGGTATCGCGGCTCAATCGACTTTGGCAGGCTTCGCGAACTTGGCACGATCTGCCAGGTGCTTGACCTTCTCGATTGGCAGCACACTGCCAAACATGGAGCGCAGCTTCGCCCTGTCCCATCCACGGCTCCGAAAGTCCTCAAAGCCGAAGCTTTTCAGTTAGCGTCGAGAAGCAGGTGTACCAATGCTTTGCAGCATGCTGCGGCTCGAAGGGCAATCAGCTCGACTTGGTTGCCGCGACCACGGGTCAATCGCTCTACGATGCGGCGGTCGACTTATGCCTGCGACTTGATCCGCCCAAAGCAGGAAGCTGAATCGGGATACCTCGGGTCCGGCGTCCGCTAGCTCGTAATTGACGCAGGACGGTTCGACATGGGCCACCAACGCGGCGCTTCGCCGGCCGCCAAGCGTCGACCAGCGGTCGACGCAACCGCGAGCTTTGAGTAGCGCGCGACTGCAGGCGGTGTAAACCACCGCCCGTATTGTGCGCCCCCCCGCGCCAAAAAATAACGATAAATACATATTGAAAAACGATATGCACTTAAGTTACGATGGAAATGCAAAGATTCATAAAAACCATCCGTCTGCACTTTCTGAGAAGCCATGTTGAGCGTCGCCGATCGAGCCAAAATCTTCGTCTACCAGGACCACGCGGATCATACTCCCAACTGACGGATAGGTTGCCAGAAACGTTTTGTCGAGCTCGGTGACTGTCTCTCCATAGCCCGTGCATTGCACTGCGTGCCAACCTCGAACTTGACCAGCGCGCTTGGCCAAGCCGACCTTTTGCGAACCTCATTTTCGCCGGTCGACCCCGACGGCGCCCGCGCGTGATATCAATTCTTAGAACTTCTGAGAAAGTGCAGCACCCATGAAAAGAAGCTCAACACTATTTCTTCAAGTGGTCATGGTGCTCTTCGGCATCGGCGTTCTTGCCTTCTTGCTTTGGGAACCCCACCTCGAGGGTAGGAATGCAAACGCCACACTTTTTGAGATTTACTTCAAAGACCCTTTTCTGGCGTATGTGTATGTCGCGTCCATTCCGTTTTTTGTGACGCTCTATCAAGCATTCAGAGTGTTGACATACGTAAGGCAAGAGACAACATTCTCGCCGGCGACCGTGAAAGCAATGCGGACCATAAAATACTGCGCACTGGCCATCATCGGCTTTGTTGCGGTCAGCGTAGTTTTCATGCCATTTAGCAACCCAGATGACGATGACGGGCCGCAGGGAGTTGTCATGCGGATCATCATTACCTTCGCCTGGGTCGTCGTCGCCTCCGTGGCTGCAATATTCGAACGGGTCCTGCAGAGTGCCGTTGAGATTAAGTCTGAAAACGACCTAACGGTATAACGAGACCAGCATGGCAATCATCATTAACATCGACGTCATGTTGGCGAAGCGGAAGATGAGCGTCACTGCGCTTTCCGAAAAAGTCGGCATCACGATGGCCAACATTTCCGTCTTGAAAAACGGCAAAGTAAAGGCGATTCGGCTATCAACTCTGGAAGCGATTTGCAAAGCACTCGAATGCCAGCCCGGAGATCTTTTGGAATACAAATAGAACGTTATTCTGACACGGCGACGGTTCGCGCCGAAAACAGCGGCAATTTTTTCAACAGCGCCGTTTTTGCTATGCGGCTCAAGGCTTCTGTGAATCGCTAATTCCGAATGTACGTTCGGCTATTGTACTCCCGAAATAATTTCGGCAGAGACCCGGCGATCGTACTGCTTTTCGGCACGATTAAAAAAGGCCAGTCACGAAGCTTGAAGCTCGTCACTGGCCTTGTCGGATGGGACCTCAGTCCGAAGCAAGCAGAAAATAGAGGTTCTTCTCTGACTCAGCAATTCCCGTACGCACCACTCTGAGTTTTCCACCAAAGTACCAATGGTCCGTCATTTCAAAGGTGCACGGCCATCTTTTTTGACAGACTTCGGGTGGTGGCTCGGGGTTCTGCCGAAGGCCATGTAGGAACATCCATAGACGGTCCTCATCGGTGATGTCAGAGTCTCCTTCGCGGATGGTCACACATCGTCGATAAAGGGTTTCTGAGAACCTTACCGGATAATCATATCCCGCTTTATATGCCACCTCGGTGACATCAATCAGCACGACGTTATCCAGCTGGTTCAGTGCAATCAGATACTCTGCTTTCTCATCCATTTTGACTTCCTTGCCCATACAATTCTCCTCCTTGATAAAGCGACGACGGTCGTGAAGCGAACACCAGGAACATCCCTGCTGTGACCTACGACTGTACAGACGCTCAATTCTCAAAATGCGTGAGACTGAGTTCTTGCCGCTAGCTGGCCGCTTCGGCTTTTGAGCGCTCAAAGATCCAGAGATGTGCCAGATGGGCAACGTTTTGGACAAGCGGCAGATCATCGCGACCAAACGAAGCGCTGTTGTCCCAAGAAGTCTCAGTTTTAAATAGTCGGGAAAACGTGATGTTGAAGCGTGTGCCGCGTTCGCCTTCGTTTCGCCAGATCGCCGCCTTAATCCTACCGAGTCGAATTTCGTGAACTGGCCTGTCGGACATAGAAGTTACCTCGTGTGCTTGATGGAGTAAGAAGCTTACGCACGCGAGCAATCGTAGCAGTAGATTAGGAAGGAAGTGTCCGACGTAATTTCGGTCCAAGGCCCAAGAGCGACACGAACTGTCAGGACATGTCAATGAGTGCCGGACAATTCTGCGAATTAGATAATGGACACTTTGCAAGTTCGCTGTTCACTTCCGGTTCGCGGTCAGCAAATGACGGCGAACCTTGATCCAGAGCAAGGCCTGATTCAATCGACCGCCAAGCGAATACCAATGTGCATGCCACAGACCTCCGCCCTGTCGCGCAATTGGAGAGCGGCGACACGTAGAAGGTATGGCTCTTTGAGCCATCCACCCGAGATACGGGAAGCGAAAGCAGGAAGCGGCGCACTTCTTGACGGCAGGAAAGAGAAGAGGAACCCGTAACTTCCCTCTCCAAAAATGGTTCTTCCGGAATTTTAATGGGTGATCGGTAGTCTGTGCGCAGCCTGTAGTCGAGAATGCCATCGATGAGTCGCCTCACCGAACATTACCGGCTGTT
>JAWXCH010000339.1:0-15240 GCA_034440595.1 Planctomycetota bacterium | reverse complement strand
GCCACGGGGATGTGGACATTGTCTCGGGGAGTCGGTATCTGGCGGAGTTTGAGGGGGATAATGCTGCCCCCGAGGATCGCCGGCAGATCAATCGAATGCTGACCGACGAGATCAACCGCCGGCTGGGTTTTCAGCTCACCGACGCCTTTTGTGGGTTCAAGGCGTACCGCGTTGCGGCGCTGCGGAATTTTGACCTGCAGGACACGGGGTACGCCATGCCGCTGGAACTATGGGTCCAGGCCGCACACTTTGGTCTGAAAGTAGTGGAACTGCCGGTTCATCGGATTTATTTGGAAGAAAAACGTTCATTTGGCGGGTCATTGGACGATGCCGCAACCCGTCTGCAATACTATAAAGAAGTCTTAGACCGTAGTGCGGCACGGCTGGGTGCCACTGCTCGCTTGTCCAGCAGTGCTGTTGGTACGCGGCGATAAACTCTGACCTAGATGCTTTAGTTCGACTTTGGACGAAACATGGCGACGGCTGATTTTCGATCAATTGAAACGGTGCCACTAGACGCACCGACCGACGCCATGCCCGACGCTTCGCCAGCTCGAAAAATTGCCGCCCCTGCCAAGAGCGGCGGTAAGCTGATTTCTCCTGCTGCGGAGCTGGCCGGTCAATTGGCCGATGCGAATCGTCAGCAACTGCTGGCGTGTGACTACGACCTGCATGGCCTGACGCTGCAAGAGCTGGCCCTGCAATCACAGCGTGAACTGCTGGATGAGGCGTGTCACTACACCGCCAGCTATCGCGATGTCTCTTGCGAGCAACGGGCACTCAGCACTGCCAAAAAACTGCCACGGCTGTTTCTGGCCGGCCATCAGCCCGAGCTGTTCCATCCGGGCGTGTGGCTCAAGAACTTTGTGCTGGGTCGCATGGCCAGCCAGCAGAATGCCACGGCCATAAATCTGGTTGTCGACAGCGATACGATCAAGCGGACGAGCGTGCGCGTGCCGACCGGTTCGATTGCCCGCCCGCATCTGGAAGGGGTGCTGCTGGATCAGCCGGGGCAGCCGATTCCGTTTGAACAGCGGAAGATTATTGACGCGGAAATGTTTCGCAGTTTTGGCCAGCGTGTGGCCAGCACCATTGCCGGGCTGGTGCCGGACCCAATGATTCGCGAATTGTGGCCGATAGCGATTGATGGTGCAAAACACACCAATTCGCTGGGTGAGTGTCTGGCGCAAACGCGACACATTTGGGAAGGACGCTGGGGCTGTGATACTTTGGAAATCCCGCAGAGCCGCATTTGCAGCCTGCCGGCGTTTTTGCATTTCACGGCACATTTGCTGGCGCATTTGCCTCGGCTGTGGGAGGTGTATAACTCGGCACTGGTCGAGTATCGCCGGGCCAATCACATTCGCAGTCAGGCGCACCCGGTGCCGCAGTTGGCGCAAGAAGGTGATTGGATTGAGGCCCCGTTCTGGGTTTATCGCGACGACGCACCGCGACGGCAGCGGTTGTTTGCGCGTTGTCAGGATGAGCAGATCGTCTTGACCGATCGACAAGGGTGGGAAGCGACGCTTTCGCTGTCGGCGGAGGGGAGCACCGCGACGGCGATCGAGCAGTTGCAAGCATTGGCCAAGTCTGGCGTACATATGCGGACCAGGGCGCTGATCACCACGATGGTGGCGCGGGTGCTATTGGGGGATCTGTTTGTGCATGGCATTGGTGGAGCCAAGTACGATCAGTTGACCGATCAGTTGATTTCGCGGTTCTTTGGTCTGGCCGCACCGGCCTACATGACGGTCTCAGGCACGCTGCGACTGCCAATTGATTACCCTCGCGGAAGCGAAGCAGAACTGCGATCGATTCGCCAGCAGCAGCGGGAGTTGCTGTTCCATCCAGAGCGGTTCTTGGAAGCCAGCAACGCCGCAGGCTGGCAAAGTTATCTGACGGAGAAGCAGCGGTGGATTGAGTCCCCGAACGTGCCCGAGACTGCGAAGCGTCGCTGTCAAAGCATTCGTTCGGCGAACGAGAACATGCAACCGTGGCTGGCAACGCAGCGCGGCGAACTGGACCAGGCGGCCAGGGCAGTCGCCGAGCGTGCCAAAGCGGAGCGAATTCTTAGCTCGCGAGAATTCAGCTTTTGTCTGTTCCCGGCGGAGGAGTTGAAGGGGTTTTTGGCGGGGTAGGCGCTATCGCTCGTCCATAAACGATTTGAGCGGCACTCGAATCTTTTGCGAACCAGATTTGAGTTTTTCTTCAAACTCGATTTCCAGTTTCGGCAGCATCTCTTTGGTTGCATTGAATTCGGCACGCATATGCACATGGCTGCCAGGACCGTGGGTCGCGGTCGAACGCACATGATTGAGGCCGACGCGCGCCGTAATTGGAGTGCGAAGAACTACGTTCTCTTTTTCGCGAATGACAAGCCACATTGGACCGATAATGCCCAGTTCCTTGCCTCCAACGCTGTGTGGCCCGGGATGCAATCGACTGCCATGGACGAGGCCGATCGAGACAGCAACTAGTCCAGGACCGGCTTCGTCGTCTTTTTTGCCGTCTAATCCGTGGGAGCTGCCAACGAAATAGCCTTGGTCGGTGTTCCAATAACCATCCGTATGTGTTTTCTTGTCTGTTGTGAGCGTAACCACTTCTTCGGCAGCAGATGCCGATCCTGCCGAAAGAACGAGGGCGAGAAAGAGTAGTCGAGCGATCAAGAAGGCCTCCGGGTACAAAGCCGCAATACTAGAGAAAATAAGGCAACGCACTTGAGATTATAAGGTGCAATGCATTAGAGTCAAGCGGAATGCGCAAGCCGGGCTTAAGCTCACGAGAAACGCAGTGTCTTGATCATTAGTGCCGTGAACCTGAAACAGGCGCCGCTGCCAAAGTCTGGCGATGTGCCATGAATCAAGTTGCCTTTCTACGAACACCGCACCACTGCCAGCAAGGTGATATGCATCGTACGCCGAATAGCATATTTCTTTCTCCACTTCTCCACCAATTCCTTGTGGCCACCCACAAGCCGTGTTAGGCTCTGCGGGCACCTAATACGTTTCTCACACTCCGGAGCCGCTCATGCGCTTACGCCAATTGTTCTCGATGCTCGCTATTGTGGGGGCTTCAATTGGAATAGCGGCCTCCTCAGCTCAAGCCGCGGCAATACCGCTCGGCTCGACCGTTCAAGCCTATTTTGGATCGAATAGCAGTCCTGCAATTTTCCCGTATCAGCAGCAGGATCCCGGCGCATCCTCGTTTTGGACGCCGCCAGGATTCGGGCCTTATCCGGTCGGAGCTCCAATTCCTAACGTTCCGAACATACTTCCAACTCCCTTCTGGGATGGTAGCGGAACCTTTCCGAGCAATCAGTTTGCATTTCCCGGCGGATACACATCCACCTTTACCGATGCACCTCCTATCGTCGGCAGCACCACCGCTATTTCCAATATTTCTGACAACTTCACTCCTGCGCCCGTGCTTGTGGAAGATTTGTTCGTCAATTTTACCGGATGGAACCTTACTCAAACGGCAGGCGCGTTGGGCTATGCTTACAACCAATTGAATTTTGTCGCGGACTATGGAATTATCACCTCAGTGCCGCTGGGCGGCTCGACCCCCACGCTCCCTATTTCAGTCACGGGTTCTACGGTGGCGGGCTACGCCCAGTTTGACGCCGTGATCAATTACAGTTGGATTCCCACGAATCCTATATCCAATTACTTCCCCACAGGTCCGGCGGTGCCACTGGGTACTTTGACGTACTCGTTTATCCAGTCTGGCGGTGGTGCGTTCTCCATGATACTCAATGCCACCGGCTCTCTGGCGGCCACGCCCGTCGGTTACGGTGTCCTGGAAATTCAGGGGACCGCTTGGGTGGCAGGGGATCCGTTCGACATTACGATCAACTCGGTGCCAGAACCAGCGACCTTGGGAATGCTCGGGGCGGGACTGAGCATGCTGGCTGCCATGGCGATCCGTCGGCGGCGAGCATAGCGTCAAATTAGCCCACGGCGCAACTCTAGTCACCACAATCAGAAAGCCCTACGACACTCTCGTCGCAGGGCTTTTTTCGTATAGTGGTCGGGGCGATGAGATAGCCCTTGAAATTTTTCCGCCGACCGCTTCGCCAAGTATAAGCGTCACGAAAGTAGGTAACCAGACGCTATCGCGTCACGGCTGATCGCGTACTGGGCTTTTGAACCCAGAGGGTGATAGCCCGTGGTTCTTATAACGGCAAGAAACGCCATTTCGTGGAAAATTACCGCAACTTTCGGACCTGTGACAGGTTAGCGGCCAACAGTAACACGCTAGACGAGCAAAGTCGCGTTGTGTTACAATGGGCAATCTGGAAAGAATAACCCGACCCTGACCTGTGCCTATCGGAAATGTCGTCGAATTAGATTCGGGTCGGTCCAAGTGGTCCGCTTGCATGTCTGGCCGACGGCGTAGCTCAAAGTGTGGCGTATCTCAAAGAGTGGAATGACCGGATGCCCAAGCGTAGTGTGTTTGCGAAATGGCTGGCGACCCCCGATCCGAATCCGGCGGTAGAAGCTCCTCCGACGGTTGCTGGCTTGCCCATGCTCGTGGTCGGGGCGGGGCCGGCTGGGCTATCGGGCATGGCCATGTTAGCAAAACAGGGTATCGATTTCGTCGGCATCGACAGCCACAGCCATGTCGGAGGTATTTGGGACATTTCCAACCCCGTGAGTTCGGCCTACGAGGGCTTACGCACCGTTACATCGCGCTTCACGACTTATGTGGGCACGCCCGTATCCAAGGATTGGCCGAAATTCATTCCCCACGAAATGGCGCTTGGTTATCTGACCGACTTTGCCAAGTCTCGTGGGCTGATAGCCAAGATCAAGTTCGGAACTTTGTTTGTCGACGCACGCAAATCGGCGTCGGGCACATGGATCGCGACACTTCGGCCAACTGGCGAGGGGCAGGAGTATGAGCAAGAGTTTCGCGGGATCGTGTTTGCGACCGGAGCGCACAACAAAAAACTGAGCCGCGTTCCGGAAGAATTGAGTTCGCAGGCGCGGGCCGCCGGTATCGACGTGCTGCACTCGGCGGAATACAAAAGCCCTACGCGGTTTGCGGGCAAGCGTGTGCTCATCGTGGGCTTGGGGGATTCTGGCTCGGACATCGCCCCGAAGATCTGTTCCACCGCCTCGCGAACCTTGCTTGCGGTACGCAGCACGCCTTGGCTTATTCCCCAAGTCGTGATGGGAGTCCCCGTCGATAAATTGGGCTTCGATACCAAATGGTTGCCAACATGGTATAGCGATAATTCGTTCCATGTCATCCGCCGGGCATACATTGGCGGGTATCGCCGGCTTGGCATGCCACGCCCGAAGCAAGGGCTACACGACAAGACGGCGATCATTGACCGTGGCATCGTTTCCGCGCTTCGCTCGGGCAAAGTAATCGCGCGTTCGCACGTTGTCAGTCTGGCGGGTGGCACCGCGACCTTTGCGAACCCCGACCATGAGCCGGAACAGATCGATGCGGTGATGTTTGCCACGGGCTTTGGGCGAGAGTACCCGCTACTGTGTCAGCCGGGGGCATCGGTCGATGAGGTTGCTAATGCATTGGGCTTTCGCATCTTCCACCCGACGGAACCAGGCCTTTTTTACCTCGCGGAAACGGTCGGGTTGCGATCATGCTGGCCGATTTTTGCCGAGCAGGCCAATGCGATTGCGGCCTATCTACTGGGCGAAGCGCGCGGGACGAGTAACGTTCGCCGGTTCAACGCGCGGCGCCAGGTTGCCACGCCCAGTTTTAAGGGTGTCATCTTTAGTATGGCCGACAACTTTCATCATGACTATGAAATTTATACGCACTGCCTGCGCGACCTTTCCGGTTGGCTGGCGGAGTAGCGAAAGCGAGTTACCTAAATCCGACAATTGACTGCGTTTGCTTCGATAGGCGTTGTTGCCCGCGTAGGCACAACCGTGTCGCTTCACGTGGGCAACCATTGGTTGACAGTTCCGAGACATTACTGCTATGGCCATCTTTACACGCAATCCGTCCGTGCGAGTGATCCGCGACGGCCCGTTATTCGGGCAGGCCGATTTCGCGGCCGAATATAACTCTCAGGTCGTCAAGTCGAACCCCGACTTCCAGCCGATTCTGAACTATCTTTGCAACCAGATCGAACCGACGCAGCAAGCCCATGTGCTGGAGATTGGACCTGGTCCGGGCTGGATCGGCATCCAACTGGCACAGTTGCGTCCGGCGGTGCGCGTGACGGGCATCGATCTCTCCGAGGCATTTGTCGAGATCGCCAACGAAAACAGCCGCCGAGAAGGGGTTGCCGACCGGGTCACTTTCACCGTGGGCAATGCTGCCGAAATGAAAGAATTGAAGGACAATTCGTTCGATGCTGTCTGCTCGTTCCAAAGCCTGCACTACTGGGATCCGCCGGAACGCGCGCTCGATGAGATTGCTCGAGTGCTCAAACCTTCCGGCGTGTTCTGTATTGGAGACGATCGCCGAGACATGAACTGGCGGGGGAAGCTGGTCGTGCGGGTGGGACGATTTTTTCTCTCACGCCGAGTCGGCACGGCCTGGGCACAATCGTTTTCGGGCTGTCTCACCCCGACGGAAGCCACCGACGCACTTCAGCGCTCAGCGCTCCGCGATCGGTGGCAAATGGCGGTCAATCCGCGAGCCATGCTGATCACCAGCAAGCCGCGAGAGGAATGATTGAGAGCCACCTCCTACGCTTTGTTGCTCGCTGCCACACGACTTACAACAAGGCGCGTCGATTGCAACAGTGCCGCCGTTCGCTGCATCGCATGGCTAGTCGACAGATTCATGCTCAGGTGCAACCTATACCGTTAATTATGGTGTGAACTCGAAGCCAACCTCCGAAAACGCATAGGTACACCGCGTCCAGGTTCTCGTTTCCGGACCGGGAGCCGTAGCTGGACTCTACCCTTGCTATTATGCCCCAATTCCACTTTACGTCCGCTGCAACCCGAGGGGGAGCTGTGCCCTGAGCGAGGTTCATGGATCGCTGCAAATACCACTTCTGAATAGCCCACATCTTCAACTGGTCATCGGAGGCCGACCCGGAAGGCCTCTTCTCAAGCAGCTTATAGTCGGACAAACTCTTGACTGCGGCAAACGGCAGCCTCACTTGTCCCCAGACAAGGCCGAGAGCATATCCGACCAACAGGAAAAGTATAATTTTGCGACGTTTGTTCATGATGCCCCCTAAGTGGCGAACTGGTGATTATTTAGCATACTTGCGCTCATATGGTATTAGACGTACTCGCCGACGGAATCGTTCCTGTAAATAACTAGGGGGACCAAAATTTGAACCTAGCCACCGGCATTCGTGTCCTCCGCACGTGGGGAAATGGGTCCCCTTCTGGTTTGCCCGGCAAATGGCCGAAAAGCCGGCTTTAATAGCCACTTGCGATACCAACTAATCCCATATATCCTACTAGTTTATCGAATTTTGGAGCCACAAATGCGTCATGTCCTTTCCGCCGTCGTCCAGAACGTCCCAGGGGTGCTATCCCATGTGTCGGGGATGCTGGCCTCGCGTGGGTACAATATCGACAGTCTGGCCGTCGGAGCGACCGAAGACCCGAGCTTCAGCCGGATGACCTTTGTCGTGGTCGGTGACGATCGCGTATTGGAACAGGTCCGCCGACAACTGGAGAAGATCGTCACGATTGTCGAAGTCATCGACATCAGTTCCAAGAACTTTGTCGAACGGGATCTGATGCTAATCAAGGTGAAGGCCCCTGCGGGAAATGCACGTAGCGAAGTTCGCGAACTGGCCGATGTCTTTCGCGGGCGAATCGTCGATGTTGCACCGGCGGAGGTCATCGTCGAGATCTCTGGACAAGAGAAAAAGATCGAAGCGTTTATCGATTTGATGCGCCCGTTTGGCATTGTGGAAATGGTTCGCACCGGTCGGATCGCGATGATTCGCGGTGCCGAACAGAAGGAAGAGCCAAAGACCAACGAGATGCCAGTGGATGAAGCCGCGATTCGCGGATCATTTGCCTAAGTAGACAATGAGGTGCGGACTGTCACCGCGCACAAGAGTACAGATACGACAGAACTAACTTATAAACAGACCTGCCGTTCACTATTTGTTCACCCTTTGACCGCTTTTTGAAATGACCGCAAAAATTTATTACGACAATGACGCCGATCTCTCGGTGCTAAAGGGCAAAACTATCGCGATTCTGGGCTACGGTTCCCAGGGACATGCTCAGGCTCAGAACCTGCGAGACAGCGGTTGCACCGTCATCATCGGTCAGCGTCCAGGCAGCCCTAACTACGATCTGGCGGTCAGTCATGGCTTTCAGCCAATGAGCGCTGCCGAAGCGACCAAAAAGGCCGACATCGTCAACATGCTGCTGCCAGACGAAGTCCAAGGGGACATCTATCGCGAGCATGTGAAGCCGAACTTGGTGAAGGGTAACGTGCTGATGTGCTCGCACGGTTTCAATGTTCACTTTGGTCAGGTCGAGCCACCGCCGGGCGTGGACGTGGTGCTGGTTGCTCCAAAAGGCCCTGGCCATTTGGTCCGTAGCGAATTTGAAAAAGGGGGCGGCGTGCCTTGCTTGATCGCGCTCAGCCCCGGTGCCAGCGAAGAGTCTCGTAAGATCGGGCTGGCCTATGCCAAGGGTGTCGGCGGAACGCGTGCCGGTACGATTGAAACCACCATTGCCGAAGAGACCGAGACTGACTTGTTTGGCGAGCAGGCCGTGTTGTGCGGCGGCGTCAGTGCCCTGGTGAAGGCCGGGTACGAGACGCTGGTCGAAGCTGGTTACCAGCCCGAGATGGCGTACTTTGAATGCATGCACGAGCTGAAGCTGATCGTCGATTTGTTCTATCAAGGTGGTTTGAACTACATGCGTTACAGCGTGTCGAACACCGCCGAGTATGGCGATTACACCCGTGGCCCACGCATTGTGACCGAACAGACCAAGGCCGAGATGAAGAAGATTCTGAAGGAAATCCAGAGCGGGCAGTTTGCTCGCGAGTGGATTCTGGAGAACAAGGCCAACGCCCCTGCATTCAAGGCGACTCGTCGTGCGGAGCGAACACACGGCATTGAAGATGTTGGTCGTCGCTTACGCCGCCTGATGACCTGGATCAAGTCGAAGGAAGTTTAGTAGAATTCTGTCGCCTTTCGCTCCGCGAAAGAGTGTATTTGAATGGGTTACATGCTTGAACTGGATGATCGACGGTAACAACGCTTGCAGGTGCTCTTTCACGGAGTGAAAGGCAACAGTCAATTGTGCCACTGGCTCTGCCAGTGCTGACGTAAGGTTGCATGCGACGTTGTCTAGCGAGTCTCCTCGCTCGCGCTTCGGGTTATAATGTTTCGCTCGCTGGTGCTCGGATTAGTGTGTTGTGTTGGCAAATAATTGGTGCGTGTAAGCACTCTAAAGCGGATTATTGGATCACCTATGAACGCAACGGAAGCGCAGTCTCGTCAGTTGTTTCTTGAGCTGGAGCCAGGAGACCCGGTCGAGGTGGTACACGTGGTCACCGTGGGCAACAAGCGTTGGACCACAACCACCATCGGCACTGTAGTACGGACGGAACGCCGCCGGCATGGGCTGCATTTCCGCCGCAACGGCGACGACAAGGTCTACAGCGACATGATCGTCCTGGCCCGTGCCGATGGCGAACTGACCACCGCCACGATGGACGAATTTACCGTGCTACGGCGGCGATAAGGCTGCCTGCCGGGATTGCTGCGGTACAATGAGAGGCATGTCACACTCTGCCAAGTCTGATCCGCTCGCGGCGGCCTCGCTCCCCCTTTTTTCGCAGCATGAGCGGCTGTTTGCACAGAACCGCTTCGTCTATCCGGTTCTCAGCCGGCGGTCGCAAGGGATCTCGATCGGGGTCAATCTCAACCCCGACAAGGTTTGCAATTTCGATTGCATCTATTGTCAGGTCGATCGGACCACCACCAGCGAAACACGGTTTGTCGAGTTGGATTCGCTCCTTGCAGAACTGGATGCCATGCTGAGCCTCGTGCCGGACGGTAGCATCTTTGCGCTGGAGAAGTTCAAGAACACTCCAGCCCCGTTGCGCCGTGTCAACGACATTGCCTTCTCGGGGGATGGCGAACCCACCACCTATCGCAATTTTGACGAAATCATCCAGCTCTGTGCCGATACAAAACGGCAGCATGGGCTGCACGATGTCAAAATGACGTTGATCACCAATGCCAGCATGTTTCATCGCCCGCACGTGCAGCGTGGGCTGGCCATCTTGGACGCCAATCAGGGAGAGATTTGGGCCAAGCTCGATGCTGGCACTGCGGAGTACTATCAGCGCGTGGAGCGGACGGTGATTCCGTTTCAGCAGATTCTGGACAACATCACGGCTGCTGCACAAGTTCGCCCGGTGGTGATCCAGGCGTTGTTCATGCGCATCGACAACGAGCCGCCGACGCTGGCCGAGCAGCAGGCATTTTGTCAGAGATTGAATGAGATGCTGGCCGCTGGGGCAGCTTTCAAACTGATCCAGATCTATACGGTGGCACGCCGCCCGGCGGAGAGTTCGGTCACACCTCTACACAACGCTGAAGTGGACCGGTTGGTGGAACTGGTGCAACAGAAGACTGGTTTGCCAACGGTGGGGTATTATGGCAGTGCGGAGTATTGAGTAATCGTAGCGATCACAGCATTGAAAAAAGTATAATTTGGAGTGTGACTGCGGTAGACCTGGGACAGATAGCCCGCAGTTGGATAGCCAACCGGTTGAATTTAACCGCTTCGCGGTAACCGGTGATTTTGGATGTCTACCTAGGGTGCGCTGCTGCGCAGCGAACCCTAGGCTTCGGAATGCAACGCCTTCGGCGTAGTTGGTAAATACTTCAGCGAATCACTCATTCTTAACCACAACACGGACGTGGCCGACTTACTCATACCAACCGATCGTGGTCTTTATTGCCCCGCTGGCAATTTTTACGTCGATCCCCATAAACCGGTCGAACTGGCAGTCGTTACGCATGCACACAGCGATCATGCGCGGCGCGGGTGTGGTGCTTATCTGACCGCCGCGATCGGCGTGCCGACATTGCAACTACGTGTGGGGGAGAAGGCACGCATTGATGGCCTGCCGTTCGGTCAGTCGATCGTGCATAACGGCGTACGGGTTTCACTCCACCCGGCGGGGCATATTCTTGGCTCTGCTCAGGTAAGGATCGAATATCGCGGCGAAGTTTGGGTTGTGAGTGGTGATTACAAGACCGTTGCTGACCCCACGTGCGACGCGTACGAACCGGTGCGATGTGACACGTTCATTACTGAATCGACGTTTGGCCTGCCGATCTACCGCTGGCGAGCGAATAACGAACTGGTCGACGAGATCAACGCCTGGTGGCGCGGCAATGTGGAGCAGCGCCGCACCAGCGTGATTCTGGCCTATTCGCTGGGCAAAGCGCAGCGAGTGCTGGGCATGCTCGATCCGGCGATTGGACCGATCTTGATTCACCCCGCGGTGGAACCGTTTTATCGCACTTACCAACAGGCTGGCATCGCGCTGCCGCCGGCGCAGTGTGTGGACTTGGACAGCGCGCGCCGCAGTCGTGGGCGAGGAGTGCTAGTCGCGCCGAGCTTGCCAATGGATGCCGACTGGCGCGCAGCACTGGGAGAGATTTCCGTAGCCACCGCGTCGGGCTGGATGCAGGTCGGCAGCATGCGCAAACGTGCCGGCGCGGATTTCGGCTTTGTCGTATCGGACCATGCCGATTGGGAAGGACTGCTGAGCGCCTGTCGCGAGACTGGGGCAACACGTGTTCTGGTGACACATGGCTACACGGAGGTGTTGTCGCGGTACCTGAACGAGCAAGGAGTGCAATCGGAAGTTTTGCATTTTCCACGGATCGAGGTGACCAGATCCGCCTGATATTCCCGCGAGCGATTGACCTTAATACATGCAACACTTTGCCAGACTGTTGGACCAATTGCGAAACTCGGGCAGCGACGATCGCCGGGTTGCGGTGCTGCATGAATATTTCCAGCAGAGAGACGCGCGCGACGCGGCCTGGGGGCTGTTTCTACTCACCGGGCAGACTGTTCCACGCACGGTGAAGAAGCCACAATTATTGAAGTGGTTGCAGGAGGAGTCCGCGCTGCCCAAGTGGTTGCTCGATCAATCATTGGCTGAAGTCAGTGATCTGGCCGAAGGGGTCTCACTACTGGTACCGGATTACAACGTAGACCCGGAGTACTGCTTTGCCACGGAGGTACACCGTTCGCATGCCGCCGGCTCAGCCAGTTTCGATCAACCTCCATCGTCATCCGCAGAGAGCACTGGCGAAGCCAGTGGCACACCCATAAAACACCTGGCCGATACCACGCAGTCAACACTGTTCTCGCTGGATGAGCCGATCGAGCAACTGGCCGAGTTGGATTGCGATGCTGCATTGCATCAGGTGATTGAACAGCGCCTCTTGGCATTGCAGCACGCTTCACCAATTCGTCAGCGGGAGCTGGTCATCCGTACCTGGCAACAGCTTCCGCGACCGTGGCATTTGCTGTGGCACCGGATCCTGCTTGGCAGCACGATCGCACGGGTTGAGCCAAGACTGATTGCGCAGGCATTGGCACGTTGCAGTGGGATTCCGCCAGAGGTAGTGGCCTACCGTATGTTCAATGGGATCGCACCGACGGAAAGTTCCTGGGAGCATCTACTGTCCGAACCCAACGCCGTCGCTGCGGAACCTGGAGCAGCCTTCCGGTTGGAGAGCACGCAAACCTGGACGGGGCCGATCAAGAAGCTGGGGAATCCAACTGACTGGCTGGCACAGTGGACTTTTGCTGGGCCGCTGGTCCAACTCATCTGCCGCAATGGAGGGGCGCTGATTTGGTCTGCCGAAGGTGACCTGTTCAACTACGGTTTTCCAGAGATTCTCGCCCTGAGCAGCACCTTACCCTCGGGGACCGTGATGATTGGGCAATTGGTCGGAACGCTGGATGGCGCATTGGTCCCGCTGGTTGCAGAAGGCTCTCGCTTGCGGACCAGCACGTCGCGCCAGTTCAAGTTTCTTAAGGTGCTGGGGGAAGAGCATATCCTGTTTCTGGCAAATGATTTGCTGGAGGCCGAAGGGAGCGACATTCGGGGTCGACCGATGGTCGAGCGGCAGGCTCGATTGCGGGAACTAGTCGCTCGGTGCGGCGAGGGTGCCGTTTGCAGGCACAATATGCCTCTCGACTTTGCCACCTGGCCCGAACTAACCAGATTGCATCGAGGGGCAGCGAAGCAGAGTGCCAACGGGTTGCTGTTGAGTCGAATCGCTCAGACTAATGGCCAGCAGAGACATGTTCATTGGCCGGTGGAACCGCTGCGGTGTTTTGCCATGCTGACCTATGCGGGGCAGGAACTTTTTGCACCGAACGAAGCGGGCGAAAGTACCGCCGGATTTGCTGTACAAGGCGGTCAGACCGTCGCGATTGTGACCACTCGCATTGGTGGCGATGTGCGGAAAGTCTTGACGGACGACCAGTTGCGGCGGATTGAGGAGTTTTTTCACAATCATATGCTACGCAAGTTCGGGCCGGTGCGGCTGGTCCCGCCAGAGCTGGTTTTTGAGCTGGAGTTTGACGCGGTCTACGAAGAGGGAAAACGGTCGGTACTGCGGCTTTCCAGGCCGAGAATCGTCCGTTGGCGGGAAGATTTACGACCCGCAGATGCAACCGGGATTGACGAATTGCGGCAACTCTTGCCTGCTATAGGGGTTCAGCAGGATAATCTTGGTTCCCCCTAAATTAGTTGGTCCACATGCTGGACAAGCAATTTCCCAAGCGTTACTTTCGATGTTTGCTGACCTGGCGGTGAATAAGCATGCGTCGCTTTTTGATCGGATAGGGGGCAGGTATTCTCGCACGTGCAGAATGCACTGCCTGCTTACGAATGCGGCATATGTGGCAGCCAGGGTTGGCGGCGTGGCTTATAAGTTTTTTAGTAACTGGTTCGACAGCAATTGCTTAGGACCGGCTCGACCAGAAAGTACGTGCTCGCGGTATGGGTTTTGCGTTACGTTGCAGCCCCTACTTGGTTTCTATTTCTAATTCTCTTTTGTTCAGGAGTCAGGGCTTTGAGTACTGCAAGACAGGCGGCGATTGCGGCAGTAACGAACTACAAGTCGAACGGCCAGGCACTAAATTTTGTCGACACCCCTACGAGCGAGATTTTTGGCTCGAACGTATTTTGTGACAAGGAAATGAAGGATCGGCTCCCAAAGCCGGCCTACAAAGCGCTGCAAGCGACCATTCGCAAGGGTGCTCCGCTGGATGCTGGTTTGGCCGACGCGGTTGCTCTGGCCATGAAGGATTGGGCCATCGAAAAGGGTGCCACGCACTATGCACACGTTTTTTACCCACTCACGGGACTAACGGCCGAGAAGCACGACAGTTTTCTGTCTCCTTGCGAAGATGGCAGTGCGGTTGCCGAATTCAGTGGCAAGGAACTGATCCAAGGTGAGCCAGACGCCTCCAGCTTCCCTTCCGGTGGTATTCGAGCCACCTTTGAAGCACGCGGTTACACCGCCTGGGATCCGACCAGTCCGGCCTATATTTTAGAGAACCCGAACGGTACAACGCTCTGCATTCCAACCGCGTTTTGCTCTTGGACTGGCGAAGCGCTGGATAAGAAGACCCCGCTGTTGCGTTCGATGCAGGCTTTGAACACGCAGGCAACTCGCGTGCTAAAGGCCTTTGGTAAGACGGAGATAGGTCCGATTCATGCCACGTGCGGCCCTGAGCAAGAGTACTTCTTAATCGATCGCAACTTCTATTTTGCAAGACCGGATCTAGTCACGACTGGCCGCACATTGTACGGGGCCAAGCCTCCGAAGGGTCAGGAGTTCGAGGATCAGTATTTTGGTGCGATCCCAGAACGTGTGCTGGCATGCATGCTCGAGACCGAGCGTGAGCTGTTCAAGCTGGGCGTACCGGTCAAGACACGTCACAACGAAGTAGCTCCTTCGCAGTACGAGGTGGCACCACTGTACGAGAACGCCAACTTGGCGACCGATCATCAACAAATGATCATGCAGACCTTGATGCGTGTGGCTCAGAAATACGGCATGGCTTGCTTGCTGCATGAAAAGCCGTTTGCCGGTATCAACGGATCGGGTAAGCACGTCAACTGGTCGCTCGGCGGTTCCGGTGTCGGCAATTTATTGGAGCCGGGTGAGAGTCCTCACGAGAATGCTCAATTCCTAATCTTCTGTGCCGCAGTGATTCGCGCAGTTCATAAGCATTCGGAGTTACTCCGTGTGGCAGTCGCAACGAG
>JAWXCH010000338.1:0-10905 GCA_034440595.1 Planctomycetota bacterium | reverse complement strand
TCGTAGTCCGGCAGCGTAGTCAGGTCGGTCAGGGTCTGCAGCCGCCACGCTTCAAAATGTTCGCGATTGGCCATCAAAATTCGCGCTAGGGAAAAGTAGAATTCAGCGGCCTCATTCTTTTTTGGTTCCTTGTCCACCAATGGCATCGCCTGAACCATCAATTGCAATGCACGGGCTCGATCCCGCTCCAGGCTACTGACGTATTTTCCGCCGGCGCGGTGTGGCCCGCGATAGAATTTACCGGCAACAATGGAGCCATAGCCTTGATGATTGGAATAGCTATTTGCGGCCGCTAGCAGCAACCGCCAGTTTTTTGGATGCGCCGCAATAATGGACTCGCGCAATTCGTCGATTTCGTCAACCCGGCCGAGGTTTTCCAGACAGCTAACGGCCATGTTTAGGTCCTGTCCTACCAGGAGCGGATCGCTCTTTGGATCCACTGCCAGCACGCGCAGGCCCTCGTAGGCATCTTTGAAGTTGCCGTCGTTAACGAGTTTGGTCAGCGCCTCGCGGCTGAGCTTGGCCGGGGTGGTAGCTTCGGCAAAAAATGCCGCCGCTATCGCAGAAAGCCCGACGAGTACCAAGGCGACTTTTCCGAGCAATCGAAACGATTTCATATGACAATAGCCTTTTCTGTCGGGCAATTCAGGCGGTGGTAATAACGTCGAAATTCTTGGCTTTCCGCTCAGGAAGCCCGCGATGATAGCTGCTCCCCTGGCATGGATCCTGCTCGCCAGTATTAAAGACGCGAACGCGTCGGCAATAGTTCCCTGAAAAGGTTAAAATAGACTCGTTCAGTCCGATTTTGCAAGGTCGGACCGGAACCCTGGTGGCGACGGGAACGGTAAAATGGCTTGGTTCTGTGGGTTTTTGAGCCGAAGTCGAAGATTGTAGGGCAGTATTTAAGGCGAATTGAATGGCGATGGACGTTCGCGGCAGGCTGGAACTTTGCGAATTCTTATCTTGCCAGCACCCGAATCCACTGGCCATGATAGTAGTTGCGGCGAGCGAGACACGCGAGTCGCAATTGGAACAGCGTGGAACTGAGGAGGGGACTGTTGTCGGACCTGTTTGACCCATATTACCACTGGCTGGAACTGAATTCCACGCAGCCCCCGGACCACTACGAACTGCTTGGGCTGGTTCGTTTTGAAAGGGATACAGACCGAATCCTTGACGCAGCCGAGCATCAGCGGTCGCGCGTGGCAAATGCTTCGCCCGGCGACCATTTCAAGGCTTGGCAGCAGTTATTGATGGATATCTCGCGGGCACGGCAGACACTGACCAATCCGAGCGACAAGCTGCAGTACGATGAGACATTGCGCCGCGCTTCTCCTGACGCGGCGAAGCAGGCCAGCGCCACACCATCTGTCAGGCAAGCCGCTAGCACGAATTCTCCAATCGTAGAGTCGCGTGCGGTTATCTCACCAGGGAAGAATTTGCTGCCGCCGCCGCGCCGTGAAGTTCCTGTTGTGACACCAGAAATGGAGCAAACGCCACCGGCTGCTCCTGTTCGGTCGAAGCCGGAAAAGCCTCAACTGGAAGGGCCTAAGGCAGAGAGGCTAAAATCGAAAAGACAAGCCAAGCCCGCTTTTGATTGGGGAGGAGGTTTTGGAGCCGCGCGTGCAACTGGTAAACCGGCCGGTGCGATACGTCCTGCGGCCGTGAAACCGCAGCCCGGGGGTGCTGTGGCCACACAGGATAATCCGGCCAGTGCGCAAAATGATTCGGCCTCTGCTGGCAAATCGCGAATGCTGCTATTCGTTGCCGCTGGAGTTTTGTTACTGGGGGTGATTGTAGGAGTTCTCGTCGCATTGACACTTGGTTGGAACTCAAAAGCGACTGAGAATGTCGACAGTAAAGGAGTACTGGAGGGGGCAGTTGTTGTAGGCGAGTTGAAGGAAGTTAAGAACGATACAGAGTCTGGCGCGACATCTAGCTCAGTCAGTAGCAATGTTGCTGCGCCACCATCGGCTGGACCGCTTCGAGTTCCCTCGCAGGCCTTCATTCCGCCCAGAACCATCCCGATCGTGATTGTGCCAACCGATGTTGAGTTGCAGCAAGAGGCTGCATTGCAAACCGCACTTCGTGCGGTGCGGCAGGATTTATCACAACGCAAGTTGAGCGAAGCTAAATCGCAGATCGATACTGCGCGGAAAATTTACCAAGGGGCGTGGCAACAGGGTCAGATTGCTGACATGGAATTGTTGCTGCAGCAGGTGGAGTTGTTTTGGAGCGCAGTACAAAAGGGAGTTGAAGGTTTGGAGACCGGAACCGAGTTGAAAGTGGGCGACAGTCGCGTGATGGTGGTTGAAACAGGGACAGACCTGCTTACGGTTCGTACGCCGGGTAAGAATCAGAGCTATGCAATTCGCGAGATTCCGTCTGGGCTAGCGATGGTGCTCGCACGCCGCGGCTTGAATAGTGATGCAGGGAGCAAGTTGGTACTTGGTTCGTTTTTGTTCGTCGATCCGGAGGCTGATCGCGTCGAGGCCGTTAAGTTGTTGGATAAGAACAAAGACGATAGTTCGCCGGAGGGGCGCATTCTGAAGTTGATGGAATGGTTGGATGCGGATTTAACAAATGCATTGCCCGACAAAGAAAGTCGCAATTGAGTCGCCCGGCCCTCACCCGTCGCTGGGGCGACGACCTCTCCCGCAAGCGGGAGAGGTGAAGGCAACTCGCTGAAGGCAGCGGCACACGTACATTGCAAAGCACTTTTGGAGCCAGTGGCACACGGTATTTTCAACGATCGAAGGCGCTAGTCGATCTCTACGGCAATGCTATCTGCGATTTCGGCAAGTTGAGTAACATCGAATCGCGCCGGTAGTAAATGGCTTACATTGGAAACTGCTGCTGCAATTCCTAATCGAATGGCGGCCAGCGGTACTTGACCGATGGCTATGCCAAACGCAATTCCGGCTGCCAGACAATCGCCGCTGCCGATCGGATTCACGACATTCTGCACATGCGGCGGCTTAAGTATATATCTGCCGTCAGCATGTGAGACCAGCACTGCATCAGGCCCACTGGAGACCACAACCCAGGCAACGCCGCGCTGATTTAGCTCCTGCATGGCCGCAAAAGTCTCGGCAGTGGTTGTAGTGGGAAGTCCTATCGTGGCAGCCAACTCTTCGCGATTTGGTTTCACCACCAGCGGTTTGCAGGAGAGCGCGGAAAGAAGTTCCTCCCCGCGACAGTCCAACACTGCTGCGGCTGAGGTTTGCTTGAGCATCTCCTCGTAGGTTGTGGATGGCGTCCCAGGAGGCAGGCTGCCGGTCAGGACCACGACATCGGCCTGCGCCGTTTCGTCGATCCAAGCGCGCATGAACTCCTGCAATTCCGCCCCCTCCAGCGCGCGAGCGTTCTCGACCAATTCAGTCGTCATGCCGCTGGAGCGATCTAGTAGCGTAGTACACACGCGAGTCGTTGATTTCGTCGTTATCCAGCGCCCCTCCACGCCGATGGACTGCAAATCCTGTTTAATCGACGCGACCTGCGCACCACCAAGTGGCGCAATTGTGCGGCACTCCACCGCAAGGTTT
Source organism: Planctomycetota bacterium (assembly GCA_034440595.1). Taxonomy (GTDB): domain Bacteria; phylum Planctomycetota; class Planctomycetia; order Pirellulales; family JALHPA01; genus JAWXCH01. Next base: position 7,360 of record JAWXCH010000338.1, on the reverse strand, counting down.
CCGTCTGCAGGCAGCGTCTGGCGTAAAGTCGACAGTGCGGTACCAACGTTCAAAACTTTGCCAGAACCGCACCAGTGCGACTCGACAGCGCGGTTGACTTCGCCCGGTCGGAGGTTATCGAATTGCAGAATTTGCTGCCAGGCTGGCGAGAGACCGGCAGCGACGATGCGTACACGACATTTTTCAGATGAATTCACAGGATCCGTTCCAATATTTGCGTTAGTTCGCCGTCATCAATCGGGCGAGGATTTCCATTCATGCTATTTCCGCGCGAGCCTTGCACCAACTGCGGCAGTTGCCACGGTCGCACGCCAATCTCGCGCAGTGTGGCGGGAATCTGCAAGCTGCGGCAGAGGCTTTCGATCTGCTGAATGAAGGCCTCTGCTGCGGCAGCGTCGTTCAATTCAGTGCTTCCAACTGCGCGGCCTAGTTCAGCCAGTGGCTTGGCTGCGATTTGCTGATTGGCTCGCAAAGTGGGTGGCAACATCACGGCACAGGCCAGCCCATGGGGCACATCGCAGTGTATTCCCAGCGCTGCGGCCACGCCATGCGCCATCCCCAGGCCAGAGTTGGCCAGTGCAACGCCCGACAAAAACGCAGCATGCGCCATTGCTTCGCGCGCCGCGCGATGTGTGCCGTCCTTAATAGCTAGCTCGATTGCTGGGACCGCCAGTCGTAGTCCATCCATAGCCAGTGCTCTGGGAATCGGTTTTGCGCGGCACGAGATGTAACTTTCGATGAGCTGTGTAATGGCATCCATGCCGGTGTGTGCGGTCATGGCCGGAGACATCGAGACTGTTAGCTCAGGATCAATCAGCACGGCGCGGGGAACCATTGCATCGGAACGCAAGCTTTTCTTGAACGGGGGATCGTCGTTGGAGATGACTGCGTTCTTGGTCGCCTCGCTACCGGTGCCGGCGGTGGTGGGAATCGCTAACACCGGAAGTGGTGCAACAGCGAGCTGCGCGCCAGTGCCAACACCTTCCAAAAAATCACGCACACTGAGGCAGCTACTATCAGAAGCTCGCCGATTCGTCGCCATAGCAGCGACCGCTTTGCCTAGATCAAGAGCCGATCCCCCTCCGATGGCAACCACCAGATCTCCTGGTGCAGTTTGATGCCGCAGTATTTCCTCGGTCATTGCATCGACATCTGTCACGCGCGGCTCACGTGTGACGACTCCCAGCGCGACTGTCTCAAGTCCTGCCGCAGTGAGATGACCGAGCAACTGTGCCAGAACGCCATTTGTTTCCAATGTTCGCGAACCGTGGATAACGAAAGCACGCCTGCCGAGCGTGCTGGCTAGCGCGCCAACTTCGGTGCGACGTCCCCAGCCAAAGACGACTTTTGGCGGAACTAGCAGATCGTAGGGGGAAAGGTTTTCGAGCATCAGCAAAAATCCTGCCTCATCACTTCCTAACGATTCGACAGCGGTTCAATTTCCCAAGTGGCCAGTGCATGATACTGGCAAATGTGGATTTAGTGAAACGGGGCATTGTTTGATTAGCAGTTTTCGTCTGTAGTCGCTCACGCGGACTGGATTCCCGCGTTCGCGGGAATGACGAGGTGCCGACGCAGAGTGCGAAGGATAGGTTGGCCTTTTTCTGACCCTGTTCGCTTGTTCATCTACGCGGTAGAATACAGGATTCGTCACGGATGAAACCTGGTCTAGCAATCCCCGCACGGCATGCCTGCTTCCGATATCATCATCAAAGGTGCCCGCGAGCATAATCTGCGCGCGGTCGACGTATCGCTTCCCCGTAATCAGTTGATCTGCCTCACCGGCGTCAGCGGTTCCGGGAAAAGCTCGCTGGCGTTTGATACGCTCTTTGCCGAGGGGCAACGCCGCTATGTGGAAAGCCTCTCTAGCTTTGCGCGGCAGTTTCTCGGGCAGATGCCCAAGCCGGATGTCGAGCACATCTCTGGCCTCTGTCCGTCGATTTCAATTTCGCAAAAAACTTCTGGTCAGAACCCACGGTCGACTGTTGGCACTATTACCGAGGTCTACGACTACCTGCGTGTATTGTACGCACGGGTTGGTCAGGGGCATTGTCCCAAGTGTCAGCGACCGATCACCGCGCAAAGTCGCGAAGAAATTGTCGAGCGGATTTTGCAACTGCCGATCGGCACGCATGTGCTGGTATTAGCTCCGCTGATCCGTGGTCAAAAGGGGGAGTACCGCGACCTGTTTGTTGATCTGTTGAAGCAGGGGTTCAATCGCGCACGCGTTGACGGCACGGTGGTTCAACTGCATGACGATCAGCAGTTGGATCGGCAAATGCGGCACAACATTGAGGTGGTGATCGATCGGATCTCGATCGGTCCAACTGTTCGCGCACGAGTCGCCGAAGCGGTCGAGCTGGGTTTGAAGCTGGGCGAAGGGGCACTGATCGTCACGCCGGATGAGAGTCGCGAGCAAGAGCAGGGTGGCAATCGCGGTGCCGATGATATAGCGTCAAACGGTGAGTTGGAGTTTGTGCCCGACGAGGATGCTGGCGATGCCGATGAATCGGGACGCACCGCAAAAGCCGCCAAAGGTCGAAATCGTACGACGCGCACTAGTCGTAAGGCCCGGTCCAATCCGAATGACATTGTTCTATCGTCGCATTACGCCTGCACGCCGTGTGGGTTGAGCTTTGATCCTCCCTCGCCACAGTTATTCAGCTTCAACAGCCCGCAGGGGATGTGTGAGCATTGCGCAGGCATCGGTGAGATTTATGGCTTTGAACCGGAACTGCTGATCCCCAACGTCGATCGCTCGTTCAAGGATGGTTGCTTTGAATTGATCGGTCCTTGGAAGGAACTGGGCCGCTGGCGTCGACACATCTATCAAGGTGTGGCCGACAGCATGGAACGCAAGTTGGAAATCGAGCAAGGAACTTTGCTAGAGACCCCCTGGGCACAGCTCGATCCAGAGTTACAAAAGCTCTGGCTGTGGGGGACCGGCGAAGAGCATATCACCTTTACCTGGCGGCAAGGTACCTCTGGACAAAAGTATGGCGGGCATTTTGAGGGCATTATTCCGCAGTTGCTCAGCCGTTATCGCGGCAGCGAGAATGCGATGCAGCGCCGCCAGCTTGAAAATTACATGAAGATCGCACCCTGCACGGGGTGCGAAGGTTCTCGCTTGAAAGATCAAGCACGTGCCGTAACTTTGACGACGACCAGCACGCGATTTGCTGAACAATCTAAGCGGTCACTGCCGCAGGTGTGCAGCTTGTCTGTAGCCGATGCGATCGAGTTTTTCATCGGATTGGAATTGGATGCCACCGGCCAGACGATTGCCGGCGAAGTACTGAAAGAAATTCGCGGTCGGCTTGGTTTCTTGCTGAATGTCGGCCTCGATTATCTTTCGCTAGACCGGACCGCGCCGACGTTGTCGGGTGGTGAGTCGCAGCGAATTCGCCTGGCGGGTCAGATCGGCTGCGGGTTGGTCGGTGTGTTGTATATTCTCGACGAACCGTCGATTGGTTTGCACCCGCGTGATAATGATAAGCTGCTGGAAACGCTGACGCAGCTTCGTGACAAGGGGAACACCGTTGTTGTCGTTGAGCACGATGAAGACACGATGCGTGCGGCGGATCTGATTGTTGACTTTGGTCCTGGCCCTGGTGTTCGTGGCGGTGAGATCGTGGCGATTGGTACAGCGGCCAAAGTCGCCAAGGTACCGCGCAGTGTCACCGGAAAGTATCTTAGCGGCAAGTTAAGTATCGAAGTGCCGGCACAGCGACGCCGCGGTAATGAGAAGGTCTTAAAAATTGTCGGCGCGCGGCATAATAACCTGAAGCAGGTCGACGTTGATATTCCACTCGGTAGCTTTGTGTGCGTGACCGGAGTTTCTGGCTCTGGTAAAAGCTCACTGGTCAATGACGTTTTGGTTGAGGCGCTCCGTCGAGACTTGAACGGCGGCGAGGGGATACCCGGCGAGCACGATCGGATCGAGGGACTGAATCATCTCGACAAGCTGATCGCCATCGACCAGTCACCCATCGGGCGTACACCGCGAAGTAATCCGGCCACTTATATTAAAGTGTTTGACGACATTCGCAGTTTGTTTGTGAAGCTGCCGGAATCGAAAACGCGCGGCTACAAGCCAGGTCGATTTAGTTTCAACGTGAGCGGTGGCCGTTGCGAAGCATGCGAAGGAAACGGCTCGAACAAGCTGGAGATGGATTTTTTGGCCGATGTGTGGGTGACCTGCACGGTCTGCCAGGGGCACCGCTTTAATCGCGAGACACTGCAGGTTCGCTTTAAAGGCAAAAACATCTCTGAAGTGTTAGAGATGGACGTTCAACAGGCGCTGGAGCATTTTGAGAATGTGCCTGATATCCGTCATAAGCTACAGACGCTGCATGATGTTGGTTTGGACTATCTGAAACTCGGCCAGCCGTCACCGACCCTGTCAGGTGGCGAGGCACAGCGCATCAAACTGGCTCGCGAGTTGGTGAAAAAGAGCACCGGCAAGACGATGTATCTGTTGGATGAGCCGACGACAGGGCTGCACTTTGCCGATGTGCAGATGCTGTTAAAAGTGCTGCACAACTTTGTCGAAGCGGGCAATACGGTGCTGGTGGTTGAGCACAATCTGGACGTGATCAAGACAGCCGATTGGGTCATTGATCTGGGCCCAGAGGGTGGACGTGGCGGAGGGGAGATCGTCGCTGTCGGTACACCCGAGGAAGTTGCCGCGTACGGTGTGCAGTGTTTGCAACCAGTAAGTTCGCGAACTCGGAAGAAAGTCGCGGCAAATTCCGACGCAGAATCTCTCCCAAAGTCCCACACTGGCATTGCCCTGGCCAAGTTGCTGGATATTCGCGATGCCGATGGAAATCGCATCGAAAGTGCGATTAAGCCGGCGAACGAACGTGCGCGCGTCGAGGAGTCGAAGGCGATCATTGTTCGCGGAGCACGTCAGCACAATCTCAAGGGGATCGATGTCGAAATTCCGCGCGACCAGATGACGGTCTGTTGCGGGCTAAGCGGTTCTGGCAAAAGCTCGCTGGCAATGGACACGATCTATGCCGAAGGGCAGCGCCGCTATGTCGAAAGCCTTAGCTCGTACGCGCGGCAGTTTGTGGGCCAGATGCAAAAACCAAAGCTGGATCATATCGAGGGGCTATCGCCCGCGATTGCCATCGAGCAAAAGAATATGGGGCATACGCCGCGCTCGACCGTTGGCACGGTGACCGAGATTTATGACTATCTGCGAATCTTGATGGCGCGGCTCGGTCAGCCATTTTGTCCTGCCTGCGAGATTCCAGTTGGCACGCAAACTGCCGATCAGATTATCGATCAGGTAATGGCCGAGCCGGCCGGTTCCAAGCTTTATCTGATGGCACCGCAGTTGATTCAGGTGGGTGATAACTACCACACGCTGTGGGATGAGCTGCGCGCAGCCGGCTATCAGCGTATGCGAGTTGACGGCACAACGCACTCGGTGGATGCCCCACCGACGATCGACCGCCGGCGAAAACATCTGGTCGAAGTGATCGTCGACCGCATTGTGATCCGGCCTGATGGGCGATCGCGCGTGGCGGACAGTATTGAGAAGGCACTGGACCTGGGTCGTGGCGTGTTGCATGTTGCCTGGCCAGACGATGACCGCCCAGAGCCAAAATGGCGAACCGAGATTTTCAGTCAACACTTTGCTTGCGAAAGTTGCGGGCGTAGTTTTGAGCGATTGACCCCGCACCATTTTTCGTTCAATAGTCAGCTTGGATGGTGCCCAAGCTGCGAAGGACTGGGCACACAGACGGGCGCCAATCTGAATGCGCTGTTCCGCGATCCAAAGCTCACGCTGGCCGGTGGCGCGGTCTTGCTATGGCCAGATGTTTCGCAGCCGATCTTTGCCAGTATGCTCGACGCGCTCTCGCAAAAGCTGCAAGTGCCGATTGATGTGCCGTTCGATTCGTTGAACGCTCGGCAGCGGCGCGTGGTGCTGTATGGCTCGGGCGAAGAATGGATTGATGTCCGCGGTACGTCGAAAAATAAGAGCGGGCCGCCGATGTTTCGCTATCAGTACAAGGGACTGTACCCCGCGCTAGAAGAAGCGGCAAAGCTGTCTCAATCTTTGCGAACAAAATTAGACCACCTGGTCGGTGAAGTGGAGTGTTCGGTTTGCAGTGGCAGTCGCCTGCGCGACGATGCCTCGGCAATGCGTCTCCGCGACAAAACGATCGAGCAATATTGTCGTACTCCGTTGGGTGATCTGGTGGCTGAATTGCACCGCTGGCAGCCGACCGGCGACGAACGTAAAGTGGCGGGGGAGATCCTGCACGAGATCCGCGCAAGGATCCAGTTCCTTGTCGATGTCGGACTGGAGTATCTCACGCTCGGTCGATCAGCACCGACGTTGTCTGGTGGTGAATCACAGCGAATCCGTCTGGCCAGTCAGGTCGGTAGCGGTCTGTGCGGCGTATTGTATGTTTTGGACGAACCGACGATTGGTCTGCACCCACGCGATAACCTGCGGTTGATTGGTGCGCTGGAAAAGCTGCGGGACCTTGGCAATACGCTACTGGTGGTCGAACATGACCGCGACGTGGTGCAGCATGCAGATCAGTTGCTGGACTTTGGACCGGCGGCTGGTGAATTTGGTGGACAGATTGTCGCACGCGGTACACCGGCCAAAGTAGCCAAGACCAAGGGGAGCGTCACCGGGCCATACCTTTCTGGCAAGAAAGGCATCGTTGTACCGACAAATCGGCGGTTGGATTTACCTCCGCCGAACGCGATATCAGCTAAGAAAACCACGAAGGCAGCGCGGTCGAAGCAAATCTCGCCAGACAGCGTGCCTTCGGTGCAAAGCCTGGCCAATGTTGACTGCTTACAGATCATTGGCGCTCGGCACAATAATCTGCGGAACGTGTCGGTCAAAATTCCATTGGGAACTTTGACCGCCGTGACTGGTGTGAGTGGCGGCGGAAAAAGCTCGCTCATCGAAGATGTGTTATATAACGCGCTGGCCAAGACACTGCACCGCGCGGGGACGATGCCGGCTCCGCACGACGAAATTCGTGGCGTGCAATTTATCAACAAAGTGATCCGTGTCGATCAACATCCGCTGGGCAACACGCCGACCTCCAACCCGGCCACGTTCACTGGTGTCTTTGAACTGATTCGTCAGTTGTATTCGCAAATGCCAGACGCCAAAGTACGCGGGTACACGGCCCGACGGTTTAGCTTTAATGCCCCTGGTGGACGATGCGAAGCGTGCGAGGGGAACGGCCAAAAACGTATCGAGATGCACTTTTTGCCAGATATCTGGGTCACTTGCGATGTCTGTGAGGGGAAGCGGTATAACCCTGAGACGCTGGCCGTGAAGTTTCATGGCCAGTCGATTGCCGATGTGCTGGAGATG
>JAWXCH010000337.1:0-8200 GCA_034440595.1 Planctomycetota bacterium | reverse complement strand
TTCATCATCCGCGCCACAGATTACCGTTGGCGAAGGCTGGTTAATGAACCAATCATACTCTTGATCTGAGGTAGAGGGTGCCGCAGCGATGATTTCGATTTCATCAACGGGGTACGCGTCGGACTCCACAGGTTGAATCGCGACTTCTTCCTTGACTGGCTTGGGCCGTTTGGGACGTGGATCTTGTTTGGTCCCCAGACGGATGGCTTCCAGGGCACCATGCTTTAGTTCGTCGATCTCTTTTTTTTGCAGCGATCGATATTCTCCTGGTGCCAGCGAGCCAAGCCGCAGCCGACCTAGTGCGATCCGCTTCAGGCGAAGCACTTTGTGGCCGACGCGGGCCAGCAGTCGCCGCACTTCGCGGTTGCGTCCTTCGTCCAGCACAATTTCCAAAGTGGTGCTTTGCTTGTAGCGCCCTTTGATGCGGACCCGCTTGGCATGTGCGTAGCCTTCGGCCAGATGGATGCCGCGCTCCAGTTTGGCCAGGACTTCGGCGGTTGGTGTGCCGACCACCTGAGCGAGATAAACCTTTTCGACTCCGTAGCGAGGGTGCGCCAGCAGGTTGGTCAGCTCGCCGTCATTGGTGACCAGAATCAGTCCTTCGCTCGACATATCCAACCGGCCGACGGTAAACAGCCGCTGGCTGCTTTTCACCAGATCGGTGACTCGCAATCGACCGGCGGGGTCGCTGGCGGTCGAGACCACCCCCATCGGCTTATTGATCATGAAGTGCTGCAGCTTAGGTCGCTTCAGAACCTCGCCGTCGACGCGTACTTCTTGCGATGTGGGATCGACGCGCGAGCCAAGCTCGGTGACCACCTTGCGATCGACCTCGACGCGACCATCCAGAATCATTTGCTCGGACTCGCGTCGACTGCCGAGGCCGGCTGCGGCCAGGACCTTTTGCAAACGGGGTCGCGGATCATCGGAAGGACGATTGGATACGCGACGGCGGGGACGGCCGAACTTTCGGACGGGGCGTGAGCGGCTGGAACGGTCGCCGCCCGATTGCTTGTTACTAGATCGATTGCTACTGGATTGATTGTTACTGGCAGGACGCTTGGACATGGATGGACTTCGCTAGATTACCGGATTTTCCGAGGCAATCCATCATGATACCTGCAATCAGAGTTCAACCACAGGGGCGGATTGCGGGGGCGCGAAAATAGCCCCGTTTTCGGCAAGATTTGAGCGGATATGTTCTCAATTGCAGGGTGCCGATTGAGCTGCCATTTCTGGCCGCGAATAGATTGTTGGGGATGTCGTCGCCACAAAATCACACAGTTGGCAAGTCAGTTGTGACCGTTGCAGTGCTGTGGACCTGAACTTACATTTTGCCACCCTCACCCGCGGCCGATACCGCGACCTACTCCCGCACGCGGGAGAGGTGAAGCATTCGACCTCGCCGCTGCTTCAAGGCAGCAGTGGCACGCCGTGCTGAACTAGATGCGGCATTTACTGACTATTGATATAGCCGCGATAAATTGCCGGTTGCGAGCGCGGAGTCATGTAGCCCGGCGGTCGACCACCATCGACTGCGGGACCGAGGGCGTCCTCAGGATACGGATCGAACTGAGTCGCGTTCAGTTGTTGTTGCTGTGCGGAGCCAGGATTGCAGAGTCGCGGAGTGCGGAAGTATTGCTGATTGCAACCGGTCGTGGATGCAAAGACCAATCCACCACAAACGAGCAGGCGCATTGGCGACATTGTTGCATCCTTCCGCCGACTGGCGATCTCTGGGAAAAGTAAATATCGAGCCGCAAATTATACGGAGGCCTGCCCAGCGGTCAAAGCCCAAGAAGTGATGCTAGCACGCTCCTGCGATGCTACTATCGATCGGTTTTGTTAAGGGAGATAAACATCCAGCAGCGTTGCCTTGCCGGTAGGGGACACGAGCACCGGCCCGACGGATGCGGGAATCAATGCTGTCATGCCGGTGGACAGGCCGTTTGGTGCTGGATCGCCCGCGATCGAGACGGTTCCCTCAACGACCAGCAGAAAGTGAAATCGATCGTCGCCACCCAATTCCGTAGGCGCATCGATACTCAACTGGTCGAGGACGAATTGCTCGCACCGCACCAGTTCGGTGCGGAATGGAGTGCTGGTTTTGATTGGTATTTGCGCTGCGACTGGGCCTTGTGTGAAATCGATGACCTGCAGCGCCTGCGCAACATGCAACGGACGGGGCTGGCCGCCGGCGTCGATCCGATTCCAGTCAAAGAGTCGAAAGGTTGTGTCGCTGGACTGTTGAACTTCGGCGATTAATAGCCCAGCGCCGAGTGCATGGACAATGCCGGCCGGCAAGAAAAAGCAGTCACCGACTTTTGGCTGAAAGCTGTGCAGACACTCTTCGCAGGTTCCACTAGCCAGTGCCGATTCTAATTTGGCGCGGTTGACCCCTGGCCGCAAGCCGGCGTAGATCAGGCTGCCCGGTTCGGCAGCCAGAACGACCCAGGCTTCGGTCTTACCAAAATCGGGCATCGCCATGCTGGCGGCTTGGGCATCGTTTGGGTGGACCTGTACCGAGAGCATCTGCTCGGCGTCCAGTAGTTTGAACAATAGTGGGAAGCGGGAGTGCGACTCATGTTGTCCCAGCAAAGTTGCACCATGAGTCTTCATCAACTCCGAGAGAGACTTGCCGGATTGCGCACCGTACAGGACATGACTTTGGTCCGCGCCACGGTCGACTAGTTCCCAACTCTCGGCGCAGACCGGCTCGGGACCGACCGGTTTTTGCAGGACGGTGCCGAGTCGGCGACCACCCCAGAGGTAGCGGCGAAAGATCGGAGCAAATCGCAGAGGATAGAGGTCAGACATGTGGCTTGTTCAACGGTGAAGCGAGTCGTTTGCCATTCGTGTTCAAGTCGAATAGCCTTCGATGATTCGTCCGATGTAAAAAATGGACGCGGAAAAAACCAATGCGGCGAACAAATAGACTGGGCTGCCACTCCAGCGAAACAGCGCGAACAACGGCACAATCAGTCCGGCCACTTGAAATGAGCGACCTAAAGTTGCAAACATCGATCTGGCCGTTCGTTTTCAGGTGAGCACGAGCTCTACAGGGGATTCCAACACGCAACGTAAGTGCGTTATGATAGTCCGTATTGTACCCTTTGGAAAAGAGCCGATCTAAATGCCAAATACCGAACCGATCTCACTTGGAACATCGCTGTACCGCGCACTGCGTCTGCGATGTCCGTTGTGTGGCCGCGGGAAGCTATTTCGCAACTGGATCAGAATGCCCGAAAACTGCGCGCATTGCCAGTTGAAGTTCCAGCGCGGGCCGGGGTACTACCTGGGCTCAGTCTATGTGAACTATGGCTTGACGGCCGTGCTGGTAACGATTGGCTACTTTGCGTTGTTTTTCAGCGAGGTGATGTCGAACACCATGCAATTGGTTTGCCTGGTGACGTTTTGCGTGCTGTTTCCGCTCTGGTTCTTTCGGTATGCACGCGCGCTGTGGCTGGCGCTGGATTTGTATTTGGATCCTGGTCAATTGGACGGGGAACCGCAAGCGCGAAGATAATCGGTTCAAGAAGGAGGTAAGTCGGTCGATTGACCTGCAGCTACCTGCGCTGCTTTCTCGGCTTTGGCACGATTCACCAGCCGATACATGTGCAGCGAGAAACCGCTGATCAGCATGAATGGCATGCCCAGCATGAACATGATGCTGTACGAGATCCCCTTGGCCATCTGCTGCTGAGAAGCATCGGCGGCAGATAATGCTTCCTTGCAGCTTGGGCAGGCGAGTGCGACAGAGGCATCCACCAAGACAAAGCCGATCAATACGATCACGACCGTCACGGCGAGGCGTGAGAGCGGGATCAGGCGGGATTGCAAGGTGGATGATGAGTTCATGGCTGCTCTCGTTTTACCGCACCGGCGGATAGTCAGTTTTCCGACACAGGTATTTTACTCCTAATCGGCACTCCTGCCAAGCGAATTTAAGGCCACATTGGGCAGTTCCGCACGAACTGCGGCGGTCGGCTCCCAGTGTTTTTTTGTCGGAGTACCGACGCGCTTAGACACATCCGCATTAACTGTGGCGGTGGCCGGTTCCCTTTCAACTGGCTGTGGATAAAGCTGATACAACATCACATAAATGACTACCCCGGTGATGGATACGTACAGCCAGATCGGAAACGTCCATTTGGCCAGGCGAAGGTGAGCGGCGCGGCGATCCTTCAGTCCTAAATAGATTGTCCAGCCGGCCAGAAACGGAACAGTTGCGGCCAGAATAATGTGTGTGATCAGAATCACAAAATAGGCAGTTCGTATCAGGCCGGATCCCTGAAAGGGGGTGCTTTTAGCGCCAACCGGCCAGACATGGTAGGCCAGATAGCAGACCAAAAACACCACCGAGACTCCAAACGCAGCCAGCATTACATTGCGATGAGCCGTTTCCTGCTTGCGTTTGATCAGAATGAAGCCGAGGATTAGCAGTACGGTGGCGAGACCATTCAGAACGGCGTTGACCGTCGCCAATGGATGGACCTGCGCAAGCAGCAGTAGTGGCGCGCTGGCGTTTAAGCTTCCCTGCAATATCGAATCGATCATGAACTGGCAACGGGTTGGGATTCGGCTTTGAGTTTCAAAAGGAACGCTTTCATTTTTTTCATCTCATTCGGTTCGAGCGTATCAAAAAAGTCCAGAATCTTGCCATCGGGTCCAATGACTAGCGCGCGTTCGGAATGCGTTTGTTGATTGATCGACATGAGAAACTGATTCTTGGCCAGGTTCTGGATCTGCGTCATATTTCCGGTGACGAACAGCCACTGTTCCGGGTCGGCATTGAACTGTTCGGCGTACTTACGCATGACCTCGGGTGTGTCGCGAGTTGGGTCGCAAGTGATACTGACGAACTGGATTTCAGGATCATTCAGCTCCTTTTGCAGCTTGGACAGCGCCTGATTCTGCTCGAGACACTTCCAAGTACAGTTGGTGAAAAAAAACGAGACGACCCACACTTTTCCGGTCATCGATTTCGCCGAAAACGGTTGATTGTTTTGCGTCGTCATATTGAAATCCACCGGGCCTTTTCCGGCGTAGGCCGCGCCTCCAATATGCTGTGTGTTATTGGCAGTGGATGAAACGGTGTCCTTGAATTGACGCCAAAACACGAACCCCCCGTAACCGACGACTGCCGTCAGCAGCAAAACGCTCCATGCAACTAATAGACCACTTTTCATTGTAAATCACCTGCGGTGCGAACCGCCGCCACTCTCCAAGCCAGAATCAACATGGCGACTACGAAAATTATAGAGACGACCCCTGACATCCAAGCCCCCGGCAGATCGACCGGCAGAGCCGCCTGGCGTGCTGCCTCGGTCCCTTCAGAATAGAGGATTCGCCGCAGCCCGGCGACCCCATAGGTCAGTGGGTTGAGCCTGACAATCCAGCCGATCCAGTTATCGCCCGGGGGGAAAAACGACCCGGAAAGGAGCCACATCGGCATCAGAAACAGGCTCATTACGGCGTGAAAACCCTGAGTGGAGCTCATCCTCCAGGCAATGCAAAACCCGAGAGCGGTCAGGCCAAGGCCGATAAAAAACAGGAATGCGATTGCCGCCAGAAACGAGCCGACGCCGAGCGGAATGTCGGTGGTCAGTCCGAGCAATAGGAAAATGACTGCTGCGGCAAGTGCGATCAGCGTGCCGCCGAGGATCTTGCCCAGGACCATCGACCAGCGCGGCACGGGGGCGACCAGCACCGATTGGAGAAAACCTTCGCGGCGGTCTTCGATGATTGAAATCGTCGCAAAGATCGCCGTGAACAGCAGGATCAGCACCAGCGTGCCGGGGAAAAAGTACTCGCGATAACTCAGGCCGTCGGTGGCTCCTGGCAGGCGAAATGATGGACCGAGACCGGCGCCGAACAATAGCCAGAAAATCAGCGGCTGACCAAGAGAACCCACCACGCGGTTGCGCTGGCGTATAAAACGAATCCACTCGCGCCGCGTCAGCGCCCAGGCGGCACGCCACGGGTTGACCGGGCTTGCTGCAAGGTGCTTTGCTACGTCGGGAGTGGCTGGAAAATCGGTGGACATAGAGATTAAAGTGCCGCTATTGTTTCTGACACAAAGCGATCACCCGTGCGGTCGATAAAGACATCCTCCAGTGTTGGCTTTCCCACGGTGATGGAATCGATCTGATTGGGAAATGCCTCGATCAACTGTGGCACATAACGATGCCCATCGGCTTGTTCCAGTCGCACGGTGCGGCCAATAACCTCGGCCGCCAAGTTGAAGCGCTGCTGGATTGCGGCCGCCAGGGCTATAGCGTCCTGCGTCTGTATCACTATTGAATCGCCGGCAACGGTTGCACGCAGTTCATTTGCTGTTCCTAATGCGACCAGCGACCCGCGATGCAGAATGGCAATTCGGTCGGCTTTGTCGGCTTCTTCCAGCAGGTGCGTGGTCAAGATGACGGTCGTCCCCTCGGAGGCGCGAATCTGCTCCAGGTAGTTCCACATCTCAGCGCGCGCCAAAGGATCTAGACCGGTGCTCGGCTCGTCCAGAATCAGTAAGCTTGGGCGGTGTAGTAGTCCCTTAGCAATTTCAACTCGCCGCCGCAATCCACCGGATAGTTTGTCGACGCGCTCGCGCTGGCGGTCAGCCAGCCCAAACTGCACCAGTAGCTCGTTAATCCGCGTCAACAGTGGCTTGCCGTGCAATCCATAGAGTTCCCCCTGGCATTGCAGGTTCTCGAGGACCGAAAGCTGTTTATCCAGGCTAGGCGATTGAAAAACGACGCCGATTTTCGATCGCACTTGCTGCAGATTCTCGGGCAATCGGTCGCCTAGAATTTCGATGCTTCCTTGCTGAATCGGAATCAGCGTGGAAAGGAGCCGAAAGAGGGTCGTTTTTCCGCTGCCGTTGGGGCCGAGCAACGCAAAAATTTCTTGCGCGGCTACATCCAGCGAAAAATCGACCAGCGCCGTTCGTTCGCCATATTGATGGCGGACATTCTGAAATCGAATCGCGATGGATGGAGGCATGTGGCTACTGCTGCACGCCAGGTGCAATCGTCGAGACTAGTGACCAGCGGTCGGTTGCTCTGCTTTGGGAGCATGCTGGTGATCGTCCTTACCATTTGCGGAAGGCTCGTGTTTTTCTGATGGCAACGTGTCCCCGCCTGGCTCAGCGGCGTAGAGAAATCGTTCCTGCGAATATTTGCCGGCAAAATCTCCCATGCCGTTGACTCGCATGCCAACGTCGGGAATGAGCATCACCATCAAAAAGATCGACATCATTCCGGCGGGAATTGTCAGGACGTACTTCCAGTTGGCTTCGTACTTGACGTGCATAAAGAACAGGATGACCAGCATCGCCTTGGTACAGGAGACGGCGATCATGAACGCCCAGGTGATCTTTTGCTGACCGTGAAACGGCCAGAGGTCAGACTGGGTAAAAAACGATGCGGCAGTCAGCAGGCACAACAGAACAAAGACGACAATGTATTTGCCGAGTCCGCTGTGCCCGTGATCCTGATCGGGGTCGTGGTAATCGTGTTCCAGTTGGTGCGCGACCGATAGATCCGTTCGATCAACCAGAGGGCCATGCGCTACTTCCTCTGGGCCGTGGCCACTGTTGGAATGCGGTGGGTTGCCTTGGTCAGACATATTGCAGCTCCAGCAAAATGAATTCAAAAACGGACTGAGTAACGCAACAATTAGAACAGGTACAACAGCGGAAACAAAAAGATCCAGACCAGATCGACAAAGTGCCAGTACAGGCCGATGTTCTCAATAAACCCCGCTCGGGCACGGTTCAAGGTCATCGGCATCATTAATGCAAATACGATCAATCCGACCAGAACGTGAATCGCATGAAAACCGGTCAGCAAAAAGTAGGTGCTGGCCCACATGTTGCCACCGGGGATTAACACCGGCAGTTTCAGGCCGTGGAAGGTATCGTTCAAGCCAATATCCGCTGTGGTGGCGTGCTGGTCCTCCTCACCACTGAGGCCAGGACTGCCGTGTGGGCTGCCCGGATGATGCGATGGCATGATCATCTGGCCGATTTGAATCATCGTTGCCGAATTCTGAGCCTGTGGGTTGGCTCCGCGAGTCTCGGTGACTTTGCTGCCGATGAAGTTGAGATCGGCCACAAAGTCCTCATCAACGATGGCGCGATCCGAATGCTCGCCATCTCCCGCGACGCCGCAGCGGGGGGTGAAGGGGGGAGCGAACTCCGCTGCCG
>JAWXCH010000336.1:0-3756 GCA_034440595.1 Planctomycetota bacterium | reverse complement strand
GGGCTGGGAGCGATTTGCCGCCACCTGCCTTGCGATGCACGTGGACTTAGCGGCTGCGAACACGACCGCCGAGGCCGTGGTTGAGGCATATCGCGATCGCTATCCGGCAATCGCGGGTCGTCGCGGCGCTTCGGGTTATCGTAAAGGCGGCTTGTGGAGGCACTTTGAATATGCCGCCCGTCTGGCGATTGAGGGACGCGGGCCTGTTTCGGCCGGCAAATGCACTTTCGCGGCAGACGATGGCGATCTGATTGTTCGTCTGCCGAGTGGCCGGATCCTCTACTACCGCAATGCCCGGCTCGAGCCAGTTGAAGAAGATGAGTACTCTTCCGGCTTCAATGGGACGCCCCGCACTGAAATCGTCTTCGACAGTCCAACGACGCTGAATGTTCCCACGTACGGCGGCAAACTGACAGAGAACCTGGTGTCTGGGATTTGCCGTGATCTTCTGGCAGGGGCCTTGGTCGCGTGCGAGGCCGCCGGATTGCCGGTCGTGCTGCATGTGCATGACGAGATTGTCATAGAAGTGCCAGCCTCGGCGGCAGACAAGTCACTTCAGGCTCTGCTCGCCATTACGTCTACACAGCCAGGCTGGGCGAAGGGCCTGCCGATCGAAGTCGAAGGCTTTGTGGCGGAGCGATATTTCAAAACACCGCCGGCTGGTTCGATCGTGAGACGCGCCAAGCTGGGGACGCTTTTGCCGCGCCATGAATAAATGGCCGAATCAAATCGAAAGCCCTCAATTGAATCTCATCATTCAATTGAGGACAGAAGCTTGATCCGACTTCGGAATTCCTTATTGGGCACTAGTTCACCCTGAACGCGATTTAGTCGCTTCACCTGACAAGCAACTCTCCTTACGTCCTCAATCTGCTTCATAGCATGGGCCAAGCGGGCAGCGAGTGTCAATCGTGAGCAGGATTTGAGAGACAAGCAGGCGTTTCCATGGTCGATCATCGAGAAAGGAACGATCGCCTGTCACTACCTGACCGGGCAGCGAAGTCGACCGATTCAAGTGGAGACACTCGGTTCGGCCGCTCATTGGCGTGAGCAAGGAGGCGAAGCGGCGATCGTTGACAATCACCGCGAGTGACTTTCGCAGGCCCTGCTCATAGGCGTGCATGTCGGTGGCGATCACTTCGTGGCCCAGTTCGGTAAGACGCTGCATCAGAACCAGCGGATGTTGCTTAACCAGATTGGCGACCACAAGCCGATCATCTTCCTCCTGGACCCGGATGCCCGCGAGGAGATGGAGGGCATCGTGGCCTCGTTCTTAACGGGCCCGGTGGTCCGCCCCGTTATCTACCCGAGGGTTTCGATCCCGGTTCCTACGACCGGTCTACGCTCTGGAATTTTATTACCGCCGAGGCTGCCCGTCGGGGTGTGCCGCTGCGGTTCACTTCGTAGATTTTGCAGAGGAGTTGTCTTGCCGATGGCCGTCTGCGGCCGACTAGAACACCGGCGTGGGAGCGACTTATCAGTCGCTACCATCCATTCCAATGTCTGTGCAATTTAATGGTGGTCGCAGCAAAGAGCGGTCTCTAATAAATGGTACTTAGATACCAGATTGTCGTCTACAATAAGTCGCTTGCTCGATGGCTGGGAACTCGCCACTTTTAGTACAGTTCTACAGACACTTTGCGATGGATTTTGAATGGCTTCTCACCACCTTCCCGCACCGGAAATTCTGTGGGCGATCACCGCTGAGCGGGCTCGCGAATTCTGCCTCGAGCACGATTTATCGCCGTTGAGCGACCATGAGCTTGATTACCTCGCTGATATTCTGACCGAAGAATTGAGCGCTGAGGCGATCTTCGAAGGTGCGATGGAAGGAATAACGCTGAATCGGCTCCACAAACTGCGAGACGTAACCGCATGATGGTGGCGGCGACGAAAGTTGCGGACCTCAATAACTTACGACCAATCAGAGCTAAATGTCTGTGTCTACCCAATCACCGCCTATCAGTCGTTACTCCTGAATCATTCAATTTGCACGGACGTACTTACATGGCAAACACATCCCAATCCCTGGCGGCCAGCGTTTCGTGGTTGCAGATTCTCCAATCGCTTGGCGTATCTGGTGTGACTTCAGACACTCTGCCACAAGTGCTCGAATGCCCCGTATGTCAGCACAAGCTGTTTTCCGTGCATCGAGATTTTCAACTCGGCGGCGAATGGTGCATATGTTCATCGTGCAACTTCGCGGGTGACGTGATTGAGCTATTCGCACGAGCCAAGCAGACCGACATCCCGGCAGCGATTCGAACACTCGATTCGCTGCAGTTGCTGAATCATTCAGTGGACGAGCATCGTATCCATGCCTATATGCGCGATCACGTTCACTACCGAGAACGCTTGGTCGACTTTTGGACCAACGCTCAGCAGTCGCTCACAAACCCAACGACGTCAGTCCACCTGCTGATGCGTGCGTTTCAACTGGATAGGGTTGACCGTTGGCGCTGGCGGGAAACGCTTGGCCCGTGCCTCGGCATGGCATCACGCGAACAGATTGAAAACGTCTTTGCATCCGAATCATACAAGCAGCAGGAGCGACCAAACCGTGAGGGGCGACTTACGGTTCGGCGTGGCAGTGGCCCCGGTGGACGCCGCCTTTTTCATGGAACTGGCTGGACGGATGCGCTCGTAATTCCATTTTTTGACCTGCCGCAACGCCCTTGCGGCTTTTTGTTTTTAGCGCTGAACAGCGATCCCGCAGTTCACGACATTTTTTGGGTGTACAAGCGGGCGAATCTCGGATGCACGAATCTACCCGTCCGCGAAGCCGGTGTTGCATTATTGCCGCTACTCGACAACTGCCACCCGTCGATGACTCATAAAGTCTTGGTCGTAGATGATTTCGCCGTCGCGCTGCTGTTGCAGGCGAAATGGCTAATGGACCACGACAATCCTCTGCCCATCATCCTGGCCCACTTCTCGAAGTCACCTCCGCTCGTCCAAACGCTTATTCTGCCGGACGTTTTGCGAAATCGGAAAATTGTCTTCTGGGGGACAAGTCCTGGCATTTTTCGGCTTGCCAAGTCTCACGGTGCCCACATCTCCGACTATCGCATCTCGACGACTGAGATCAAAGATCGGCTGTGCCACCATTATGTCGACCAGTGGTTACGGCTGATTGAGGGGAAGGCTCGTCCTTGGGACGCCGTTCTGCGAGACGAGCTTCGCAGGCGTACACTGCAATCGGCCGGCGAATTGCTAACACTTACCGACTTCACGGCACCGGAGCTGCGCGGGTTCATCGAGACCTCCGATCCTGACCTGCAGAAAAAGTTGCGTGCGACAAACCCATACAAAGTCTGCCACCAGCGGATCAAGATCGGAAATACTTCGATCGTCGAAACTCCTGAGGGCTGGCGGGTCGAACGTACTGGCGAGCAAGTCTGCAATTTTGCACTTCGCGTGGAGGAGCTGTTCACTTCCAAACAGAACGGTAGCTTTTATCGCGGCACTGCCACGAGCGGCGAGAGCCGTTGCTCATTTACCGTGTCGACTGAAGCTGTGGATAACCACGGACTGCTGCCACCTGTTCGGGATTATTTGCTGCGACAGCAGCAGGCTTTGCTGACGTTCAACCCGCGGTGGGCCAAAAAATCTCTCTCGATTGCTGTTGGTTTCCAGCAACCCAAATTGATTCCTGACGCGGATCGCGTCGGATGGGATGATAAGCGTAATTGCTTCACGTTCCCACAGTTTTCGATCCAGCGAGGAGGCGCAGTGCTGCCGGAGCAAACGCCGGTC
>JAWXCH010000335.1:0-3154 GCA_034440595.1 Planctomycetota bacterium | reverse complement strand
CGCCATGTTCAGCCAACTGCCGTGCCGCGGAATGATGTTCGATGTGCCAACGTCGCAGCTTCAACTTGAGACACTCTGGTCGCAGTGCGGTATGTTTATGGGGGAAGATGAATCGTTGCCCTAAGCGATTCATCTTCCCGGCAGACGCAGCAATCGAGCATTGATCGCGACAATGACCGTCGAGAGCGACACCGGCATCGCGCCCACTGCGGCGAAGAACATAGATGTCAAGCGTTTTTCGGAATTCGCATATGAGGATGCGTTGTCCTGGCTTCGGGGGCGGCAACTCCTGCCATTCAATTGGTAAGCGGCCCAATGTCCTGAAGACCACGATGATCACATCGAGAACATGCACTACACCAACAAGCTCGGCTAAGACATGCCGGAGATTCGCAATTGGAGATGGTTAACGGACGATCACTACTCAAAAAATGAAACGGAAAATGTCATGAGTATCGCAATCATCACACCGCAGAAACTTGCGGACTCTTGTCGGGATGGGAAGAAGATCGACCTCATCGACGTGCGCACGCCCGTTGAGTTCCGGGAGGTTCACGTCGAGATCGCTCGCAATGTTCCGTTGGATCAACTTGATCCTGCGGGGCTGATGCAGGCTCACGATGGTTCGGCCAACGATCCGCTGTATGTCATCTGTCGATCGGGAAGCCGAGGCCAGCAGGCGTGCGAGAAGTTCATCAAAGCGGGCTTCTCGAATGTGGTCAACATTGAGGGAGGAACGATGGCGTGCATCGAAGCCGGTCTGCCGGTCGTGCGTGGCAAGAAGGCCATCTCGCTGGAGCGACAGGTTCGTATCGCCGCGGGATTGCTCGTCTTGTTGGGGGCATTGCTCGGTGCGTTTGTGAATCCAGCTTTCGTTTGGCTATCCGCGTTTATTGGTGCCGGGTTGCTCTTCGCTGGAATCACCGACAGCTGTGGGATGGGGATGATTCTGGCGCGAATGCCGTGGAACCGATGCGAAGAAACCACGAACTCGTGCCGCACCCGTTGATG
This sequence comes from Planctomycetota bacterium, assembly GCA_034440595.1. Taxonomy (GTDB): domain Bacteria; phylum Planctomycetota; class Planctomycetia; order Pirellulales; family JALHPA01; genus JAWXCH01. The sequence continues at coordinate 2,143 of JAWXCH010000335.1, read as the reverse complement.
ATTGCAACCGAGTCCTATTGGAGTCTCGATCATGAAACTGCTGATTGTTGGTGGCGTGGCGGGCGGAGCTTCTGCTGCCGCTCGTGCTCGCCGTTTGTCGGAGGATGCTGAGATCGTTGTTTTTGAGCGTGGCCCCGACGTGTCATTCGCCAACTGCGGCCTGCCGTACTACGTCGGTAATGAGATTGCTGAACGGGACAAGCTGCTTGTCACGACGCCGGAGCAATTGCTCGCCCGATTCAATCTCGATGTGCGGACTCGAACATCGGTGGAAGCCATCGACCGCTCGGCGAAGCAACTTCGCATTTGTGATCTCGCGTCAGGGCGGGAGTACAGCGAAACCTACGACAAGCTGATCCTCGCGCCAGGTGCTGCTCCGTTTCGTCCGCCTCTTGCGGGCATCGACTTGCCGGGAATCTTCACGTTGCGAAATCTGCAAGACGTCGACCATATCAAGGAGAGGGTGGATCAGGGAGTGAAACAGGCAGTCCTCTTGGGGGGCGGATTCATTAGCCTCGAACTGGCCGAGAACCTCGTGCGCCGTGGAATTGAGACGACCATCGTGGAAAGGATCGACCAGATCCTTACACCGTTCGACCGAGAGATGACGACTCCTATTGTCGAACATCTCGTGACCAAGGGTGTCTCCTTGCTGCTCGGTCAGACGGCCGAAGCCTTTGAGCAAACTCCCGACGGGTTGGTCGTCTGCTTGAATTCCGGCCAGCGTTTGCCTGCTCAGCTTGTTGTGGTCGGTGTGGGAGTTCGCCCGGAAAACAAACTCGCGGTCGATGCGGGGCTGGACGTTGGCCCGCGAGGCGGCATCCAAGTCAACGAATACCTGCGAACCAGTGATCCCGATATCTACGCCGTCGGTGATGCCATCGAGGTCAACGATTTTGTTTCGAGTGGCCCAACTCAGGTGCCGCTGGCCGGACCTGCCAATCGCCAAGGTCGGATCGCGGCGGACAATGTCTTGGGCCGTGCCACGAAGTATCGAGGAACGCAGGGGACTGCGATTATCGGCTTCTTCGACCGCACGGCGGCGACGACCGGGCTATCGGAGAAAACTCTGAAACGATGCCAACTCCCTTTTCGAAAAATCTACATCCATCCGACGCATCACGCCGGTTACTACCCCGGTGCGGAGGCAATGTCGCTGAAACTGTTGTTCGCCCCTGAGTCGGGACGCATTCTTGGTGCTCAAGTAGTGGGCGGAGCAGGTGTCGACAAACGGATCGATGTGCTTGCAGTGGCCATCCAGGCGGGCATGACAGTCTTTGACTTGGAAGAGATGGAACTGGCCTACGCACCGCAGTACGGCTCAGCCAAAGACCCGGTCAACATGGCAGGGTTCGTCGCCAGCGGCCTGCTCCGAGAGGATCACCCTCAAGTCGATGTGGAAACGGTCTTGGCTGCTCCCACCGATCAACGACCCTTCTTGTTGGATGTTCGCACGGCTCAGGAATTCTCGAAGGGAAGCATCCCCGGAGCCGTGAACATCCCGGTCGACGATCTGCGCGATCGACTGGAGGAACTCCCTCGTGATCGAGAGATCGCCGCCTATTGCCAGGTGGGGCAGCGCGGCTACTTGGCGACTCGAATTCTGGTTCAGTCCGGCTTTAAGGCTTCAAATATCGGCGGTGGGTACAAGACGTACAAGCTCTTTGATCCGGGTAAGAACTGAACCGCATTTTTCTTCTCAATCAATCAACAGGAGTGAAGACCATGAAAACCATCCAGGTGTTCGACAACTCCGCTGCAAAACAGCTCGCATGATTCATGTAACCATCGCACGGCGACACTTCAAATTCTCGGAGCCGTCGCTCCCTGTGTGGTGACATGCTGGCGAATGCAGATGATTGTCATTCCACTCGTTTCCCTGGCCGCGTCAAGAACGCAGGCTTCGGTGCCTGACCTTCATGCTTGAATGACTTTTTCTGGCTCGTGCCTTGACTGCGTACCGTAGTACGGCGTCTACCATGCGGGTAGATCGTCAAGGAAACAGGCCGATGAAACCCATCGCCCTAGGCATCGTGGCTCGCCGGGCCCACGTCAATGTCGAAACTCTCCGGTTCTACGAGCGTGAAAAACTAATTGACAAGCCGCCGCAGCGAGCCTCCGGATAAGCGAACGAAGTGCGCAT
>JAWXCH010000334.1:0-3571 GCA_034440595.1 Planctomycetota bacterium | reverse complement strand
GGCTCGTCCCCGTCCGGTTCACCGATGCCGGCCGCCTTTTGGGCCAATTCGCTGCTCTTGGTGTCGCGCTGCTGCGATGTGACCGCCGACGCGGTGCGGTCATTGTCGGCGGCACGCTGTGCCAACGGACTAGCAGCCACACTAGCAAGCAGCCCCATTGGTCCGACATTCATGGCAATGATCCTCCAACATTGGATCGGTCTCTACACGGCAGCGCCTGCTGCGGAGCTGCTTCAATTCAAAGATAGCTCCATGATTGCCTGGGCGATTTTAAGGGATTTTCCGTTTGAAGGAGCTAGCGTACTCGCTGGCCGGGTGCTTGCGCCTGAGCAGGATTCGGCAGCAACGGGTTGCGCGGCTGCAAATCGTTGCCAAATTGTTTCAGTGCCTGATTGATGCCAGGGAACGCGCGACGATGAATCTGTGGATCGGACAGGTTGCCATTCACGCGAATTTCCAAAAGTTGCTGCCCCACTGTGTTGAGCATGTCCTTAAATATTGGTAGCTGCAGTTCGCTCCGTCCAACCGTGGCAGTCAGAGCCGCATCGATGTTGGTGTCAAAATTCATCTCTCCCTGACCGACTAGGCTGATAGCGTCGCCGCTGAACTCAATTCGGTCCAGATAAATGTGGCCGCCATCGATCCGAAAATCAACGTCGCTGGTAGTAAATCCGGTCCTATCTGGCTCGCGGATACTGAGGATCTTGAGCAATGCGACCATCACCGGCAGTTCATAAATATCGGCTTCGCGCAGTCGGACCTGTCCGCGCCCGCCAAGCGTGTGCATGCCAGAACCTTCGCCCGACAGATCGATGCCGGCAACGATTTTCCCTTTCAGGCTCTGTTTGCCAGGCAGTTGGTTTGCGGCCAACAGATGCAGGTCGCCATCAACGAGTGAGGCTTGCAACACATAGCGACAAGGATTCCCGATTCCGACCCAGCAGTCGGCCGTGACCTTTCCGCCGTACAGCTTTGCCGAGATCCGACTTGGTGGCCTGCCCGGCTCGGGAGGAACAATCGCTTTCGAGCCAAAGATCACTTGCTTGTCATCAAAATAAAGCGGGCCACGAACCTCAGTGAATTGAAAGTCCTTGTACGTCAGGCTGTCCAGGTTCAGGCCTCCCCGGCAGACCGTGTTTTGGCCGTCGCACTCTCCCACAAGTCGAATCGTGCCGTCGATATTCTGAATCGGAATTCCGCAATTCAACGCGCTTTGCCGAAGATCAAAACTGAGATCCCAATCGGACTTGATCGGGTGATTGGGAATTTCCGAATTTCCCTTCAGACGAAGCGTTCCGTCGTAGATGTGTACAGGACCTGTCGGATTCAGGTCGGCAACCACCTTGCGAAGCTTGCCGGGCAATGCGGCCAGCAGGTCGCGGTCGACCTTCAGCCGATCAACTGTCAACTCTTTGAACTGAACCACCCAATTGCCACTCTTGTCGAATGTGCAATTACCGCTCATGCGGATTGGCATTCGCTCGTGCAGGGCGTTAACCTTGGTAAAGTCGACCTGCCCTTCGCGAAAATCAAACCTGCCGCCGACTTTTTCCATTCGATACGGAAAAAATTGCGGTTCGACCGAAACCGTTTCACCAAGCGGCGTACCATTCACCAATACATCCAACTTTTTGCTCGCGGACAGATACCGCACCTGAGCATTCAAGTTAATCTGCCCGCGCGGGTTCAAGCTGGCCCAGGCCTTGCGTGCACCAGGTGGCAATGCATCGCGCAGCTCATTTTCCAGTACTACCTCCGTACCACCGAAGTTCAATTCCAGTTCGGTCCCTACAATTACGGTCCCTTCTACCACTGGCCGCAAAAAGCCGTTGCATGTGATGCGGCCAGAATCGTTTGAACCTTTTAGGTCTTTAAATTCCCAGACGCCATTTACCAGCGTCATCGTTCCCTGGATATCGCCAATCGGGTAGGCAAACTTGTCGTAACGCACGGAGCATTGGTTGAGCTCGAGCTTCATATAATGTTCGGCAGGAAACACACGAGGATCGTTGCGACCGATCGATATTTCGGCATCGACCGAGCCGGTGGCATTCATTGCCTGCACCACGACGCGCGCCTTTTCAGGAAGCGCGGTCAGCGTGTTCTGGTCAAGCGGTAGTTCTGTACCCTTGAGATGGACCCAGCCGGTAAACTGTGGACCCGGATTATCGAACCGTCCTTCAATCGAGATGCGCCGCTTGCCGGCGTCGGCACTCATGTGAATGTCGAGTACGCGATCTTTAAGTGTCAGCCGTCCGGTGCCGCGGTCCAACCGATACTGAAACTTGTAATAAGTAAACGAGACATTCAAACAGTCGACCGTGACATCTGGCGTCCACTTTTGGCCATCAAAATTAAGTTTGGCGAGGACGTTGATTTCGCCAGCGGGCTGAAACTTCTTCCAGGTCTCCTTAATCGATCCAGTCAAAAACTCTTCCCAAGGTCGGCCAATGAACAAGCGATCGGCATACAGTTCGATCGCCATCGGAGAGGTCTTAGTCAGTCCGTGGATTTTGCCAGTTCCATGAAAGCTGGAATTACCGCTCCGTGCAGTGAATTTGGTAATCTCTGCACCTTGATTGTCCGCCTTGAATTCAAGTTGCATATCCGTCAATTGCTGCGGAATACGCGCGTGATCCAACCTGCCGCGCGTCAGCTCCCCGACCACTGCAAACTGCAGCGGTACGGGCCGACCAGGGGTGTACTCCACCTGAAAGTTAACACTGCATTCGCCGCGCAGCCCCGATAGCGTTTGCAATTGCGAACTGATCTCCGCAGGGAGTGAACTTTGCAGTTCAGGCGAGATATCGATGCCGGTCACGGAGCCACCAGCAGAGAAATGGCTCCCATGCGGTGCGATGGTGCCAACGATCTCAAGTCGTTCCACTCGATCGCCGCTGGCAGAGCCGCTTAGATGGAGTGTCGCTTCGGTGTCTCCCTCGGCGTAGCTCGGCTGAATTTCAAGGTTGCAGTCGCGAAGCACATAGGTCGCTGGTTGCGGCTTGGAGCGATCGACCACTTCGATGATCGCTCCCTCGATGACCGCCGGGACTCGCTTGGCACTCAGTTTTGGAAACGGAAGCAGTTTATTGAGCGACCAGGTTCCATCCTCGGCACGTGTGGCACGCATACGTGGCCGACGAATCCGTATTTGCTGCACCTCGGGCTGTCCTTGCAGAAAACCTTGCAAGTCGGTTTGACAGGCGAGCATGATTTCGTCGAAATAAAGCAGCTCGGCCTCTGGACCTTCCACGGTTGGATCCGAGATGGTCACCCCACGGATTTCGATTCCTTCACCATCGACAAGCAAAGCCGCGCGAACCTCAACCGTTAGATGCGGATAGTTGGCCGCGAGTTTTTGTTGCACGCGCAGCCGGATCTCGTCGTTCATGTGGTTGTAGAAATAGAGACCCGCTCCAATCGCCGCGGCCAGCGCGACGAGGAATCCCCATTTGCAGACAAACCAACAGGCACGAGTAGCGATTGCGACGATTCCTTTCGCGCACGGATAGAACTTGCCCCACGGCGAGTCGCGGTTTTTTGCAAACTGCGTCAGGCCACGGCGTTAGGG
>JAWXCH010000333.1:0-5753 GCA_034440595.1 Planctomycetota bacterium | reverse complement strand
GATTCCATCTCAGCCATCGCAGCAGGTCAGGTCGACAATGCCGCCAAAAAAGTCGAGCAGACAATGGCGAATACTTTGGTCGTCATCATCGCCTTTTTAGCCAGGTTTGCGGGGCTTGGAAACATACCGGAGAAGGTCGTCGGGATCATCAAGAAGATTCGCCAGCCGATCGATAAGGGGTTGGATAAAATTGTGGCGTGGCTGGGGAGTATGTTGAATAAAATGGTTGGCGCGGTGAAAGCCGGGGTCAAGCGATTGTTAAACTGGTGGAAAAAGAAAATACCCGTCAACGGTGGCGGCGAACAGCATACTCTGACATTCGAAGGGAGCAATACGAGTGCGAAACTTGTGTTACGATCCACTCCTGAAAAGCCTTCGGTGTTCCTCGAAAATACTGCAGAGAAGAAAGGCGTCGACAAGGCCAAGAGAAAGTCGCCTATCGCCACGGCTGTAAGCCACGAAGTCGCGGTGGACAAACTTCTAACTGACCTCAAGAAGTACGACGAGAATACCGCTTCTGCTGTTGCCGGAAAGGACGCTGATAAGGCTGATGCTTTGATGGGGCAGCTCGACGTAAAGATGGGTATCTTCGGCACGCACATAGCCTCTACCCTTAATGATTGGGGCGTGGCGGATGCCCCGATCAAGGGTGTAAGTTTGCCACGTAGCAAATTCACACCTGAGCAGAAACGCGGCATCGCAGCCCAGCACAAAGATAAAAGTCAACTGCGGATAAGTTCGGCAGGTGAGCTAGTGAATGTTGCAAAAGGCCTGGCGCGGCGTCACGTGGTTTCGTCCTCCGATATGTCCAAGCACTACGCTGAATCGCTCAACGGCAGGAAGATATCAGATGGGAAGCTGCTTCTTGAGCAGCGCGGCTCCATCGCTGACGCACGAACACCCGTTGACGATGTGAGTCTGAATGGTATCCAGAAAGCCGCATCAAACCGTTACTCAAGGTTTTTCGGATATCTGCGGAACATGTTCATCGGTGATAGTCGGGAAAACAGCTCCATTCAACAGCATCTTGACGAAGGTCATCCTGAATTGGCCGGCCAGAAACTTGAAGAGCATGTTCGCCATGTCAAACGAGCATGGGCTCTTGACGAGAATATGAAGATCTCGCGATTGGACGAAGACTGAAATGCAGGTTGCTTAGGATACGTAGCCAGTTCTTTTTCTATGGATATCACGGATAAATGCTCGATTCGTGTATTAACCTCCATCGGTGTGTAGATAAATCATGAAACACAACGCCCGGGACCTCAATTTAGCCTTCGATTGGTTACGCAAGGTCGTTGTTGCTTGCTTGAACAAACAGCACCGGCAGGCGGAGGTTTCTGAATTTATTTCTCTTGAACTTTATGGTGAGGACTCCAAGTTAACGTGGTTCGCCGCAACGCAAGAACTTACGTATGGTGAGTTCATGGTGTTGATGCTTGCGATGGTACCGCACATCAAACCTGGCTTTTTCGGCGAAATCATTGCGGAACATCTTCCTGCGGGTGGTGAATTTCCCGAATTTGGCGGTGTCAAAGTTTCCAACCACCGCGGAATTCTCCCGACGGGCGAAACGGCCCAATTTATCCTCGCGGGGGACGACCTTGAAAAACGCCTCAAAGTGCAGCGTATGCTAGGCAGTGAGCACTGGTTCGCGCAAAAACATATCCTTTGGCTCGATGCGGTTCGAGAAGGCGAGCCGGTGATGAGCGGTCGGTTAATTCTTGATCCGGAAACCGTCGAACAGCTCACCATTGGCACGGTCAGCAAACCGCGTTTCAGCATCGACTTCCCCGCTGAATACATCGAAACTGAAATGAGCTGGGATGATCTGGTGCTACACCCTAACACCCTGGGTCAAATCCAAGAAATTGAAAACTGGATCAAGCACAACGACACGCTGCTGCAAGAATGGGGCATGAAGAAAAAAATCAAACCCGGCTACCGGGCCTTGTTTTACGGACCACCGGGCACGGGCAAAACACTGACGGCGACGTTGCTTGGCAAGCATACGGGCAAAGATGTGTTCCGGATTGACCTATCGCGTGTGGTGTCCAAATACATTGGCGAGACGGAGAAAAACTTGTCGAGGCTCTTTGATAAAGCGGAGAACAAAAACTGGATTTTGTTCTTTGACGAAGCCGATGCGCTCTTCGGTAAGAGAACCGACATCCGCGACGCCCACGATAAATACGCCAATCAAGAAGTGGCGTACTTGTTGCAACGCGTGGAGGGCTTCAGCGGGCTGGTGATTTTAGCCACGAATCAGCGCGGTAATATCGATGATGCGTTCGTCCGGCGCTTTCAAACGATCATCCAGTTCCCCATGCCACGCCCCGAAGAGCGCTACGAAATCTGGCGTAAAGCATTTCCGCCGCAGATGGAAATTGCCAAAGACATCGACTGGCAGCAAGTTGCGAACCGCTTCGAACTAACTGGTGCTGGCATCATGAACGTCACCCATTATTGTGCCGTAGAAGCATTGGCAGACCAATCGCGGTGTCTTGACTTAAAGCGGTTGGAAGCCGCCATCCTGCGTGAGTACGTTAAAGAAGGGAAAATCGTTTAGCTTCAGCTCGTCATGGACAGAGGTGAAACATTTGCGAGATAAGTTACAGACATCCATCTACTTCAATGGGGTATTCGGCGGATTACATACAGAGGCGGATGGGACACGGGTGGTTGAATATGGACGCGGTGATGCAGTCGCTCCGCCTTGACCGTTATTGGGCCAGCCAGTCTTCACTCGATGGAGCCTGAGATTGATTAAATGGATTCTATGTATTGTGACGGGAATCGCGGTTTTGGCCGTGGCGATCGTCACTTGAATATGGGCGGCACAGCCAACGAGCGATATCGAGCAGCAGCGCCTCTACGTTGAGGTATACAAAGCCATTGGCATAGGGTTTTTGGCGGCACTACTTGGGACGATCATTCCGAACCTTATCCTCGAAACTCGCGACAACTTCGAAAGGGCGAAGGCGTCCAGGATCGCCTATAGTGAGGCAAAGACATCGGTTATATATCTGCCCGGGACTCTGGCAGTGCTCGAATATGCCGAAGCAATGGCGGCACTTCAGAAGGCACACCAGAAGTTGCACATAGCAGAAACCTATGAAAAAGAATTAAAAAAATATCTCGAATGGTACGGTGACAAGAAGACTTGGATCGACCAGACCTACTGGGAGTTGACCGCCGTCAGGAAGCTTCTCCAGTCCCATGCAGATCAGTGGAAGGGCATGAGCCCTGGTGATCGAACCTTCAGGATTGACGACGCGTTAATTGCGATCCGGGACCTGTTCGGCACCAAGGGTCAAAAGTGGCAGAAGCTCCCGGAGAAAGAAAGGGAGACGCAGGCATCTCAGGTTGTGGATAAGGTCTCAGCTCTGAGACCCGCATCTAAACGCGATGTCTCATTCGAATAGGGAGATCACCGAAACACTATCACGTGTACGTCATTAAAACACCGGAAGGAAAAATTATGGATGACAAGATCATCGTTACAAATCGCAGCGTGTTAGCGAGTAAGTACGGTAGCAAGGGGCTCGTAACGATTCGCAAGGCGCTCACGGGGCTTATAGCGGCGGATAAGAAACGCGGAATTCAGAGCCGGGTTGTCTACCTGGACGACAAGGCGGCTATGAAAAAGATGGGCGGAAAGGCAGTTACGAGCGCGACCGATCCGCGCGAAAACAAGGAAGCCATTGATGCTGTGTTTAAGTCGGTCAATCCTGATTATCTCATGATTCTCGGTGCTCCCGATGTCGTGCCGCATCAGGATCTCGACAACCCTGCTTATGAGCCGACCGAGGACGATGATGATCATGCTTGGGGAGATTTGCCGTACGCTTGTGATGCTCCCTATTCACGGGATCCGGCTCGTTTCGTGGGTCCGACACGAGTGGTGGGAAGGCTACCCGATCTGTTCGGTGCCGATGAGCCGTCCTATTTAGTTGGTCTACTGAAGACCGCTGCAGAATACAAAAGGCGATCTCCGGATGACTACACGGGCTATTTTGGTCTTTCGGCGAAGGTTTGGCAGGGCTCGACCCGGCTCAGCCTGAACAACATTTTCGGTAATGCGACCAAATTATTACTTTCGCCACTCGCAGGTCCAAATTATCCGAGACGAGAGTTGCGTACACGAATGCATTTCATCAACTGCCATGGTGGTCCGGCCTCCCCAGAGTTCCAGGGTCAGACGGGCAAGAGCTACCCGGTATCGCTTACGACTCAAGCGACGATTGGTCAAATTGTCGAGGGTGCTGTTGCAGCTGTTGAGTGTTGCTATGGTGCAGAGTTGTATGACTCGGTCACGCTGGATATAGACCTTCCAATTTGCCAGAGCTACCTACGGCAGGGCGCATATGGTTATCTGGGCAGCACCACCATCGCGTACGGGCCGCCGACTGATAACGGCGCCGCCGATCTTATCTGCCAATACTTTCTACTTAACGTGTTAGACGGTGCCTCCATCGGACGCGCCACGCTGCTGGCGCGCCAGCAGTTTGTAGAGCACACGTCACAAATGGACCCCTTCGATCTCAAGACACTGGCACAGTTTTGTCTGCTCGGCGATCCAAGCGTCCACCCGGTCGATGTTCCAAGTGCGGGTGATATTCCTAAAGGCGTCGCAAAGACGGATGCGGAGCGCTTCTTTCGTGCGGAACGACGGTCAAAGCTGCGGCTTACCGGGGCGTTTTTGACAGAGACAAAACCAACGGCATCGAAACGGGTACCAACTGGCAGGTTGTCACAGTCAGCGAGATCCGCGCTATCGAACATCGCTAAGTTGGCTGGGCTGGATGCGAAACAGATATTCACGACATTTGCCGTTAAAGGTGCGCCAGCGACTAAAGGGAGAAGCGGGAAGACCGCAGCGACACCGTCGCGCTATCACATCACGATTGGAACCCCAACGGAGGGGAAGCAGGACAAGATAAAGCGTGGCGTGGCGGTAGTGGCCAAAGAGCTGAATGGCCGCATCGTCGGCTATCGCATTTATCATCAGAAATGAACTGACGACCATGAGTTCGACCAATCCTGTCCGAGTCGTCGCACTGCGCGGACGAGTCACGCAGGGCGAGTATGGCAAGGGCAGCAAAAGCGAGCGGGAAGCGGTGTTCATCGAAACCACCAGCGGCCGCTACATCTTGCGACGCAAGACCGGCCCCGTGTTCGGCGATACCGAACTGACGCGGTATGTAGGGCACGAGGTGGAATGCGACGGGTTTATCGTTGGCACGACACTTCTGGCGGAACGGATCTCGGTAGTGAGTTAGAACGGGTTAGAGATCGCCGGAGTGGTAGGGGCAATAGCTCGGTGTACGGCAAGGGAGTGGATGAGCTTCGGAGAAGGCGGCGCGGGCAGGAAATTGCAGCGCGGTCGATGACGATGTATTTGAGCCGTGCATTAGGAGGTTACAAAACGCGGCGAAATTGGTGAGGGATCGAATTTAGATAAGACCTCCTCGGTGAGTTCGGCGTGTTTGCGGATGAAATGGAGGATAGAGACGGATAAATGTCGAGCTCGTCGAGCGCGAGATATTGAGTAGCTGTTATTAAAAAGCCAAAAAAGGTCGCACGCCTTTGTGTATTTAGCTGCTGACGTGATTAACTCAAGACTACCGCATTTTTTGCCTAACCGGCGAGGTGTAAGCCCTCGGCTCTATTGAGATCGATCCTGTCGCGGAGGAATTTTCGCAGGATTGAGGCTGGACCACAACCAGTGAGAAATTCAGGGAGCGCGTTTC
>JAWXCH010000332.1:0-6054 GCA_034440595.1 Planctomycetota bacterium | reverse complement strand
CGCGAGTTCTCCGTCGATTAACTTCAAAAACAACCGAATTCAAAACCCACTTCTTCTAAACAACTGATGCTGCTCAACTTATAACCGGACAGTAGTGATCCTCAATATTAAACTCACGTTTCCGCGCAAGCCAACCACCTAAGCAGAAGGAGGCAGTCCAAAAAAGTGTCGCGGCCATTGATACGAGCGGAACAAACACCAATCCCCAGAATCCGTATGTCGGCCAGCCGTAATAGACAACGACTCCGCACATTAACACTCCGACGATCCAGGTGGAGCCGCCATTGAGTGCCTCGCTTCCATAGCAACGATCTTTGCCCAGAAACTTGCGGAACAGGTCGATCCCGGGCTGAACCATTAACACCGTCAGGATAGCACCCACGAACAGTCCCAGCACTACTGCGATCGTTCGAGCAATCATGGCTGTCCTGTATGACTACTAATGTGAATAACTTGTTTCAACGCCGGGTGTCACTGCTGGCATGCCCAGCAGTGTTTTCTTCGGGTTCCGTCTGACAATATCACTTGTCAAATGATTGATGATGAATGACTGTTAACAATTGATCAATAGCGTTGCACCGCTCCCTACCTCTCATAATCACGTCAACACCAAAACCAAGCCTACTTTCCCACCAGTCTACCCACCAAATATCGCCTCCTCTCCGCGCTTGAAAAAAAGCCACCACCTCTGCTAGGCTGAACTCAAGATTCGCGCGCTTAAAAACGCTCGAATCACCAGCACCGCGATGAAGGGTGGACTGCACCGCGCTGCGCGAGAGAGTAGAGCAGGTGAGCAGGAGAAAAAAACGGCCCTCACCCGTCGCTGGGGCGACGACCTCTCCCGCGAGCGGGAGAGGTGAAATGGGAATGGCGTCGAGCTTGGTTCTCGCGCTCCGCTGGCGCGTCGCGGCTAACTTCGTTCAACCGTTTTTGGCGGTTCATGGTACGTTCCACGCACCGGTCGATTAGTTCCCAACCAGCGTTCATATGCTGGGGCGTATTGGTTGCGCTACCTCCAGCGTGGTGTGTGGTGCGTTTCACGTCCCCTACAAGATTTGTTTAACGCCACGGGGACCGTGCCTACTACGTTTGCGGGAAAGACGATGGATCACCAAAAAAACAAAAACACAGACGCGCGCAACGTACACAACGCACCAAACAACCAAGTTGCCAAAACACAGAACTGGCCCCAGCCGCCACCAGCATCCCTATAACCACACAACTGCCTAGGTTATCATTGGAAGGTACTTAATTGTTCTCCGCCTCAGGATCCCCGCCATGAACAGGCTTCATCGTCGCGAATTTATATGCGCAGGGGCAACGCTACTTGCCGCCTCGACCATCGGAGTCAGTGGCCTGCTGCCAACTGCCAGCGCCATCGAACCGATCCAGCGGCCTGGTCCGCCGAAGTTCAAGTTCAGTCTGGCGGCGTATAGCTATCGCAGTCTGCTCAAGGCTAAGCCCGGCCAGGCTGCCGAGTTGACCTTGTCGGACTTTGTCAAAGACTGCGCGGCGATGCAGCTCGATGGCACCGAACTAACCTCGTACTACTTTGCACCGGATGTCAGCGACGACGATTTGCGAAAGCTAAAAGCAGAGTGCTTCCGGCTCGGGCTGGATGTCTCGGGCACAGCCATCGGCAATAACTTCTGCTTGCCGCCGGGGGAAGAACGGGACAAGCAGATCGCCAATGCCAAACGGTGGATCGAGCGCGCCGCGGTGCTGGGTGCCCCGGTGATTCGGATCTTTTCGGGCAATGCTGGGCCAGGTCAGGATGTTGCCGCGGCCCACAAGCTGGCCGTGCAGGGGATGGAAGAATGCTGTGAGTACGCCGGCAAGCACGGCGTTTATCTGGCGCTGGAGAACCACGGTGGCCTGACTGCCACGGCGCAGGGGATGCTCAAGCTGGTGCATGATGTAAAGAGTCCGTGGTTCGGTGTGAATCTGGACAGCGGTAATTTTCATGGCAACGATGCGTACGGAGACCTGCGGCAAATTGCCCCTTACGCGCTGAATGTGCAGGTCAAAGTCCTCATCAAATATGATGGAGGAAAGCGAAAGGTGCCGAGTGATTTCAAACGTCTCGCCGGCATCTTGAAGGAGAGTGGCTATCGAGGCTATGTCGTGCTGGAGTATGAAGAATCGCCCGATCCACGTATAGAGTGCCCGCGATACATGAAGCAACTACGCGAGGCGTTTGCTTGAGGGCAGCAGTGCCCCACAGTTGCCTTTCACTCCGTGAAAGAGCACCTAGAGTAACGTTGGGCCATCGTGTGCGAGCAGGTCACGCGATTTATGGACACTATTTCGGCGGCTGGATTCCCGCCTGCGCGGGAATGACGGAAGCGCGCGGGGACCGTGCCTACGACGTTTGCGCAACGAAAAAACCCTCGTGGGGGTCAATCCACGAGGGTTGATATATTCTCGGCGAAGCTGATGGCCAGTTGGTGTTTGCAAGCCTGAAGTTCCCATGCCGAGGAGGCGTTGGATCAATCAGATTGCAAGCCAGTTGCCCCTGGCATGTTCAGTTACACAAGCTCTTTGCGTGCACCGATGAGCGTCTTGAGGCGTTCGGCGAGCAATGCTGCGTCGAATGGCTTCTTGAACGTCTCGTTGATGGTGGAACGATCAAAGCTGATCGAGCTGCCATCATCTGGCAACAGAGCGATCAAAATCGTGTCACCATACTCGGGGTTGCGACGCAAGTTTTGGCAAATTTGCAACGCCTCGACCTTACCGATCGAGAAGTCAGCAATGATGCAGTCTGGGTGAAAACTCTCAGCCTGAATACCGGCTTCGAATCCACTGGCTGCGACAGCGATCTTAAAGGACTTTTCGACGGGCAGGTGTCGTTTAAGGTTTTCGATCAGAACCTGGTCCTGACCGACAACCAACACCTTGGCCATCGCTTCATCTTCTAAATCGCCCAAGGGCATTCCATGTTCCTTAAGGAACTTAATCAGGTACTCTCGCGGGATACGTCGATCCTGGGAACCAGGAATTCGATATCCGCGCAAGCGGCCTGAATCAAACCATTTACTAACTGTACGCGGGGCCACTTTACAGATCTTAGCGACCTGTCCAGTTGTGAAGACCTTCATCGGAGGCTCTCCATTACGCTCATTATGTTTGGACCTAGCGCGTCCTGATACTCAGCTCAGAACGTCGCCTTCTAGCCCCATTGCCTGCAAACTTCCTTGGAGGGGTCGACTCCTTGGGGCTGGCTGCGGGGCCAGCATCTGCAAACCTTGGATAGGGGCTTTCAATATTCGCTTCTCTTGGGCAGTGGCTCAGTTCCCTCTGACCCGCGCCTCTAATAATCACATCGGCAAACCGGGCATCCGGAAGTAGGCGAAAATCCGTAAAATGGTGAACCGGGTGGTTAACCAGCATGATTCGGATGTTTCGCCCCATACCTTCCCTACAACCGGCGTGGAAGTACCGGGTGGAAGAGCAAGCAGATGGTCTGGCGTCCGGCGTGGCCGACAAACCGTTGAAGGCACAAGGCCTCTGGTGGCAGGTTCCCCCCTGCAGCTCTGCTGAATCGTGCTTTGGAGTGATCCATTGCCTTTTTCAGCACAAGCCTTCCAGAGATAGTTTTCGTTTCAAAGCATGCCGCTTCTTTAGAAAGATTCGCCAATTGCAACGGCGGTATCGATCTTGCCAGAGATTCCAATGGTAAGACGTGGTAGATGCGGAAGGGAGGATAAGGCTTTGAGCAAGTCGGTACAAATCTCTAGGCAATTCAGGTAGTCCTGGCGAGTGTCAGGCAACTTTCAGGAAAAATTACTTGTCGCACGAGAACCTAATCACAAACGGCCCGGTGTGGAATTGGTGAGGGGCAACTTGGTCAAGTGCAAGCCTGCCGAAGGGAGGCTTGCAGTGACAGGGCCGCAGCTAATTCAGGCGGCGTTTTCTTCCGGCGTGGACTCTTCAGCGGCGGAATTGCTAGCCTCCAGTGCTGCCTCGCGCTCGACGGCAGAGTGATGGATGTGGCCATCTTCGCTGACGTCTTCGAATCGTACGGAAACCCGCTTGGAGATTCCCGACTCTTGCATGGTGACACCATACAGTGTGTTGGCACAGGCCATCGTCTTCTTGCTGTGAGTCACAACGATGAACTGGGTGAGCACCAGGAACTCATTCAATACGGAAACAAACCGCTCGATGTTCGCCTCATCCAAGGCGGCGTCGACTTCGTCCAGCACACAGAAGGGACTAGGTCGACTGCGAAAGATAGCTAATAGCAAGGCGACGCAGGTCATGGTTTTTTCGCCACCGCTCAGCAGCGAGATATTCCGCGGTTCCTTGCCAGGAGGACGGGCAACGATCTCGATGCCGCTATCCAGGATGTCGATCCCTTCTTCCAAGATGATGTCGGCTCGGCCACCACCGAACAACTTGCGGAACAGGACCTGAAAGTGCTCCTTGACCGTTTCCAGTGTCTCGGCAAACAACCGGCGGCTGTCGGCGTTGATTTTGCCGATGATCTGCTCCAACTCGTGGCGAGCTTTTGTCAGGTCTTGAAGCTGGGAAGAGAGCGTATCAAAGCGACTCTCCAGCTCATCCGCCTCCTGCAAACTCTCCAAGTTAACGCCACCGATGTTCGTCAGCTTGCGCCGCAGGTCGGCAATCTCGGCCTCGATCGACAGTCGCTCGGTCTGCTGTTCGGCAGAACCGGCCTCGGTTAGCTGGCTTAGCTCGATGTTGTAATCCTCGCGCAGGCGGTCTTCCAACGTCGTTCGCTCGTGCCGGATCCCTTCGGCCGCTAGCTGCTTCTTGTGGATCTTGTCTTCGAGTTTGCGAATCCTACCGCGGAGTTTTTGAATCTCGGCATGGGCTACTACTTTTTGTGCCCGTAGGGACTCGCGTTCGACGGCAAATTGGCCAGACTCGCGTGCTAGCGATTCGTGTTTGAGGTAGAGTTCGGCCAGTTCCGATTCGGCGGCCAGGATGCGAAACTCGGCCTCAGTGGCGCGTTCGAGCGTTGTGGCCAGTAGTTCGGTCCCCTCGTGCAGCCCGCGATGCCGTTCGGCTTGCTCTTGCTCAAAGCGGCGGATTTCCCCGCGCAGGTGGTCCAACTGCTGATCGCACCGGGCCAGTTCCAGTTTGACCCCCATCGATTCGCGGCTGCGAGTCTGTCGAGAGGCGTCGAGCTGGTCGATGCGGCGCGAGTTTTCCTGCATGCGGGCTTCGGTCTGTGTCAGGCCGCTTTGGATTTGCTCCAGTTTTCCGCGCGTGATTGTTCGCGTTTGAATGACCGCCTGGCACTGATCGGTGGCCGAGCGGGCATCGTCGGTTGTTTGTTGGTATTGACTCTCAAGCTGTGATTGACGTTGCTCGGCCACATTCAGGCGCATCTTGAGTTCGGACAACTCGTCCGCAGCGGTCTGGTGTGCGGTGGCCAAGGTGGTCACGCGTTCGTCACGCTGACTGACCTGACTTTCCAAATCGGTCGTGATCAGATCGACTTCAGCAACTTTTCTTTCCCACTCTTCAATTCGCAATCGCAGGGCGCGAAGCTCGCTACGCCGGGAGATCAGTCCAGTTGAGGTGTGGCGCGGGCCGACGGTGATCGTACCGTCGGCGGCTACTAACTCGCCGGTGGGGGTGACAAAGGACACTGTGTCTGCGGCATCGCGCGACAGCGCGATCGCCGTTGCTAGCGAATCGACAATCCACGTCCGACCGAGCAATCGCTCGACAAGCGATTTGAGTTCTGGTTCTGACTCGACAAATTGGTCCGCGCGCCCCAACACGCCCGGATGGTCGCTCAGGTCTTCCGAGTCATGCTGTACAGCAGGCATATCCAGCGGCAGAAAACCGACTCGGCCTTGCCATTTCGACTGTTCGGTGGCCAAATGGTTCAGTAGTTGATCGCCAGGGGCAACGACCAAGTGCTGGGCTTTGTCTCCTAGCGCAACTTCAATCAACGCTGCCGACTCGACATTCACTCGGAGGAGATCGGCCAGCAGCCCGCGGACCTGTTGGAAAGGGCCGGTTGGATCTTCTTGAACCAGTCGCAATACTTCCTTAACACCAGTTCCGACACCT
>JAWXCH010000331.1:0-10049 GCA_034440595.1 Planctomycetota bacterium | reverse complement strand
TACCGATCCAGCGCCGGTGGTAACACCAACTGGATATGCTCGGCGGCGGCGTCTCCTAGCACCTGCAAAAGCGGCCAGCGCTGCTGCTTCGTCATGTGAGACAGCTCGGCGATCAGTTTGTAGTCATTCATCATGATCAGGCTGCGCTCGTAGTCGCCAATTCGCGCGTCGGCCCAGCCGTCGTGACCGACAATCGCCGCGCGCGGCGTCAGTTCAATCGGCTCCATCGCGGCCGTCAGGTAGTGCAGATTAGCTCGCACAGTCGCCAGCCCACTGACCGTGTCGCGAACGGCATGAATCGAGCCATGATAAAAGTCGTGATTGCCCAGCACAAAATACAGCGGACACCCAAGCCGATCGTCCATGTGCGACAATACTCCGGCCAGATCGTGCGCCTCAGAGATGTCGCCGGTGATTACCACACCGTCGACCTCCAGCCTCAATATACGATCGAGGAATTCGTCGACCTTTTGATAGGGTAGAAAATTGAAATGCAGATCGGTCAACCAGGCCAGGCGGGACATGGAGCAACGTCCAAAGGGTGAACAAACGGTTGGCGCAAGCGAGCAGCCGGATTCACAGCATTTAACAAACAACCCCAGTCCAACGTAGACCGGGGTTCATGCCGCAGCATTTTCGCAAAACGACGCGAAAAAAGAAAGTAGACGTGGCCGAAAAGGAAGTCCCGTATTGGTGAAACGTTTCTCCTTGAAAAAAGGAGAATGTGCAACCTATCGCCAAAGGTTTATTCAGGCCTTGACCTGCCTTCGGCGTTTCGGTCACGTCTGATTGAACTTTATCGTCGGCGAATAAAAACAAGTAGCTAGACAGATGTACCGTACGAGGGAACCAGCGGCAGTGCGAGACATTTGCCAATCGAACTCCGCAATTTTTCACAGTCGATGCATTGTGACTACCTAGCTGCCGATAACTTCATTGCCAATGAGGACACTTGGGAAATAGAACTCCTGTCAAGTCCCGACACAATTCCTTTACAGAACCGCGCATTCTCCACGTTACAATCCGGCAATTCGGACAATCGTGCTGCACTTTATCGGCAGTTGGACTCGACCACTTTCAGACCCTACAATGGTGTTGACTTGCACGGGGTTTCCTCAGCAGTCACCTCATTGGCATCAGATTAGCTGCGGATTAGTGCCGAAAATTCATGGAAAACCAGGAGCACTCTCCATGCGTTCTTTGATTACGTTGATGTTTCTATTGGTCGTCTCATCTTCGGCCCGCGTAGGCTCCGCCGCTGAGCCAGCCAGCCCCGCGGTGGATGTCCAAGCCAAACGTCAGCAATTGGTCGATCGCGGCATCAAGTACCTGCTGGAAAAAGGTCAGGCTGCGGATGGCTCTTTTTCCGCCAAGACCGGTGCCGGCGTCACCGCGCTTTGCACAACTGCCATGCTCCGAAACGGCCTGAAAACAACCGATCCGGGCGTCGCCAAGGCACTAAAGTATCTGGAGCTGCAAATCCGCGACGATGGCGGCATCTATTCCAAAGATTCCGCGGTCATGAACTACGAAACCGCCCTGGCAATCGTCTGCTTCAAGGAAGCCAACGAAGGAGGCAAGTACGACAAGACCATTGCCGCCGCCGACAAGTTCTTAAAGAAGATCCAGTGGGACGAAAGCGAAAATCACGACAAGAGCAGCGTCAACTACGGCGGTGCAGGGTACGGCAAGAAGAATCGCCCTGATCTATCGAACACGTCGTTTCTGATGGAAGCCCTGGTCGCCGCCGGTAATGGCCCCGACGACGAAGCGGTTCGCAAAGCGTTGATCTTCGTTTCTCGTTGCCAGAATCTGGCCAGTCCAGAAAATACCACCGCTGACGCCGCCAAAGTCAACGATGGTGGCTTCTACTACACGGTTGCCAACGAGGGTGAGAGCTTTGCCGGCGAGACCCCTGACGGCGGACTGCGCAGCTATGGTTCGATGACCTACGCCGGGCTGAAAAGCATGATCTATGCGGGCCTGAAACCAAACGACCCGCGCGTGAAGGCTGCGACTGCTTGGCTCCGCAAACATTATGATCTGAAGGCGAATCCCGGACTCGGCGATATGGGGCTGTACTACTACTACCACACGATGGCTAAGGCGCTCAGCGTACTTGGCGAAGACAAATTCGTCGACGACAAAGGCGTGGCACACGACTGGCGCGCTGAACTAGTCGCAGAACTAGGCTCGCGACAGCAGGCCGATGGATCGTGGGTCAACACCAACGCGCGTTGGTTGGAGACCGACGCCAATCTGGTCACCGGGTATGTGTTGCTGGTTCTATCGTATTGCAAGTAAATCGGGCTGCCGTCCAGATTGTTGCCCGCGTGCCAGCATGGATCACTTGCCTATCTGCCTAAAAATCCCAGTTTGCCTACCGTTTCCTATTGACCCGGATTGCAAATTTCTGTGGGATACGCGCAGGAAATGCCTGCTGTTCTGCGCCCTGATGTGTTGATTTTGTACGTCCGCACGATTATGGGTGCTATCACGTGGTGCAATTTTTCCCTGCGACCAGAATTCTTGTGACCTCTGGCCCTGCGGCGGCAACAGATAGTTCTAACGGCGAAAGGATGAGCCGGTCGACGCTCGCTTGTTCACGTGAATCTGACCGACCTCAGCGACGAGCAGTTGGCACAGATGGCGGCGCGCGAAGGGTCCGATGGCCCGGCGTTCGTTGCCATTCTGGAGCGTTTTCGTGAGCGCGTCTGGCGAATCTGCTTCCGGCTGCTAAGCAACGAAGCCGACGCTAGCGATGCCGCTCAGGAGGTGTTTGTGCGACTGTTTCTCAACCGACAGAAATTTGAGGGGCGCTCCAAATACTCGACCTGGGTTCACGGTGTTGCGGTGCGAACGTGCCTTGGTATCCGCCGCGGTCGCGGACGACGCCAGAAGCACGAACGTGTAGCAAGCGATGAGACGTTGATACCAGGCACCGTTGGTCGGCCGGAAACCGATTCGGCAGCTTCGCTCGACCTAATGAAAATGTTAGAGAACCTGGATGAGATGGATCGCGCGCTGCTGATTATGAAGTACATCGAAGGACACAGCCACGAAGAACTGGCCGCCATGTTCGACCTGTCGGTCAGTGCCTGCAAGATGCGTATCAGTCGCGCCCGCGACAAGATCAATGCCGAGTATGGAACCAGCGACGGAGCCGCAGAATAAGGAGCCTACACATGCCGCGCGATCTATTTGAAGACCTGGTCAATGCAGCGCCACTGGCTGTGCCGCCGATGCCTGCTGCGTTCAACCGCCGCGTGCATCAGCGACTCAACTCGCGGTTGCTGGCCGGGCAACTCTTTGATCTGGCATTCAAAGGTCTGGCGTACAGTTTTGTCCATTTGGGTCTTGCCCTCGCCGGACTGTTCGTATTTACCTGTACCGGCCGGTTTGACAGACCAGATACTCCGCAGGGAGATCCACTGAGTTAGCGATTTCAACCGTAACACTCCTTTTTCACCTCTCCCGCTTGCGGGAGAGGTCGACGCCCCAGCGTCGGGTGAGGGAAAAATAACATCAAGCTCCCGGACGAAACGGGCGTCACACACAATGAATACTGGCGGAGCCAGTGGCACACAAGTGCTGAAACTCAAGTTCTAAAAGTTCAAACACCAACACCGCATCCACACACCTCTCTGTTTCAGGAGACCACGCCATGGCAAACGAAACGACTACGACCGTTACTTCAACGACAGATAGTTCCGTCGGTCAGGCCGTTACGGATACCTTTACAGATGCTTTTAACCAAGTCGTCCAACTTGCTCCGCGGATTGTGGGCATGCTGCTGGTCCTGGTGGTCGGATACCTGATTGCACGCCTGGCGGCACGTGCCGTGGCGATACTCTGTGAGAAGATTGGGTTGCAAACCGCCGCCGAACGGAGCGGGCTGGCTCAATCGATGCAACAGGTTGGCATCAAACGGAATGTCCCGGCCATCGTCGCCTTGATCGTCTTCTGGCTGCTGATGTGCGTATTCATTCTGGCGGCGTTCAATATTCTGAATCTGCCTGATGTCTCGGCCGCCATGGCCAGCGTGGTGAATTACATTCCTAAACTGCTGGTCGCAACACTGGTGGTGGTGATCGGCCTGCTGGTCGCCAGTTTCTTACGCGGCGTGGTCGCCACCAGTGCCGACCGCATCGGTCTGAGCTATGCCGAGTACCTGGCCAATGGATTCTACTACGTCCTGGCTCTGGTCACATTTCACGCCGCGCTGACCCACCTGGGCATGAATCTGCAACTGCTCGAGAACATGGTGCTGATCGCCTTTGGATCGCTGGCAGTTGGGTTTGCCTTGGCGTTTGGACTTGGGGGGCGGGACGTCATCGGTGGAATTTTGGCGGGCTATTACGTGCGGCAGTGGCTGCAAGCGGGCGATCACGTCACGGTTGGCAATTTGGAAGGCATCGTCCGATAAGTCGGACCGGTCGCCACGGTAATCGAAACCGAAGAAGCCGGCCTGATCAGCCGGCATAGCATTCCGAATTCAAAAATGCTGAATGAGGCGGTACGGTAATTACGGTTTCAAATCGCGGTTGAAAGGTGGGTTCTCCCCTTCCACAACGTCAATTGTCAGGCCGCTTGTTTCCGCTGAGTGATACTTTACCGGCACCTCCACCTTGGCGGCAGCACCAGCATTCGGATTCTGTTGAATATTTTCAACAGTTTTAGATGTTCTATAGGAAAGCGGAGAAATGGCAACCTTGTATTTGCCAACCGGCAAGCCCGGTAGATCGTAGCTCTTGGCCTCAAATTCGCCATCTGGGCCAAGATTGTACATAGACCCTACCCCTTCCCCAGTGAATGTGATACTGCCGTGATTCACTGGCTTACCATTCATCGTCACCCGACCAGCTATCTTGCCATAAGGGGGCGTCCGCTTACCACAGCCCCCGACACTGACAGACACGATCACTATCAACGATAGCGAAAGTGCAAGCATGGCAGACTTATTGAATCGTGCAATCATATTCGTGGTAAAGCGTTGAAAAACTAACTTATGACATCGCTCAATGTAGCTGAGAAAGTTTGCCGTTCAGCTTATTTGAAATTGTCCAAAGCCGAACCATCATCTCGATCTGCCATGGCATACAGGATCGTAATCGCGGTTTCTTCGCTGATGAAATGCACGCTGGCATCCGCCATGGCGACATGAGCACCGGCGGTGTGAACCGACTGAATTGGCATATTCTGCGGTCCACCGGCATTCGTATTAATACCGACACCCAGTTGATTCCATTTCTTGTCGTTAATCGCATAGCGAACCGTCGCCACATTGAACGCACGGGTGTCAGTCAGAACTCCCCCCTGTTTGGAGCAAGATCCCATGGCGATGGTGTGGCCATGATCGCTGCGGCAGTCAAACGGTTGGTTGTTGGGGTCACGGCAGTAATCCGACTGTTCCGCCAGCAGCATCGTGTTCGACACTCCATCCTTGATATTTCGAATGCGAACCTGGGCCTTCTGCGGAATCATCACGCCGCCAAATGAGTAGATGCCGATGGCCTTGACATTGCCATTTGTCCCTGCGTCGTTGTTTATCCTGCTTGGATGAGTGATGGACCCGGAAATTGCGGTATAAAAAGGAGATGGAGCACCAGGTGTTATTGGCAAACCGGCTGCCCCCATGTCCAAACCGAACTTCGGCAACTCCGAAGAAGGGCATGTGAACTCAGGCATGCCCACCCCCGAGAGTGCTCTGGCGTTCTGCCGGTTACCACCTGGAAAACCCGATGTGTAAATGAGCAGCCCCAATGTGTTGCTCGTTCTTCCAGTGACATCCATCTTTGCATAAGTAGCACTGTGCTCCATAAATGGCATAAGGGTGACTCCCCAGCCAAATCCCCAGTTCCAGCCATCCTTGGGGGTAGAATTTGAGCCGCGGGGGAAACTCCTGTAGGTATTCTCATACGTTTCCGCGGCCAGGGCAAGCTGACGCAAGTTATTGAGGCACTGCGTACGTCTTGCCGCTTCGCGTGCCATCTGCACCGCCGGCAACAGTAGCGCCACCAGGATGCCGATAATGGCAATCACAACTAGCAACTCGACCAGCGTAAAGCCGGAGGCGAGCTTGCCACGCAAATTGCCTTGCCGATTAAGTTCGGTCACGGTGCACCTCATTCAGAAAAGAGCAACCTGCCAGCAGGTTCAGAACCATTTTATAAGATAAGGAAAATCAAACTCAAAAACGCAGCGTCCAAGGCGTAACCTTGTGCCACTCACGAACTAAGTTCGCAGCCGCAGACATGAATATATTCGCCACTAGACTGCAAAAATATTCCTGCCGCGCGTACTGGCACGACACGCCAATATAATTATTCTATTGGTACAATAACAGGTTTCTGGCGCGAACGCAATAAAAATCCTGTTTGGCCATTTCGCCCAATCTGCCGCGTAAAATCGCGAACCATTCGCAGATTCGAAAGGTCTGGTTTCTACGGTTCAATGCACTGACAAGTGCCGCAATCGCTCACCGCGACCAATGTCTCTTCCACAGGTCCAACTTAGGGTTCTATCGGCTGCATCTATTAGTTTATGCAATACGCCCCATATTGCAAAGCAAATAGTCGCATTTCTGAGCAGCATTTCTGCATTTTTGGTAACCCACATTTCAGATGGTCAATTTTCGCATAGTTCGCGACAAAAAAGCCACGGCTGTCCCAGATCGGAACAGCCGTGGCTGAATTTACGAAGTGGTAAGCCGCGAGGAGACTTATCGCACTCTGCGGCGGCGAAGGTATCGCCCTGCTGCCGGAACTCCCAGCACCCCGCCCAAGGCCAGCAGTGCCAAGGTCGACGGCTCTGGAATTGGGGTCAGGACATACACGGCATTCGACGAGCCAAACGAGAAATCGGAGACCAGCAAGCGACCGTCCGGGGTACGCAACACGGCCAATGGATTATTGAACCCGGTGGCCACACGCACCACATTTCCGGTGGCTGGATCGACCGCCACCAGATCCTTGTAGGTCAGCGTGTCAGTCCCTGGTCCCGCCTCAGTAACTGAAGCGGTCCAGCGTGCAATGAAGGCTCGCCCGTTCAGGCTGGCAGGTAAGAATGGGCTGTTCCAAAAGTCAACGCCGTTTGC
The DNA here is from genome assembly GCA_034440595.1 of Planctomycetota bacterium. GTDB lineage: Bacteria > Planctomycetota > Planctomycetia > Pirellulales > JALHPA01 > JAWXCH01. The sequence goes on along the minus strand of JAWXCH010000331.1, from coordinate 2,953 downwards.
GGATGAACTTGGACCCAGTCCAACTGGAGCTGCAGGGTTGTGCAGTGTCAAGTAGTTCGGATCGGTACTCCACAGACCGTCTGGCGTAATCGACCGGACGCGATTGTAGTCAGGATCCGAAGGGTTCAAGATATCGGCAATGACACCTGCGTCGCGAACGCCGCGCCAATTATCATTGCGGAACCCGTAGTCAGCATCCGCAGTTGCCTTAAAAAACTGATCATGTGGCGCGTCTGCCAAATTGCTATCCAACGCATCGGCATATAGACCCTTGTCCGCTGTGCCATTTCCGCCGGTGACGTTCGCGCGATTGTAATTGTTCGTGAAGAACAATTCGTTATTCTGGTCAACAGTCAGTCCATAAGGATTGCGTGCGCCCGATGAATGGATCCTCAGCTTACTAGGATCAGTGCTCGTAAAGGGGGTCGCATTCGTTTGAATATTGGTTTGATTCGCCGTGGTGTAAAGGGAGGCAGCGTTGGTTGTGCTGGAGACCGCATTCAGATTTTCAATCCAAGAAATACTCCCGCCATAGGCCGATTCACCCCAGGTATTGCCATTACCGCCAGTTCTCATGCCGGAACCGCCAAAGTCATTGGTATCCATACCCGAGTTGACGCCGAACGAACCGTTGGTTGTGCGAGTTCCAACGCCCACGTACAGGCTGTTGCCGATGACGCGCAACTGATCCACGTCATGGTCACCGTGCGGAAGGTTGGTGACGATCGCCACACGAGTTTCACCTAATCCGGTTTCGCCCCAATTACCATTGCCGTTGTTGTCCGTCAGGCGGTAGATCGAACCGGTCGATTGTTCGGTTTGATACATTGTGTTGCCGTGGAAGGCAACTCCCAGGCCCTGGACGCTCGAGGCGGAGGTCTGCATATTGCTCAGGGCACCCGTCGTCGGGTTGTAATCAAAGCGGACGGCAGAAGCGTTGTAACGCGAAGCGTAGACCCGGCCGTCGGGACCAAAGGCCATCTGCGCGATCATGCCCACGTTCCCGGTGCTAGCCAGGTTCACGGACAGATTAGTCGTGTAAGGTGCATTGATTGCCGGTGCGGCATCCACTCGGACGGCACCAACAACCGCAATTGCGACCGCTCCTAAGGCGATTCCCACTTGGATCCCAAATCTGTTTATATTCATTGAAAACCGTCCTCGGTGCGTGTTCTAAGAGATCTGACAGTATATTTATTATGTACGAATCGACTGCTCACAAGAAATTCACTGGAGCTAAACTCGATTCCTTGGATGATCAGCGAATACTAATCCACCCCCAACAAAACAACTCGTTTCATGGCCCTTTGCGTCTTACCCTCGGCTCAAACAGCAACAAAATGAGCCCTGCTAGCCATGCCGTCGACGGAAAGAATTTGTCCCGCTTGATCGCAAGAACAGACATCCCGCAGAAAACATAGCCAGGAAGTATGACGGATAAAACAAAAACTTGCCGCTAAAAAAACTGCGGCACTGGGCAGGCGGTTGCTCGGCGCTACCGGTCGGTAGCGCCGAGCCACTATGCCTTGTTGCAAGAGTCAGCGGTCAGGGGCCGCGACGCTCGCCAAATGTTAATACACTACTTCGAGCGAGCGAAACGACGCTTGGCGGCGAACAGCATGCCAACGGCACCCACTCCGAGCAGAGCAATGCTGGATGGCTCTGGAATCAGGGTGATGTTGTCGATCGAGGTGATCGAGCCGAAGTTACCGACCTTTATTGCGATCCAAGCGTACTGCGCGGTCTTGGCCTGGCTCAACTGAGCCTGGGTCGCTGCAGCTGGATACTTGTTTCCAGCGCCTTCACCCAACCACGTCACATTGCTCCAGGATGTAGTTGGAAGACCGAAGCTATCGTGCTTCACCGCGACGCCACTATTGGCGCCAGCGCCGGAGTTACCACTATCAAATACGGCGTGTGCAGTGGCATTGCTTCCATCATTGGACTGCCAGAACATACCTTCAACCCAGGCACTGGTCTGAGAAGTACCGGACCAAATTGCATCCAGAGTGAGGATGTTGCCATTGACCCAGCCAGCGGCAGTCGTGTCAATTCGCCACAACAGACCGGCACTACCGTTATTGGACCCAATGTCCAGAGCCAGCTTTCCACCGCTAACGGTGGCCGTGGCCGCACTTCCCCAACCAGCGGCAAAGGTTGTGGTCGGAGCCTGATCGTAGGTCGTACCACCGCTACCACTGAATGTCTCCGCCCAATACATTACCGCGTTGGCGTTACTGGCACTGAATGCCAGTAGGGCCACCGCAAACAAAGCAACAAGGCTGCGCTTCATAAGAATCCCTTTCAACAAAAGAATTTGAAATCGTAGACCCGCGCCGCACTCACACGGCGCGGCAACTACTAAAAACTGAACACTTTCAACTGAATCAGTCTAAAACTGACGATTTGCCTCTTCAGTTCCGACAAAACTCTCGTGGACAATGCTTCTTTCCTGAATAGGACATGGACCAATCTTGTTCTGACTTATTGAAGACCTCGGCCCCCTCAAGGTCCTCCGTCCACCCCTTAGATTGACCACCTACCGCCAAAGCTGGCTACTGTCAAAATTGGGCGAGTGATCATGCAGAATTGCTACCATTTCGCAGGGGGAACAACTACGCAATTCGTAGCGATACCAACGAATGTAGGCCCTCTACAGTTTACTTTTATACACGAAGACACACGCTGCCGCAAGTTTTTTGTGCATATCCGAAGATAAATTCTCGATTTTTTTGCTTTTGCTGTTTTATACCGAAGGATGACGAGCAGACCTGGCGAAACCCGAATGCAGGCCCGAACCCGCAGAATTTCGCCAATCCTGAATTGCCAGTAGGAACGTAGCGTTTTGGCCGGACTTTTTCTAGCGAACAACAGAGAGACTAACCGCAAATCTCCGGTGGAACTAGCTCAGTATTGCCAGTCCGGCGGCGGCTCTATGGTGGTTCAGCATGGC
>JAWXCH010000330.1:0-8010 GCA_034440595.1 Planctomycetota bacterium | reverse complement strand
GCCTTACCAATTCCCGGCATGGGCCCGCCCGCCGGATTCGGACCGGATGTCCAACTCCCTCCACCTGATCTATCGGCTGAACCGGCGGCGGAAACTGCTCCGGTCGGGAGCAATTAAGAAGCGAAGCGTACCGGTTAAAAATCGGACCACGTGCATTTGTTCCACGAGCCTCGGCAGTTTGCCGAGGCTCGTGGCGTTTTTAGGCCGATAGACCCAAAAATCAGCATGCCCTGAAAAAAAACTTTCGCAGCCGCTTTCTTTGGCCTTTTATTCGCTTGCCACGTGGGCCATTGCAGTCCACAATGGGCGTGCCAATTCCCGTTTGAATTGACGCGATTCACTTTGATCCTCCTCGTCCTAGTCGGCCAATTGGGCAGGGCATGCTCGCAAAACTCTTTACCTTTTCAATGCTAGGCATCGAAGCGCTTCCGGTGGAAGTCGAAGTCGATGTCTCCCCCGGCGCGCTCCCGAAGATTGTCCTGGTTGGACTGCCCGAAGCCGCCGTCAAGGAAAGCGCCCACCGTGTCGAGCGCGCGCTAGTCAACTCGGGATTTATCAAGCCGAATGATCGAGTCGTGATCAATCTCGCCCCGGCAGAGCTTCCCAAACAGGCTGCGTCGTTTGATCTACCGATCAGTCTGGGCATGCTGGCCGGTAGCGGGCAGTTGGTCTCTGAGCGATTTTCGCATTACGCAGTGGTTGGTGAATTGGCCCTTGATGGTTTGACTCGCCCGACCAAGGGGGCGCTCTCCATGGCGATTGCCACGGCACAGCAAAAGAATTTGCGCGGGCTGGTGCTCCCTTCGGCCAGCGCTGCCGAAGCCGCTGTCGTCCAAGAAATCGAGGTCATTCCGGTCGATAGCCTGACGCAGGCGGTGGCGTTTTTCGCTGGTCAGATTGATATCGAACCGACACCAGCGCGCGTCAATGAGTTGTTTAGTCAGTTTTCCAAGTATGAAGTTGACTTTGCCGATGTCCGTGGCCAAGAGATGGCTAAACGCGCGCTCACGATTGCCGCCGCCGGTTCGCATAATATTTTAATGCTCGGCCCGCCTGGTTCTGGCAAGACCATGCTGCCCAAGCGCATGCCGACGATTTTACCGCAACTTACTGCCACGGAGTCGATCGAAACGACGCGAATCTATAGCGCCATGGGGCTGCTGCAGCCAGGTCAGCCGCTATTGGCCACGCGCCCGTATCGCTCACCGCATCACACGATTAGCAATGCCGGACTGGTCGGGGGCGGATCGATCCCGACTCCGGGCGAGATCTCGCTCAGTCACAACGGGATCTTGTTCTTGGATGAACTGCCTGAGTTCAATCGCCAGACTCTGGAGGTGCTTCGTCAACCACTTGAAGATGGCATCGTGACAATTTCGCGTGCCTTGAATTCCTCAACCTTTCCGGCGAACTTCATGTTGATCGCCGCACTCAATCCCTGCCCCTGCGGGTATCGAGGCGATCCTCGGCGTTCGTGCAATTGCACCGCGCCAGTTGTTGAGCGGTACATGAGCAAGATTAGCGGCCCGTTGGTTGACCGGATCGATATCCATATCGAAGTCCCTGCCGTGCCGTTTAAAGAGTTGTCCGCAGCCAATGTCGGGACCAGCAGTGCGCAGATGCGTGAGTCGGTGGAAGTCGCTAGAAAGATTCAAGCAGCACGATTTGAAGGGACCCCGGTTCGCAACAACGGCCAAATGACCCATCGGCAGATTCGCAGCTTCTGCACCCTGGACGACGCCGGAACAAGCCTGCTGCGGTCGACCATGACCGAACTGGGGCTATCGGCGCGTGCTCACGACAAGATACTGCGGGTTGCCCGCACAATTGCCGACCTGGAATCGAATGAGCGGATTATGCCGATGCATATCAGCGAAGCGATTAACTACCGGATGCTGGACCGGAATCTGTGGAAATAGGCAATTCTGGCTGAAAAATCCGGCCGCGGTTGGCCGATTACACCAATTGCCACGATCGGTTATGATCAGGAGCAACTGGTCCTCCAGATAGGCGGACTGCTAGGCTATTCCACACGACGCATCTGAAAAAACACTCAATATGTCGCATCAACACCACGACCACTCGAAGCAACAGCACCCGCACTCTCACAAGAAGCCCGTACACAAAGACTGGCGCTTTCTGGTTGCCGTTGGCCTGATGCTGGCGGCGATGCTGGTCTATGTGTTCACGAATGAAGAGGGAGACGTGCCAGGTGAGCCGATGCAGCAACGGGTGCCAGAAGGCGTCTAGAGCACCCGGCACAGCTTGAATCGCATTAGCAGTGCTGTGGACACGTTGCCATGACCTTGATTGTGACAACGCTGCGCCCAAACGAAGTATTGATCACGGCAGACAGTCGTTCCATCACGCGTGAGGCGGGCCAAGTAGTTGCTCTTCGCGACGATCAGCAGAAGATATTTCCTATTCCGCAGCGGCCGCTAGCCATACTCCATCATGGGGAGAATCGCTTTGAGAACCGGCCGGTTACGGATTGGCTGAATGAGATCACGCAGGATGCTCGCTTTGCAGCCTCCTCAGTCGAGCAAGCAACTGATCTACTGCGACAGCTCGCCTATCCGATCGTGCGTGCACGACTAAAATCTCTGTTAGATTCCCTGGCCGGTTGTGGGCTGTGCGTGGTTGGATTTGACAATCTGGCGGCTCAGAACAGCAACCGAAATCCGCGAATGACCGAGCTATTCTGGAGCTTCTCTGCTGGCATTTTTCGCTGCGAAGAACGGCGTTTTAGCGGTGTTTGCGTGATTCCGTCGGGTGATGGGCAGACTCAGATTGAGCCTGTCTCATGGAAACAAATCCACCAGCAACCGTTGCCGGCCGTTCAGCAATATCAACAGCGCCTGTTCGATCAGGCCGCCAGTGCAGTGCCGCCAGATGCTGGTGTGCCCAATAGCGTCGGCGGTCCATTGCAACAATTATTGATCAGCCCGAACGGGTGGGAATGGACATTGCCGCCGGCCAGTGCAATGCAGCAACTGCTGTGACAAAATAGAACGAGCGGTGGAAGCAACCTTCCACCGCTCGAGGTAATACACGTCAATTCTCTTGATCGCATCGAGGTTCGCCGTGGCGAGCCTCAGTTCCAAAATGATCCTCTCCAATTTGAAGAGGGTAAGCATTTGGAAAAACGTGGTCAATTTAATTTAGACGAATTCCTTCAGGCTCTTCAGAGCACGCACTTTGACCTTGGTGCTGGCTGGCTTGGCAGGAACGTCCATCAGTTCGCCAGGCTTGAATGGGTTAGGTACACCCTTACGAGCCGGTTTGGCAGGAACCTTTTGACGGATGATCTTGACCAGACCTGGAATGGTGAAAGCACCAGGGCCTTTGCCCCCGATCGCCTTCTTGATTTCGCCATTCAGCGCTTCCAACACAGCGCCGACATCTTTCTTGGTCAGCCCAGTGGTTTCCGAAATGGAATTCATCACTTCGCTCTTCGACGGTGCTTTGACCGACTTCTTCGCTGCAGCGGCTTTCGCCATAGTTCGACACCCTCCTTGTGGAGTGAAAACAGAAATACAACCTGCGTAACAGGTGTAACCAAATAGTTGCGTCCGTCCGATTGGACCCGATGATTAAAATCGACGCTACGGAAATTGCAACCCTGAAAACCGGGAAAACATGTAAAATCATCGGGAAAAACAAAAATTCCCTAGCGTACGTACCGTGTATATAGCATAAAAACGCAGGGGAACCTCGCCAGAATCCGGTCTGAATGCGAATTGTTTAAACACTCAGAGCATGATTTTGGCGTCCCAATCGTTCAAATTAGAACAACCGGATGGCTCCTTTGCCAGCCAAGAGCACCTGATTCCCGCGAAATAGCCAAGCTTGAGCCTGCAACAGCGAACAAAGGGGGTCACCGATCAATTGGCTAGGCTATCACCTGGACGAGAGACGGAGTTCCCATTGCAGACCCGGCTGCGGATGCAAGGCAATGATTTGCTTGCCGACACATAACCGGCAATGTAAGATAAATACACGTCAATAGTTACGATTGAATTGCCAGGTTTGACCCGCGACGACGATCAGGCTGACCTGTCGTCCATAAACGCCTGTGGGGTTCCCTCGCCGGCAATCGCAGAGCTGGCTTGGAATTACATTCTGGAATGGCAGGCGTTGCCAGAATTGAAAAGTACGATGAACTTTCGAGGCATTTGAAGCAACTAACCGATTGAACTGCGCACACCGGTGACGCAAGATCGGTAGGAAAGGAACGGCGATGGATCGAAATCCGCATGGCAATTCTTGGTTCCGTCGGGGCGTCCCCCGGTTCAGTTCCACGTTGCAAAATCGATTTGCCGCCATTCTCGCGGCTCCTCAATTCCTGGTGCCATGCCTTCTGGCAGTTGGAGTGTCCCTGTGGTTTTTGCACATTGCAGACGATAGTCTGGCTCAGATCGGTGGTGTTTTTCCCACGCTTAGGTCTGGTGACAAAGATGAGGACGCTGGAAACGACGCTGTTCAATTTCCGACCGACCGTGACAAGAACGTCGCGTTGCAACGAGCACGAGACCTCGTTCGCAAACAGCAATTCAGCGACGGTGGGCTGGCTCTGGATCGAATTTTAGCCGATCCGCAGGATGTCTTTTACAAGCCGGATCCAAAACAGCCTGTCTATCGCAGCATTAAGGCGGAAGCTCAGCATATCCTGGGAAATATGTCCGAGGAGGGGCTGGCTACTTACGAGTTGCAATTTGGGGCAAACTCGCAGCGGCTGCTCGACGAGGCAATTCAGTCTGGCAGCCTGTTTGAATTGGGTCAGGTCATACGGCGCTATTTTCACACCGCAGCCGGGTATCAGGCAGCGCTGTTGCTTGGCCGGAATCATCTGGACAATGGGCGTCCCTTGGCCGCGGCGCTGCTGTTTGAACGATTGTTGCAAGCTCCGGTGGCCGAGCGCAAATTTGAGCCAGGGTTGTCGATCCTGTTGGCTACTAGTTGGCAACGCGCCGGTGCGCCTGAAAAAGCGCAGAAAGTTTTGGATGCGCTGAAGAAATCCAAAGCGGGACAAACCACTCAGATCGCAGGTAAAGAGACAGCGGTATTGGCACCCGACGGCGATTCGCTCGAGTGGCTGAACAAGCTGGTTGGCAAAATAGAAGTGGCGACATCAATGGCCGTTGCCAGCAACTGGACGATGGCCAGTGGCAATGCGTCACGCAATGCGCTGTCCAACGGTGCCAGTCCATTACTGAATCATCGCTGGCGTGTGAAATCGGCCATGACCAAAGCGATTCAGGACGAACTGATGCGTGCGCGCAAGCAAAGCAGCGATTCTGGCCGCGCGGTGGTCCCCGCGCTTCAGCCGCTGGCCGTGGATGGTGTGGTGATCATGCGAACTCCTCAGGGAGGGATGTGGGGGATCGATTTTGCATCGGGTAAATTGGAATGGGAGCCAGGTTCAAATCGATCTGCCATTGAATCGCCCTCCAACGTAGGTCGTGAATCAGCGTATATGCAATCGCTCTCCCAGCGAACCTGGGAGAATGCCACGTTTGGCACCCTGAGTAGTGCCGGCGACCTGGTCTTTTCCATTGACGACTCTGAGGATCAAACCGCGAAGGTAGCTCAATACTCTGGTCGTCCCCGTATGTTATTTCCGGGGGGCGGAATGGGCGAGATGCCTCAAGTCACTGCTGGCTACAATCTGTTGTCCGCACGATCGCTGAAGAACCGTCAGGGTGCGCTACAATGGCAGGTCGGCGGATCAGCCGGCAATGCCGATCCTTCCAAACCGGAATCGGCGCAACTGGCAGGGGCATTTTTTCTCGGGCCACCTTTGCCGTTGCAGGGCCAACTTTATGTCCTTGCGGAAATCAAGAGTGGAATCAGTCTGGTCGTGCTCGATGCAAAAACAGGTAAGGTCGACTGGATTCAACAGTTGGCGTTTATTGACGGAACAGAAAGCCAAGATCCGTCGAGGAGACTAGCCGGTGCCAGTCCTTCATTTGCCGATGGTATTCTGGTCTGCCCAACGGCAGCCGGTGCGGTCGTCGCCGTGGATCTGTCCACGCGATCCCTGATGTGGGGTTTTCAGTTTCCGCTATCTGCCGAGCAGGAAATGTTGCGGCAGCAAAACATGCACCGTTTTGGAATGGGATCCCCTTCCACAGGTCCTCGCTCGCAATGGTTGGATTCAACGGCAGTTGTAGCGAACGGAAAGGTCTATTTGACGGCCCGTGAGTCGGACCAGATTCACTGTCTTAGTCTTGTCGATGGCAAGCAAGTCTGGTCGAAAAAGCGAGATTCCGGGCTCTATATTGGTGCAGTGCAAGGACATCGCCTGCTATTGGTCTCTGAGCAGCAAGTCCAAGCCTTGAACGCCGACAGCGGTCGGCAAATTTGGTCGCTATCCCTCGGCAGTAGCCGCCCGAGTGGACGCGGGTACTTTAGCGACGGCAATTATTTCCTGCCGTTGAGTACTGCCGAAGTGGTCAAAATCGATCTAGCAAAGGGTGAAATCACCAATCGTTCTAAATCTCGTTCGGGGATTGTGCCAGGAAATCTGGTGTGTTACGAGGGGCACATCCTCTCGCAAGGAGTAGAATCGCTCGACAAATTCTTTCAGTTAGAACCATTGCGGGCACAAGTCCAGCTAACTTTGGCCAAGAATCCGAATGATCCCGAGGCGCTAGCCTGGCGCGGCGAAATTGCGCTGGATGAGGGAAATCTGTCGCAAGCGATAGCCGATTTACGCACTGCCTACAGCAATCCTGTGGCCCAGGACGGCGACCCTGTTTATTTGAGTCGGATCGAAGGAGAGCGGTCGCGGATGCGCGAGCTGCTTCTTGATGGACTGGCAAGTGCTATCGAGAAGGATTTTGCGAAGAGCGAACCGTTGCTTCGCGAATTGGAGCAACTGGTTACTTTGGAAAGCGAACGAGCCGGTTATCTCCGATTGGTCGGCGACGGAAATCAGGCTGCCGGCAATGTGGTGGCAGCGCTGGATGCGTACATGGAACTGGCGGATCTAAAGAACCAGCCAGGCGAAATCGAGTTCATTAGCTTGGATTGGTCCGTGCGGCGAGATCGTTGGATCCAGGCCCGTTTGGAGTCCCTGTGGAAATCGTCTGCGGGTCCAAATCGCAAGGCCATCGATGAAAAGATCGCTTTGAAACTGAGTCAGGCGACTGGTGAAGATGCGGTCCAGGGAGATGTTCCAGATGGCACGTTGCAAGCGAAAAAAGCGTTGTCTGCAACTGGGTCGCGGATTGAGCCGCTGAGGAATTTTATCAGTCGATTCAGCTTCCACCCATCCTCCGAGGTTGCGCGGGTCATGTTGCTGTCCATGCTCGGCGGCGCTGAGACATTGCTTGAGCAGGAAAAGCTACTGCATGAACTTTCGCTTTCCGAAGATCCTGCTCGCAAGCGGGAAGCGATTGCCAGGCTGGCCAATTTTTACGAAAGCGTCGGATTGGCCAACGACTCCGCGAAGTATTATCGACGGCTGGAAACGGAATTCGCTGACGTTCCTTGCTTGGAGGGAAAAACTGGTCGCGAGCTGGCCGCCAGTCTGGCTCCCAAGGGAGATGTCCGCCTTGCGATGGGCTTTAGCGCCAGCAATTGGCCATTTGGCGAGGTGAAATCTGAGCAAGTCAGGGGGGTGATGACCAGAAAGGAGTACCAACGCAGTTCACAACAGTATCGTCCCGTCGAATTGCGTGGTCTACCAGGTTCCTTTGCAGATTCCCATCTGCATTTGGACCAGATATCCAGTCAAGCTTCCAAGCTGGTTTGCCGTGACAATTTAGGGCGCGAGCAGTTCCGTTTATCAGTTCCAGAAGCGAATTTAATTTACAATTATGGATTCCAGCAAGTTCCTACGTATGCTTACGCGCGAGGTCGACTGCTGATTGTCAATACTGGCTTGCACTTGCATGCTGTCGATACCTTGAGGCCGCCTACCAAGAACATTATTTGGCAGAAAGAGCTGATTGATCCGGTTCAAATTCAGCAAATGCGATTCCAGGGAATCGAAACATCCAGACG
>JAWXCH010000329.1:0-4498 GCA_034440595.1 Planctomycetota bacterium | reverse complement strand
TATATCGGGGAGAGTTATTTCGATTACCTGGCCGGACTGCCGGACCTGGTGCTGCTGATGGATGAGTCGCACCGCTACCGCGCCAGCGCGGGCGTGCGTGCCATCAATGAACTCAAGCCAATCCTCGGGTTGGAGCTGACTGCAACGCCATTCGTTGAATCCAACCGCGGTCCGGTGCCGTTCAAGAATGTGGTGCTGCATTATCCGCTGGGCCAGGCAATGGCCGATGGCTTTGTCAAGGAGCCGGCCGTCGTCACGCGCAAGAATTTCAATCCGGCCGGCATGTCACCGGAAGAGATCGAACGTCTCAAGCTGGAAGACGGCGTGCGCCTGCACGAGAGCGTAAAGGTCGAGCTGGAAACTTACGCCCGCGAAACCGACAACCCGATCGTGAAGCCTTTTCTGTTGGTGATCGCGCGCGATACCACCCATGCTGGACAGTTGCTGCAACTGGTGCAATCGGATGCTTTTTTCGCCGGACGATATAAAGAAAAGGTTATCCAGGTCGACTCCAGCAAGACTGGCGCCGACGAAGAGGAGATGATCGCCCGCCTGCTAAAGGTGGAGCACACGGACGAGCCGACGGAGATTGTCATTCACGTCAACATGCTCAAAGAAGGCTGGGACGTGACCAACCTCTACACCATCGTGCCGCTGCGGGCCGCCAATGCCCGCACGCTGATTGAGCAATCCATCGGCCGTGGTTTGCGCCTGCCGTACGGCAAGCGCACGGGTGTAACGGCAGTGGACCGACTGAACATCGTCGCGCATGACAAGTTTCAGGAGATTGTCGACGAGGCCAACAAGCCCGATTCCGCGATACGCATGCAGACGGTGGTACTGGACCCGGATCAGATCGGGCAAAAGATGGTGACCGTGGTTTCGCAGACGCAATTGGCGACACGACTGGGATTGCAGCCGCCGCAGTTGACGACGAGCACAACTCTGGCCGGCAAAGAGCAGGCGCCTGCTTTCGCCAAGCCGGAAGAGCAGAAGCTCGCGCAGATTACCTACGACGTCATACGGCAGATGGAGAATCAGCCGGATACCGTGCCGACGCTCGAACACCTGCGTAAACCGGAGGTGCAGGCTGCCATTGTCAAAGCCGTCGAAGAGCAGCACAGGCCCGCGCAGTTGGAACTGGAAGGTGTAACCGAGAAGCCCGATATCGCTGCAGTGGTGGCCAAGACGGTAGATCTCGTGGCCAAGGGGACTATTGATATACCGCGGATATTGGTGGTGCCCAAGGGTGAAGTGAAGTCGGGGTTCAAGGCATTCAAGCTGAAACTCGATTCCCTAAAGTATCCGGCTGTATCCGACGAGTTATGGATACAGCACCTCAGAACCAACCAACTTGAAGTGTTGACGCTAGGCCGGGGCGGCATCGATGAGGTGCGGCTGGAGGATTACATCGTCAGTGGTCTTGTTGATTTCAATGATGTGTCTTATGACGATCATGCCGATTTGCTCTATGACCTCGCGACGCAAACGGTAGAGCACTTGAAGACCTATCTCTCGGAAGAAGATGCGCGCAAGGTGTTGCGCTGTTATCAGCGGGATATCGCCAAATTCGTCCACGCGCAGATGCAGGAGCACTACTGGGAGGATGCGGTGGGCTATGAGGTCAAGGTCAGCAAAGGCTACACCGAGCTCAAATCCAGCGCCTACAGCTTTAATGCAGAGCAACCGCCGGCCGATTACCGGGCTTCGCCTGCCGATAAAAGCAACATGGCGAAGTATCTGTTTGGCGGTTTTGCTAAATGCCTGTACCCGGTGCAGAAATTCGATTCAGAAGCGGAGCGCGTGCTCGCCGTGATTCTGGAGCGGGATGCGCTCAAATGGTTCAGGCCGGCCAAGGGGCAGTTCCAGATTTTTTACCGGCAAGGTGCTGAACATCTGGAATATCAGCCTGATTTCGTTGCCGAGACAGCCGCAGGCATATACATGCTGGAACCCAAGGCAAGCAACCAGATGGAAGATCCCGTTGTGCTGGCGAAGCGGGACGCTGCTGTCAAATGGTGCGTAAACGCGTCTGCTTACTCAGCCAAATCCGGCGGGAAGCCCTGGAAGTATGCGTTGATGCCGCATAACGTGATTGCGCAGAACATGACCTTGGACGGATTGGTCAGACAATTTGGGGTAAGTTAGCTGACTATTGCGTTGAAAATTACGACTTTTGCAGACTTGAAATAATGTTAAATTATCAGCGTCATTTCTGGTCTTTGATGGAGTCTGGTATGCCAGCGAGTGGGGCAAAAGTGTCGATCACCGAATCGGTGGGCCGATGGATAGCGCATCTTTGCGCACTGGCAGGTCTAGCTCTGTCGCAGATGTCCGATCGGCAAAGTGAGGTCGATCGCCAGATCGATCCTGATTTTCAGGGCTGGCTGCGTAATGACCCAATGGTTACTGAGGATCCGGCTAACCGGTATGGAAAAGGTGTGCGTGGGTATCTCACCAGCAATGGCCGTGGGAGCTTGGAGATTGGCGCAGCCGACGATTGAAGCTTGGATATTTCCGCCAACTTCTAATCAACATATTGTATTGGCTTGGGCCAGCACCTATTTACGGCGCCGGTGGTTTTGTAACTTTGGGCGGTGGATCCTTGGATTCTCGCGTTTCAGTGGTTGTCCCAATAACTGGTACGCCATCTTTGTTGAAGCGCCATTCGCCAATCGAGTTTTTTTCTGGGGGCGTTCCTATTCTGGCTCGGTTGTCGGTCTGTACGCCGACAGTGTCCCACACAGCTCGATTTCCCCCATGGTCAGGGTGCACCTTTTCGGTACTAACAGTCATGTTGTAGTCTTCACTCAGAGCACCTTGTTCACGGGAGAGATCGTAACGACGGCTATCGAAGGTCTCGCTAGTCCGGTTTTTGTTTGACTCAATTCGTGCGGCAATGCCGTTGCTAACGGTTTGACCTGGCATGGAACGTTGCTCGGATTGGTGATTCCGGATCATTGTGTCGTTTATTGTTGCCTGATTGCGTAATGCTTCGTTTTGGCCTGAACTGTCGGTTCCGTCGAAATCCTCACGCAACGCCGATGATGTCCAGCCAAGCAGTTGAGGCAGGGGGCGATTCGGCGTCAGCGGACTGTCTCCAGGAACAAATTGATTGCCTACATCGCCGCCTTTCGCGTAAGCGAAAGCGATCTCTGATACCGCGCGCTGCAACTTGATCGGATCGTCTTCGCGAAGCAAGCCGCGCTCCGATAGCCTGCGTGCTGCGTAGTTGGTGAAGTCGGTCTGTGCGCCGCTGCTCCATTCGCGCATGAACTGCGCGGTCCGGGCAAGTTCTTTGGCGTGACTGAATGCATGATCACTTGTGGACTGGCGTTCGACAGATTCACGCCACGATGATTCGAATCCGGATGTGGACGTAGACCGGCTACTCTGCGCCCATTGATATGCATCAGAAGACCGGAACTCTTTAACCAAGGCGGCTGCCTCTGAAAGCTGCGACGTCTCGACGGCTTTTCGTGCGTAGTCGTATGTGCTCTGTAGACGTTGCTGATCGACGCTTTGACCTTCTGTCCTCGCTTGAGCACCGATCTCTGTAAATGGAACCATTATGCCAACCGAGGCTGCTGCAGCCACGCTCTTGCCGACTGTCGAGACTTCACCCAATCCCAGCCGCCGGTTCACCTCGCGGGCCACGGAGTTCAGCGTCTGAAGCTGCGTCGAAGTGGAGCCGCCGTCGGAGGTGGTGCTGGCGCCGGAGCGCTGCTGTGAGCGCTCGAAGCTGTCTTGTATGCCCAGCGCACGGGTTAGCGCAGAGGCTTGGCTGCGTTGCATGGATTCGCGTTCGGACCGGGCGAGGGTTTCCGCTTCACGGGCATTATCCGTGAGGGCCGTCGCCTGGCGCTCCGAGAAGGTGAAGGTCGTGGCCAGTCGGCTCATGGTGGCCTGATACCGGAATACCTCCGCATCCGGGCCGGCACCCTGAATGGTGCTGCCATGTGCATTGCTCGTCGTGGACATGAATGCGGATGATCTGGTCGGGGCGAGCTGCTGCTGGTCGAAGGAGACATTGTCCTGACTGACGTTGCCCTTGCTCGTTGCGCTTGCCTCACTTGAAGCGGCTGATTGAATCGCCCCGACGCCGGTAATGGCCTGAAACGCGACTTCGCCGCCTTTGATGATGGCGGTGGCGATAATTGGTATGGAAATTACCATGTAGCCCGCCACGGCCTGGTCGGAGATTGCACCCTGGTAGATGCTGGAAGCGGTTTCGAGCGCAAGGCCTTGGGCTGCCGTGCCCATGCGTGCGGCAGCCTCGAGGTTTTTGGCGCTCGCCAGCGTAGCGACGTAATTGAGGATCGCGTAGAGCGGTGGCCAGAGCTGGATCCAGACCAGACTCAGGATAAAGCTCTTGAGCGCCATGCCGAGGCCACGCCCTTGCGCCAGCAGGAACAGCAGGAAAACGAACGGGAAGACGGCGTAAATGATCGCCTCGATCACGTTGCGAATCAGCGGCAGGGCCTGTTCGGCGACCTTG
>JAWXCH010000328.1:0-6337 GCA_034440595.1 Planctomycetota bacterium | reverse complement strand
CTAGCGACTTGATCTTGTAGGAGTTCTCCTGTTGCGGTGGACGTGGCGATGGTGGCCGAGGAGTTGGCTGCGGCCACGGCGGGTAAATAATAATCGGTCGTGGCAACGGGACGGCATCGTTCCCGTGAATGTGCACTAGCAGGCCCTGTGCATGAACGGTCGCCGAACCGATCATCGTCAGGCAACAGAGCAGACTCGCGACAATACCAGTGCTGGCTAGTCGAGCAAGGCAAAGCGACGACGGGGATCGTCTCGGACTTGCGGAATTCGGCAGTGGCATAGCAGCCATAGTGGCCTCGAATGCATGGAACATGACAGGTACCTTTCAAAAGAGAAAACGCGAGGCGATTTGAACGTATTTGCGATTATGTGGCTCTGACATTTGCCAGCAGCCACTACTTCAATTAACCAGATTCAGGAACCCTTGTGGGTAACAGGTTTGTAACAAGCGAACTACTAGCGTCACCCGGGCACATTCCCCAACTACACGTTTGATGCTGCGTTCCTCGAAAAAGTTCCCCCCCGCCAGAATATTTTTGCCAATTGGCTAGGAGATCGGTGCCAGCATCTGGCTGTTTCACTAAATTGCCAGCGCTACGTGATTTGCCTGGTCACGGCTGTGTGTCGCCCGCGATCTCTAAAATCCCCCTGAAACTCACGCGCCGGTCGGTTTCTGGTCGATCAGAGACAAAGCACCGGTTTCCAGCGAACCTCGCTTGCACAAAACGGGCCGTTTCGCGACACTACGCCCCCTTGTTTTTGCCGTTCAGGCATTTTTGCAGTTCTGTACTCGATGTTCTCATGACCACTGCGCGCTTATCTCCGACAGCAAATCAGCGGCGAGGCATGATCCATGCGCTTCGGCTGTTGATGGTCGGTTGCGCGCTATGGGTCACCGGGTGTACCACTTGGAATCCCTGGGCCAGTACGGCAGTAACTCCTTCGGACACGGTGTGGGCGCCGGTCGTGCCTAAGTACAGCTCTCCGGGCTTTGTCGCCCCAGCGGGGGTAATGACGGTGTCCAATCCCGTTCACGTGGCGGTGACCGATCGGGATGCGGCCTGGGATCAAATCGTCGATGTGGTGGATGACTACTTCAAAATCGAACGCGAAAACCGCGTGAAGCCGATGGGGGATCTGCTGATCGAGGGCTTCATCGAAACCTTTCCGCAGACCGGTTCAACATTGCTGGAACCTTGGCGAACCGACTCTGTTGGTTTTTACCAGCGGCTAGAGAGCACTCTGCAATCTATCCGCCGTCGTGCGTTTGTACGTGTGATTCCTGATACCGATGGCTATCTGGTGGAGGTCCAGGTCTTCAAGGAGCTGGAAGACATGGTGCGGCCGATGAATGCCACAGCCGGGGCGGCGATTTTTCGTTACGACGACAGTATCGATCGCTATGTTGAACCAGAGCCAATCATTGGCCGGCAGATTGGCGATCAACCGCGGCCGGTG
This sequence comes from Planctomycetota bacterium, assembly GCA_034440595.1. Classification (GTDB taxonomy): domain Bacteria; phylum Planctomycetota; class Planctomycetia; order Pirellulales; family JALHPA01; genus JAWXCH01. The sequence goes on along the minus strand of JAWXCH010000328.1, from coordinate 4,879 downwards.
GCCAGTCCGGGTCAGACTGCCGGTTGGATCGGGCTAGGACGCGATACGGAGCTGGAGCAAGTAATGCTGGCCCGCATTCAGCAGCGGCTAAGCTCAGGCCCGTTGCCGGTGCTACAGATCCCAGAGCCGATCAACCCTGCTCAGTCCGCGCCGCAGACTGGCATTCCCGGCCCGGCGTTAGATGTTGGTTTGCCGCCAAGCAATTTGAATTGAGCCGCTGCTACTGCCCCGGTGACTCTGTCTGAAGTCCGAATTTTCGGCTTCATCGCGGAAACGCTCCCCCTACCCAGTCGGCATTTCGTCGGGTAAATTTTGCGCAGCGGCGTGGTCCTTCTCCCCATCGGGGCCACCTTTCCGAATTTGCCCTCCAGATCAGAAGAGTATTCTGCATGAGCTCTTTGTACGACATCGACGTTGCTGCCTGCCGTGGTCGACAAAAACGTGTTTTGGCCGAGATGGAGCGGTTGAAGCTCGATTTGGTGATTGTGAGCAAGCCCGAGCATGTGCAGTGGCTGGCCGGCCCGCGGTTCAGCCCGATGCTGGAGTCGGTCGCCGCACTGGATCACGATGGACATCTGACTCTCGTCTCGCCGGGCGCACGGCCGGAGGTGGCTGCGGCGGACGATAGTTTGCACTACGACGCGGCTTGGCTTTGTACCATGCGTAATGACCAGCGCGAGGCCTGCTCGGCGGTGCTCTTGGCGGCACTTGCCAACCGTGCGAAACCGAAGCGGATCGGTGTCGAATTCTCTTGTTTCTCGCAGCATTTGGCAGGGCCGCTCAATGCAACGCTGGTGGACATCGAGCCGGACCTGTATCGGTTGCGACGACGAAAAGATGCGGACGAGTTGGCGCGGATCAAGAAAGCCATCGCCGGCACCGGGGCGATGTACCGCAAAGCACGCGAGATCATCAAGCCGGGGATCAGCGAAATCATGGTGTTCAACGAACTGCAAGCGGCGGCGGTGCGCGAGTTTGGCGAGATGCTGACCGGTACCGGCAATGACTACGCCTGTGCGGTGCTGGGTGGTGCCCCGCGGGACAGGAAGGCGAACGCAGGGGAGTTGTACATTTTGGATCTCGGTCCAGCGTTTCGTGGTTACTTTGCCGACAACTGCCGGGTGATTAGCGCCGATGGCAAACCGGCCGATAGGCAACTGGCCGCCTGGCAGACGATTGCCGATGTTTTCCCCATGATCGAGCGCGAGGTACGCCCTGGCAAACGCTGCCGCGAACTGTTTGCCGAGGCGAAGGAAATGATTGGTAGGTTCCCCGGCGGAACCTGGCATGCACATCTTGGCCACGGCATTGGCCTGTACCCACACGAAGCTCCGCATCTGAACCCGAACTGGGACGATGTTTTTGAGGTGGGTGACGTGATTGCAGTTGAGCCGGCGGTCTATGCTGACGACCTGAAGGCGGGCATCCGCCTGGAAAATAACTATCTGGTCACCCCGACAGGCGTCGAACTGCTGAGCGATTTTCCGCTGGAGTTGTAGATTCATCGGCACATTGGTCCTTTCGCCCGGTAAATTGCGACGGACGGGGGCGCTGGTGCGGTTGAATTGGCATGCTCGAGGAATTCTAATAGGTTTCTCACCTATGCTGGCACCGACTGACGCAAATGGCGTTGCTCGGGCTCAAACTACTTTTCTTTTTGACAGGTTTTCCATGATTCGACAGGCCTTTGGGTGCATTGCGCTCGTCGTGGGTGTTTTGTTTTGTCATCAACTTTCGGCAGCCGAGGCGAAACGAACCAACGTCTTGCTCGTGGTCACGGACGATCAACGCTGGGATACAGTTTCGGCACTCGGGAATCCCGAGATTAAGACTCCGGCAATGGATGCGCTGGTCCAACGCGGATTCACGTTTAATAATGCCTACTGCCAAGGGGCGATGACCGGCGCTGTCTGCCTGCCTAGTCGCACGATGATTATGACCGGCAAATCGGTTTGGAAAATTCCAGCAGCGAATGAAGTGGTTGCGAGTCAGCCTTCGTTGGGAGCGATTTTCAATAAGGCCGGGTACGAGACGCTGTATGTTGGCAAGAAAGGAAACTCCTATGTTGCCGGCAATGAACAGTTCGACAAGTTTATTTATGACGAACGGCGCGCACGGGACAACAAATTGCCAGAGGTTCGCGCCAAGTCCAGTCAGTTTCATGCGGACAAAACGATCGAATGGCTAAGTGACCGCCAGAAGGACAAACCGTTCTTGGTGTTCTTCGCCCCGCCGATTCCGCACGATCCGCGTTCGGCACCAGCCGAGTTCGCCGCGCAGTACCCGGCAGGAAAAGTTTCGCTGTCGAAGAATTTCATGGCACAGCATCCGTTTGATAATGGGGATATGAATATTCGCGATGAGCAGCTAGCTCCGACTCCACGCACGGAGGCGGAGATGAAGCAGCATCTGGCGGATTACTATGCGACGATTGCGAACTTGGACTTTCAACTTGGTCGGGTGATTGAGTCACTGAAAAAGTCAGGCCAGCTTGATAACACGCTGATTATCTTTACTAGCGATCAGGGGCTGGCGGTTGGTGGACGGCATGGGCTGATGGGGAAGCAGAATCTGTACGAACATGTGAAGCCGCCGCTGGTTATTGCCGGGCCGGGCATTCCGCATGGCAGTTCGGATGCGCTGGTGTATCTCTATGATCTGTTGCCAACCTTGACGGACTATCTGCATTTGCCAACCCCGAAAGGAATCGATGGTGTCAGCCTGCTACCGATTATTGAAGGGAAGCAGAAAACGGTGCGGGATGTGTTGTTTGGTGCCTATAAGGATAGCCAGCGGATGGTGCGCGACGATCGCTGGAAACTGATCGAGTATTTCGCCAAGGGCAAAAGTCATACGCAGTTGTTCGATTTGAAGAATGACCCAGACGAACTGCACAATTTGGTCGATGACCCGCAGACTGCTGCCGAGCGAAAAAGGCTCGAAGGGAAGTTGGCTGAGCAGCGCAAAATGTTTGGCGACCCGATTGATTTTGGAAAGGAGTCGCCGATATCTGACGGTGAGGCGCGTCGGGCGATTAAGCGGAAGCCATAGTCGGTTCTCCAGAGTAACATTTTGGTTGTGGGGTACGTCAGGTACGTTGCGCGCATTTGAGTTTTCGTTTTTTTGCGATCCGTCATTCCCTCGCATGCGGGAATCCAGTTTGTAGTTTGTAGGGGACGTGCAACGCACCGCGCATTCCGTTTGAGGTTGCGAAACCATTACGCTTCAATATTCGAGCCCAGGTTGCAACTAAATCATCCGGTGCGTGGAACGTACCACGAACTACTCTCTAGGGCGAATCCCACCTCGTCATTCTCGCGAAGGCGGGAATCCAGTTCTGAGCATACGACGCGAATCATGAGTTCAGCCTAGCAGAGGTGCTGGCTTTTTTTCAAGCGCGAAAATGGGCTTCAGACTCCAGGCAACAGGCATCAGGAAGATTAAAAACGATGGCTTGGTTTTGTTGTTGACGCGGCGCGCGAGAGCAGGAGAACAGGTGAGCAGGAGATGGCCAAGTCCAGACCGTTGAATAGCGTGCAACCGGTGTTGTGTGTCACACTGCTGGGCAAGGCGGCAGCGGCACCCGGCGCATAAGCGGCTCCGGATTGCGAGGAACTTGTTAAGTGCTCGCAGAACTTATCATGGCTTGTGAGCCACCGTCAGGAATTATCGGGAACGGGATAAATAAATTTGTTATTCGTTACATCACACTTATCACCCGGCGACCTTCCTGTGCCAAGGCCGGCGCATTATCCTCTCACGCCATCCTGCGATTATTACTTTTCCGCAAGCTGCCAAGATGCTGGTTACTGCGAATCTCTGCGTGGGCATGATTGCTTCGTTGAGTAAGCTTGGCTTCCGCTCGCCTCTGAATCTTCAAGAACATAGACGGCGTGGATGGACGAGGCGGTTCAGAGAGGCCATAATTCGGTCGTTAGAAGCCATGGCGCGATTCCGTTCCGTGGTCTCAATATTCTAACCCTCTGGAGAAACGCTCATGAAGATTCTATCCCGTCCGATCTTTGTGTTTGGGGCTACTTTACTACTCAGCCTTTTTCAAGCTATGCCGGCGCTCGCTGTGCAGTTCAGCTTTTTGGATTCTAACTACTCGCAGGAAATATTTGCCGCCCCTCTGTCCATTGGTGGAGAGGCGGGCATGGCGTGGACCACGAGTGGCAATCTCTTAACTCGCGCCGGAAACCAAATTCTTGAACACAGTCTGACCCAGAACGTCACCACCAATGGAACAAACGTCCACGGCGTGACCGTCAGCCATACGATTACCGGCCTGAGCACATCCGGCTATGGTATGACGACCGGATTTGATGGGAAAATCTACACCGTGACCGGTAATGGACTGGAGCGTTTTGACCCAAACAACTGGGCCGCTCCAGCGACGTTACTGCCAGGCACCGTCGGCGGACCGGGCTGGGGCGTCACGACGATGTCCAACGGAAATATCGCCTACTCCGACTCAGCCAATATCTTCGTCTATGATCCTGTGTTGACGACGAATACTTTGATCTACACATCGGGGGCTCAAGTGGATGACATCGAGGCTAGCTCCAGCGGATATATTGCCCTCTCCGGGCACAGCAACAACACGATTACCGTCATCACGAATGCCGGATCGCCAACATTGACCTTCAGCACTGCGACGGGCTCCGGTGCGCACGCTCCCGACGGCTTGGCCTTTGGCGACGGCGTCAATACGAGCGCGATCTTCAGCAACAATAACGACGGTACGATTACCAAGTACAAGCTCACTCCCACCTTCGATACGCTTCTCTCGTCCACCGACATTGCGACGAACTTCCCCCAAACCTATCCGGTGGGCGGTGCCTATGGCGACCTCGCCTCCGTTGGACCAGATTGCGCG
>JAWXCH010000327.1:0-2976 GCA_034440595.1 Planctomycetota bacterium | reverse complement strand
TGCTGTCACCGCAACGGCGGATTTCTTGCTGATACCAAAACCCTAATGCCATTTGACTTTAGCCATGCTATCATCAAGCAAAGTGGCGCTGTCCAACTAGTTCCCGCGAATATCGCTGCTGAGCACCGGGCTGGGTGTGGCGGCGTTGAAGACCGGGCCGGTCACAGCACGAACGAGCTGCTTCAGGGCCTCGTATCCGACTGGCGGCTCAATTTGCCAGGAAATGAGCGCCGTGCGCTGGGCGTATTCAGTAGAGACTTCCCTTATGAACTTCGCTTCGTGATTCTGGCGACCGCGGAGAACCGGATCGGTCACACGCAAAGGTAACAGACTTTGGTTGATGATCCAGGCATACGGTTCGATCTCCGCGCGTCGCAGGTCGCGTTGCAACTGGGCCGCTTCGTGAACTGGCGTCGCTTCCGGGAGCGTGACGATCAGCACGCGGGTAAAGTTCGGATCACGCAGACGGGGCAGAAGATGCTCGACGGATTCGGGCATCTCGCTCGATTGGCGCGTCACTTCGCGGTGATAGGCGAGTGCGGCATCAAGCAGCAGGATAGTATGTCCCGTGGGAGCGGTGTCGAGAACGACGAACCGGTCTGCTCCTTCGGCGACCGCCTCCGCGAAGGCACGAAAGACGGCGATTTCTTCGGTGCAGGGAGATCGCAGGTCTTCTGCAAGCAGTGCCTGCCCCTGCACATCCAGGCCCGCTCCGGCTGTCAGCATGACTTCGGTAGAGTAGCGTGCCGTTTCCGCCGCCGGGTCGATCCGGCTCACCGTGAGATTCGGTAGAGCATCGCCTGCGATCGTCGCGGCTAGGTGTGCGGCTGGATCGGTGGTGGAAAGATGAATGACAAAGCCGCGCTCGGCGAGCCCCACCGCGACGGTGGCGGCAATGGTTGTCTTGCCCACGCCCCCTTTGCCCATCAACAGAATCACGCCATTGCCCGGCGCCGCCAGACCATCCATGAGGGCACCAAGGTTCGGAGGCATCGAGAAGTCAAACGGCGGCGGAACCGTCCGGTCAACAACCGCTGCTGACCTTGTCCCAAAAGCACGCAGGGCTTCGACGCCCAGCACACCGTCCGTTGTGAGCGGGATCAGACTGCGCGGAAGGTCTCGAATCTGATCGGGAATCGCGGCCAATGCGATCTCGCCACGCTGCTGCATGGCAACCGCCAGAAGATCCGACGAGTCGCTGGCCTGAAACACGCCATTCACAACGAGGTGTTGATTCTTGACACCCAGGGCAGCCAACTCGCCGCTGGTCCTAGCCGCTTCCCGGAATGCCGTCCCCTCAGGGCGAGTAACGAGCACCAATGTGGTGGTGTCCGAATCGCTCAACGCCCTAACCGTCTCTTGGTAGAGCTTCTGCTGCGTCTGTAGGCCGGCCAGCGGTCCCAAGCACGATGTGCCGGTGGTATTATTCTCCATGAACCCCGACCATGCGGACGGAAGGGATAGCAGTCGCAGCGTATGTCCGGTGGGCGCGGTGTCGAAAATCACATGGTCGAACTCACTCGTCGCAGCCGCATCGCCGAGGAGCCGCGAGAACTCGTCAAAGGTGGCAATTTCCAACGTACAAGAACCGGAGAACTGTTCTTCCATGCTGGCTACCGCCACGGCCGGTAACAGTGATCGGTACGGACCGACCATCCGCTCTCGATACTCGGCTGCTGATTTCTCTGGGTCGAGATTCATCGCCGAGAGTCCCGGCACCGAAGGGACGGGAGTCGGATGATGCCCCAGCGGCGTCCCCAGCACTTCATCGAGATTCGACGCCGGATCAGTTGAGACGAGCAAAACCCTCTTGCCCGCATCGGCAAGGCGAACTGCCGTGGCACACGCCAAAGAGGTTTTGCCAACTCCGCCTTTGCCTGTGTAGAACAGGTTGCGAGTGGCATGGTCCAGGAATTTCATAGCCTGTCCTTTGCGGAACCAGGAGGATGGAAGGGTGAGCGATCACTCATCAGCAACAACCTCATCAGCAACAGCCGGCGGGACCACAACACCCACCCCCTTCTTTGACGACCGGAAGTGGTTTGCTGGCGCCGGCCGCTTCGACCCAACGGGTCAACAGGTCACGCGACGGATAGGCGCGTTGGCTCACAATGTGCCCATCGACCATGATCAGCGGCAGACAATCTGTCCCCTGGGTGGCCAGCAGTTGATGCACTTCAGGGTTCTCAATGAAGGCGGCCGGCTGCTGGGCCAAGTTGAATCGCTCCACGGGATGCCCTTGTGTTTTCAGCCATTCGAGATCGGCAGCGAACCGCGGCAACACCGGATCGACCTGCGGTCCGCAGACCCCGGTCGAACAGCACATCGGTTTGTCGAACACTTGCACGTTCATGAACGTTCTTTCTGAATGTTTCGTTTATCGCCGACAAGCGTTTTTTTGACAAATAAAAAAGGACCGGTTATAGCTTGTCGATCAGTTCCTTCAACTCCGCGAGAGACTCAGGGTTGATGCAGTAGCAAACCCGTGGCCCATCGATTTCGCCCTGCACCAGCCCGGCTTCCTTCAGAATCTTCAAGTGCTGGGATACCGTTGACTGGGCAATCGGCATCTCGTCCACAATTTCCCCGCAAACGCAGGTTTCGCGTTTCACGAGCAGTTGCAGGATTCTTACACGCAACGGATGTGCCAGTCCCCAGGCCATCGCGGCCAACCGCTCCGCCGGCTGCCGCGTTGCTGCGCGGTTCCTGGTTGGCACACCCGGTTCGCACTTGAGAGCATTACGGCGGCGAGTCATGGTTACATCCAATTTGAGGGAGCCTTGTTCTCTTATCGTCATTCTACGATAAACGATTAAGAAAGCAAGAGCTGATTTTGTCACCGGTGTCCGCCAGCCGCAGGGAGTAACCTGACTTATTGCTTTCCCGGGAAGCTGGCAGTTGGCACAACCTTCGGCACACCGTCTGCGAACAATTCGCCGCCAATTTACTTAGTGACAGATCGGAACATTACGATAT
>JAWXCH010000326.1:0-4786 GCA_034440595.1 Planctomycetota bacterium | reverse complement strand
GCCATTTGTCTGAGTGCAGGTGAATCAGCGAGACGACGTTGTCGCACTTGAAATTGCGGCGGTTCTGATACTCCTGCCACTCCTTGAACTTGCCATCGAAGTAGGCGATCAACGGCGGATTCGGCCAACCGGTGGCCAGATGGATCTTGAAGCCGCCGAGGTCGATGCCGGCTAGTCTTAAGAGATCACAAAGCTGGAGGCTCATCGAGTGGCCTTGGGTTTGGCGCGCTTTTTCGAACGACCCGCTTTTTTTGACTCAAACATTCGATCCATCTCTTTGTGAAAGTTCACGTATCGTCTCCAGGCATTGGCGCTCATCTCGTCGAGATCGATTTCAAGGTAGTTAATTCTGACGTGCTCCAAGAGCCCCCCAAAGGCTATGGCGAGTTGGCGGGCGGCCTGCTTGCTTTTGTTCCAGTCCCGCTGCTGTTCCTCACTCAACATGTCCATGTCCCAGCGAAAAATGAAGGACCGCCCATGATACGACATGTCGTAGCGATGACCGAATGACATCGTTGTCCACCAACTACGGTAGACCTCATCGAGTAGTTTCTTCGCAATAGCGTCGTATACGTAAAATAGACTATTCTGGTATACCGCCTCAAAGTCCTCCCAAAAATCAAAGATCGGCTGGCGAATACGATGAGGTATGTCGCCCAAGAATTCCTGCATAGTCGGCTGGTGAATAGCGGAAAGAATCCACTTGAGACTGCCGATGTCTCGCTGGCGCTTGAGTTCGACGGGGCTCTTTTCCTCCGTCTCACGAGGCCTTAGAGGTTTGTTGATGAGAATCTGTCGGAGAGCTACCACCAGCAGTTCTTTTAACCTCTTCTTTTGCTCCGAGTGCTTCCCGGTCGGCACTCCCGGTGCGACCGGTTCAATCTTATACGGCGAGGCTCGATGCCGATCAAAATCGAACGGGAGATCAGACGGAAACTTCCCGAAATGATCGTTGAACAACATCACAATCCGCTCCCAGCCCAGTGCCCCTGTGGCGTAGCCCAATTCGAAAACTACATTCGGATTCGGGCTTTTACGGCCATCAGGCAATGTGGAATTTATGGTGCTAACATCCGCGATAAAAATGTCAGCGCGGGTAATCTTCTTAATGATGGTTTGAGGGATGTTGACGCTTCCAGATTCATCGCGGGTTGCTTCGTCAGGTTCTAGGCGTAGGCCTTCTTTTTTGTATTCGTGCTCCAACTCCGAACACGCCTGCCGCAGCGCCGCTCGAATTGCGCTGCGGTTGGTGTCACCTGGAAGGTCGCTCTGCCAGGAGTAGAAAATATAAGTGATCTTTTCCATGCGGGCTTGAGAGGTCAGATGTAGTGTTTGAAAGGGAGCGGCACCTCGCCGCCGACCGGACCGCTCGTCAAAATTTCTCCAACCGCATCAGCAAATTTTAGTGTCACAGGCATGCCGTCAGAAAAACGGCAACAGTTGTAGTTAAGCTTCGTGAGGCGGAGCACGTCGTTTAGGACGACCTCGATGTCATGTTCTCCGCGGCAGACATTCACGATAATTGGCTTTGGAACTTGCTTGCCTCCAGGGAAGGTTTGGAGGCGCGGCACATATCCCTTCGTCCACAGCAACGCAGTGTAGCGGTCTGAAATGTGAGCCAACCCGCGAAGGATCGGCATTCGGCTGCCCTGACGGTAGAGTCGAATATCGTTCGCCTCCACGATGCGGATGCCGACGACTTTGGTTTCTTTGCCGGCAGCTTCGTTGAAACCCGCCCATTCCACATCATTGAACCGAGTGCGCCCGTGGATGAATAGCTCTTTGGGCTTTTCGTCGTTGTTCTTCGCGGCGTAGGCGGTGATTGCGAACCCGACGATCTCTTTCGCTGCTGCTTGCGACAGGTGAAACTGCCGGGTCTCGGGGGTATACCACTTACCAACCGAGCCCTTGAATACCACTCCGTCACCAGAGTCCAAAAACATCTGAGCCGCGCAACATGCGTTCCGCGGGTCGTTCGCGGTATTATCCTGTTTGAAGACCAAGCCGAGATAGCACACGCCGGGGCGCACACCGTGTAGCTTCCACGGTCGGGCACCGGACTTGTAATACGCAGCGGTGCTGAGATTCCAAGCGATGTCGGCGCGGATTGTAGTGAGGTCTCGCAGGGGTTTGCCGTTAGCCTTTACGATTTCGAGCGGCATCAACGTGCTATCGCGCACAATCTGAGTGACAGCCTTCGATTTGAGCAGACGCCCTTTGAGTTGATTGCGGAAATCGGGCTCGAAGTCGTAGGCGACTTCCTCCTCGGCTAACGCGTCCATGCCGGCGAGATAGTCGATGTTCTTGAATTTCTGCACCAGCTTGGGGTTCAACTTTCCCGGAGCTTCAACCCGATTCAAGCGGCTGACGTTCTGCGTGGGGCGACATACCCGATAAAGTTCATCCGGAACAATCACGAACCAGATCGCCGGCTGGCGCTCCTCGTCTTTGGTCGCGGCAATTATGGGGTCAGCATAAAGTGAGGCCGTTTCGTAAATTCTACGGTGGCGGTCGTCGTAGTGCAGCAGCGTCGAGAGACGGGCCTTGTCCAGAACAACGGTCTGGACGGGCTTCGGCTCGCATTTGACCCCAAACACCGCTTCGAATCCTGGAAACGGAGGCCGCTCACGTTTAGGCTCCGGATTTCGCACCGGCCCTTGGATGGTGCCCATCCAGCGCAAGAAGCGGTCAATTCCCTCCTGTGTGCCAATCACCCCGACCGTGATTCCGTAGATCGGGTCTTTTCGGTCAAAAGGACCGAAGAGTGTCAACCCGTCGCGCGGGTCCTCCATGACTTGGTTGAATCCGAAGACCAATTTGGGTTCAGGCAGATGAATCAATTTATTCATCCAAGTCCTCCTCGTCGTCATCACCGTCGTCGTCGACGGCCTCGGCCGGCTGTTCTTCGTCCGGCTGGTATGGAGGCAGCTCTTTGTCTTTCTCCCACACGAAACGGACAGGGCTTAAGAAACTTTCTGGCTGTAGGGGGAGCGCGAATGACTCCTTCGTGCTTACCGGTAGAAGGACTTCGTTGGCGCCGTTTGCGAGTTGCGCGACCGCTGCCTGAAGCATGTCAGCCCAGCGATCGTTGAACCATACTTTGCACTCGCGGCGCCGCAATCGATGCTGTTTGGCGGCGTCAGAATACGGAATGCCATTCAATGTAAATGCGACGTGGGACCGCAGATGAAAACCGAAGCATGGCCAGGTGGTGGGGAGCACCTCGACGCCGAAGTGCCAGCCTTGGGTGCCAAGTTGAGTTCCCGCACGGTCCTTCAGGATCTTCGCCCCTACCAGCGCACGGCCGCCTTTGGTCTTGTTGGGCCGAACAAAAGGGACCTGTTTTCTCGGCGCAACGACCTCGGGTGGGAACCAATAATAGTTCTCCTTGCTCGCGAGTTCGTAGGGCTTAAGTCCGGCGGACAATAGCTTTCCTTGGAATGCAAGACGCATCAATCTCGTGACAACATTCCTTGCCTCGCGCTTTTCGATCTTCGGTTTCGCATACCCGTCCTGAAGGAAAGTTGTAAGTTTCGTCAAAAACGTCATTCCGATCTTCGCCTCGGCGTCCTCGAATGCCTTCGCGAGGTCTTCGGCGGGTGCGAACGACACGAAAAGTCCGCCCATCTGATGGACTGGATAGATGGGTTTGAACTTCGATTTCTCGAAAGGCTTTAAGTTATCGAGACTATGCAGGTAGACGTGCTTTGGCGCTGAGGTGATTCGGAATCGGTTGGACGAATACTCTTCACGCTCCGTCGATACGCCCTCGGTCGCGCTATATCGCTTTTGCCACCAATCGGCCGCCTCTTGCGGACCGCCTCCCACCTTGGGGACGTTGTCCTCAACGAGAATTTGCATGAGCCTTCCCATCCCGATGCTCCAACTCTTGGAAAAATCCGCAGCATCGAGACGATTGGCCTCAATCGGGAAGTCGTCGTAGGAGATATCGTCAGCCCGGATCGGCAAAATAAACCGTTTACCCCTGTGCTTGGCGACCTTGGAGGCTACTCCAAGTTCGTTCAACACACCCTGACGGTTGTAGGAACTCTTAGAAAGGATCAGGATGAATTTTACAGCCTTCGTGCGAATCTCGCCTTCAATCTCCCGCCAGAAATCATCGCCGACCCGGAGGCGTTCGATATCGCACCAGACCGAGTAGCCTTCGCGCATCAGTCGCAACGCCAGCCAACGAGCGATCTCGTTGTCTGCCGGTGTGGCGTGACTGATGAATATGCTTTGGGGTGCGTCGGCCATGATCTGAATTGAGGTGCGCGTGCATGCTCGGCACGGATTCGCCGGCTATTCGGCGGCAAAATCCTGTTGGGTGAATTTTAGTGTGCGGCAGTTCTCGCCAACGGTGCGGACAACGCTGTCCGGGAAGCCATCGGGAACAGTCGCCTGAATTTCGATGGTGATGTCCACGTCGGCCATGAGCAGACCGACTAAGTGCTGGACGACTTCTTGCGAAATCTGGCCTGCGTCTCGGTTCATGCGCGCAGCGTCAATTTTCACTGATCCATAGAATCGCTTCGGCTTTGCTGGCTGGGCGGGTGCCGGGATTGGTGCTGCGCCTGCGGGTTTTGTAGCCGGCTTCGCGCCGGGCGCCGCGTTTGTTGGGGAAGATGCCGGGAGCGGCGTGTCGGCGGCGATCTGGGCAAAGGCGATGTCCGGCTTCACCAAGATGCCAAATAGCCCGTCGTCCGGCACGTTGACGTTTTGTCCGCCCTTGAGGCCGGCGTAACGCTTGGTCTTGTCGTCATAGCTCTCGGCGAAGGCGAATGTT
>JAWXCH010000325.1:0-2612 GCA_034440595.1 Planctomycetota bacterium | reverse complement strand
TGCGGACCTGCCACGATGTCGGCCTGCATATCCGACAGGAACTGTGGTTCACCAAAATGCACAAGCTGCTCCGCGCCGGGGGAATTTGTGTGGAACTGGTGAAGCAGTAGTGCAACAGCGATTGCTTTTTTGTGTGCCAGTGGTATCTACACATCTTTGCTAGCATGAGATTGCCGCAATTACGCCGAAGGCGTTACATTCCATAGCCCCAGGTTGCGCAGCGCACCTGGGGTTAACGTCCCCATCCAACCGGTTACCACGAAGTGGTTATATTCAAATCTGGGTTTGAGCAAAACGCGATCGTAACTGCTTGTGTAACCGCTTCGCGGTAACCGAACTTGTCGTTTGTTAACCTAGGGTGCGCTGCTGCGCAGCGACCCTAGGCTTCGGTATGGAACGCCTTCGGCGTACTTTGGAAATTGTACCACGGTATTCAATCGCAAGTCTGAGTTGCATTCACAAGTGTTTTCGGTCAAAACGACTGCTAGCAGACTGGTGTAGATACCAATGGGCTTTGCCAGAGAGAGCCCTATCTAATTGCGAAACGTCGTATCCGCAGGCCCATTCGCCGTCATCTGCTTTAGCCGATCAAAGTACCAGACCCAGCGGATTTCGGCTGGCTGCGAGTTGAATATCCACCAGCTATTGACCACTGAGTCAGAATTGTAGCCAGCATCAGCCGTGGCGGATTCCATCCGCAACCACGGGCGGTCCGCCGCGCCGCGATTCTCTTTGATCAGGGCAAACAGGTACGACAGCGCCGCTCGATTGCTGCCGTAGTACGAGTGCCCCATGAAGCCGGTCTCAATGCGTGAAGCATCAATCGTTTCCAACACACACTACTTCGCACCAGCGAAATGCGACTGTGCGTCTCGCTACGCCAGCAACTGCTTCACCACGCTGCCATGCACATCGGTCAGGCGGTAGTCGCGGCCTTGAAAGCGATAAGTCAGTCGCGTGTGATCAAATCCGAGCAAGTGCAACAGCGTGGCCTGCAGGTCATGCACATGGACTTTATCCTGTGCGACCGAAAATCCAAGCTCGTCCGATGCCCCGTGCGTGTAGCCCGGCTTCGCTCCGCCGCCGGCCATCCACATGCTGAAACAGTCTGGATAATGATCGCGACCGAGAATTTTTCCGCCAGAAGAGCGCCCTTCGCGGAAAGGCGTGCGACCAAATTCGCCGCCGCAAATCACCAGCGTATCTTGCAAGAGGCCGCGTTGTTTCAGATCCTTCAGCAGCGCAGTCACCGGGCGGTCCATTGAGGCGCACTTGGTGGTCAGGCCATCGGTTAGTCCGGAGTTTTCCGATGTACCATGAAAGTCCCAGCCCCAGTCGAAGAGCTGGACAAAGCGGACTCCTTGCTCGACCAGTCGCCGTGCCAACAGACAATTATTGGCAAAGCTGGCCGCACCGACCTTGGCACCGTAATCATCCAACGTAGTCTGCGATTCGCGACTGATGTCCATCACCTCGGGCACCGCCGTCTGCATGCGGAAAGCCAACTCATACTGCGCGATCCGCGTGCGCGTCTCGGGGTGGCCCAACTCTTCGGCCTGCATCTGATTCAGGTCGCTGAGCGCGTCGAGCGTCTGCCGACGGAGATTGCGATCCATGCCGGCAGGATTCGACGCATACAGTACCGGATCTCCCTGCGAGCGGCATTGCACCCCTTGATAGACCGAGGGGAGAAATCCGCTGCCAAAGGAGCTTTGCCCACCGTTCGGCTGGACACCACTGGAGATCAGCACCACAAAGCCAGGGAGATTTTCGTTCTCACTGCCTAGCCCATAGGTGGTCCAGGTACCGAATGAAGGGCGGCCCGAACGTGGCGAACCGGTTAACAACAATAGCTCCGCCGGGGCATGATTGAACTGGTCGGTGTTCATCGAATTGATCATACAGATCTCATCGGCCACCGTCTGCAAGTGCGGAATAGCATCGGAAAGCCACATGCCGTTCTTGCCATATTGCTTGAACGTGCGTGGGGTGCCCATCAATTTTGGCACGCCAGTGGTGAAGGCAAATCGCTTCCCTTTCAGAAAATCGTCTGGGCAGTCCTGCCCGCTCCGTTTGACCAGTTCTGGCTTGTAGTCGTACAGATCGAGATGGGGCGGCGAGCCGGTCAGGTGCAGATAGATGACACGTTTGGCCTTGGGGGCAAAGTGCGGAGCGCGCGGGGCCAACGGATTTTCGACCGGCTGGCTAGCACTTTCTGCTGCGAGTCCATCACGCTGCAATAGCGACGACATCGCGATTGCTCCGACACCCAGCGTACTCTGCTGGAGAAAATGTCGGCGCGTCTGGAGTTGCAATTGTTCGGTGATAGGATGCACGAAATAGCCTCACAAAAAATGGCGTCATCGCTTCATGAGAAATTCATCCAAGCTCAAAATCACATTGGACACCGTGGTCCAGGCGGCCAGTTCTGCCGCATCGGCATCTTTTGGCAATGGACCGATCGGCTGCGTGGCCAGTTTCTTGGCCTCTTCTGGTTGATTCTTTAGTTCGGCGTAAGCCGCTTCGTACAGCTTCACCAGTCGCTGCGCCTCCGCTTCGGTTGGCGTGCGGATCAGACAGCGCTGGAGCGCAAACCGCGCACGCTCATCCGG
>JAWXCH010000324.1:0-4113 GCA_034440595.1 Planctomycetota bacterium | reverse complement strand
TGGCAAGCATGCCTTGATTCCCGAGACCCGCGGGATTGGGAAATGGAGGCGCAAGATCATTCAAGAATATCGCCCGCTGGTCCTGGCCGGCGGATATTGCCAGATAGGAATTTGCCGCTGCAATAGCGGCAGCATTTGACGGGCCAGGACCAACCGTGAAGGCACCCGAGTTCAAATCGGGACTGGCATCGTAAATCAGCTCCCAAATTGCAATTTGTAAGCCGGCTCTGTCGGTAGGCGCTGCAAGCAGGTCAGTGCCAAACGTATTGTACAGATAACCAATTCGTCCAATATTGGCGGCCAAACCAGGAGGCAGTGGAAGCGTGCCCGGTTGCGCCTGAAAGGATACAGCATTGCCGTCCGTAAAAGCATGGAACAGATCGGTGCAAAACGAATAAAAATCCGACCCGCCGTTTATATTGATTTGGAACTGCTGTACGTGGTCGCTAGGTTGCGTGAAACTATTGAGAGGACCACCTACGAGCGTGTATGAGACAGAAGCGCCAGCCAATTCCGGCTGGCGGTTGATTGTTACGGATGGAGCCGAATCAGGATCAACCAAGTTGACAAGAATGGTGCCCGCATTGAGTGGCGACGCACTGCTGAGCACGGTCGAAAATTCAACCCCTTGATTCGTATATCCGCTGATGGGAATTTCCTTGACCTGATAGGTCCCAGTTGTCAGGCCATCAAAGCGGTAGTACCCATCCGCGCCAGTCATTACTGACTGAAGTAGTGCCGACCCGTCGGCAGACCGCAATTCAATTGTCGCGCCTACTTTTGGCAATTCACCCGCGTCGAAGTGATTATTGGGCACTCCAGCGTCGATAAAAGCAAACCCCTGAATGAATCCAGCCATCACACGCCGGTCTTCGAGCTGCTCAATCGACAAGCGAGCCGAATGGACCGCATAATGTGTCGGGCGTTTAGAAGTGGATCGCCGCTTTCGATTTTTCAAATGGATGCGTACCATGGCAGTCAAGTTCCTCTGAGAGTCAGCGTGATTCGGCATCGTATGGAGCTGATATCACTGGAAGGTTTCATTTTGTTTGCACAGCTTTTGGGAGGTAGTTAAGCACTCTTTTCTTCGCTGCACGGAGCGGTCGCTGAAGTCGTATCCTGTTGTGAGTTGTGAAGTGTTGCTACCTCCGAATTGTTCAAACGACGCAATCAGTCCATTCCCCTTGCCGCCAAAGCTGCGTCCGTGACAATGGCACCATTACGCGTTTCTTACTTGCCTGAACTGCGGACTTCAATTCACAGCCGCCATTCCGATGCAGATTTCCAGTTGTTAAAAAAAGGAGCGGCGGAGGGACGTAGTCCACAAATGCGACGTGGCCGTCGGACGAGCATCGCTTGGGTGTCTCCGGGTGAAACCCGGTCAACCGCTTCAGCGGCAACTGCACGGTACTTAATCCTTAGGTAGTTGGTTTGCGGAAGTAGCGGTACGGTGTTCCACACCTGCCGCTTCCGTCCCAGACTACCTAAAGCCGCCGGGCCATTCAATCGCTACAGATTTACAAACGGCGAGATTCTTAGGATTTCAGCCGCGGTCAGTGGAAATCTGCGGGAGAGCCCAACAGTTCAGCAGCTTGGATAGGTGAGGGCCTGGGGGCCGCCGCTTTCCTGCAGATCCATCAAAAAGTCGCGATCTCGATCCGGCGACGCCTAGCAGTCGTACTCAACGCCGTTCACCTGTATTTATAGGTCTGATGCAAAATCGGTGGGCGCGGCCTCGATGGTTGTGTAGAAGAAGTTTTGTGGGTAGTGGCCTGTTCGGCGCAGCTCGAATGCTGCGTCAGATGGAGATTGCAATCGGCTGAAAAACCGGGCGGAAATTCTTGGCTATTTTTGTCAATATTTATCAGATATTATGTTGAATGCCGCTAATCTGCGTAAAAATGTATGGGATTAAGAACCGGGAAGCCGAAGCTGTGGAATCTTGAAGTCTGGCGTGTCAGGTTGTCCTGTCAGGTGGAGCATAATAGATAGACACGAGAGGTTAATGGTTTCTTCTCGTTGTGAAATGTACTCATAGGGAACACGTTCGATGAGCAAGCTTGTTTCGGTTGGTGGCTATGCGCTGCGGGCAGCAGCGGGGCTATTGGTTTTTTCCGCGTTTAGTGCGACCGCCTTTGGAGCGCAGATTAGTGTGCCTGAACTTGATCCCGGATCAATAGTGAGCGGTATAGCGATGTTGGCTGCTGGTGGGATGTTTGTGGCCGATCGCTTGCTAATGAAAGCAAGGGCTAAGGCTTAGAACGTGTTTTGAAATTGCCTGAATCGATAAAAAAGCTACGGCCCCTGGAGTTCTGACATTCCAGGGAAGGAGCCGTAGCGATGGAAACGAGGATGCAGCATCTCAGCCATGTGACGGCACCCAAGGGGCGTGGGCGCAAGCCCGTCGATCGACGATGCGTGATCAATGGTGTCCTTCCGGTAAGCATGCAATTTCTGATTTGGCCGCTGGCACCGCGTGCGGCAGGTGATTGTAGCGTCGAATAGCATGTTGACGCCGATGCGTGCAGCTTCAAAACTCGTCGAGCATTCCGTTGCCAGATCGTTCGGCGGCTTCCAGCCGTTCGCAGAGCTCGAACAATGTGTTTTGCAGTGAACCACTAGCCATGTCGTTGAGGGACCTCGAGAGGTCTCTGATCAACCGCTCCAGCTCACAATTTATCCAGCGGGACGATTTCAATTGTCGGACTTTTCTGGTACGCCGCGAGGGTCTGCTCAATACGGATAGCCGTACCGCAGAATGAGCGCGCGTTCTTCCGGTGGAAGTTCGACTTCGATGCCTTCTCGTTGCAGCTCACATGTTTCTCAGCGCCAGGAGTGCCAAGCGATAACAGGCAGATGCGCGAGTATAGCGGCTTTCGTGAGCTGTCGCGGCACCAAGGTCCGCTGAGCCAAGATGTTATCGCCAGTTAGGCAGCCGATAGTTCTGCTCCGAGCGTCGTCCGGTAGTTCCAGGGCAGCCACAGCTCAGAACTGGCCGCGACCAAGTCGGCGTGCTGCTGCAACGGAGTCAGGTATTCGAACGGATTCGCCTAATTCAACTGGCAGGTGTAGATCAGGCTCATGAACAAGTCGCAGACGCGGGCCCCGTTCTGGGTTTTGTAGAACAGGGCATTCCAGGAGAAATTGGTGCTAGCCCGTAACTTGGGCTAAATTGACGCCACTGATAATCGAGTTGACGCTGCGACAAGCACAGCCCGGCGTAGCCGGAACCAATGAGCAGAGGGAAAGAAAGAGGCGTTGTTCAAGAGTTAGGCTGACGGTGCTTCAACCTCCGTCGCTCAGCTCAGGAACAACGCCATGCAGAGTTTTATACAGCGTCATGCGGCCCACGTCATTGGTGTGCTATCGGGATTCGACCGGGTGCGTTTGCGAGGTACGCTCCGTTGGTTGTCGAACACGCGGGGGATGTACGGGTTCCTCCAAGCGAGCAGCGTGTTGCTGAAAGATTTGACGCAGTATGCGAAAGACATTACCGAGCAGATTCGACAGCTCGGACTGGGCGGCCGCACGGCCCGGCGGTCGCTTTCTAGGCCGGTGCGGTGCCGGTTCGTCGATTTCAAACCAGTCGCCGTGAACCGCGTCGTTTCGGAGGCTAGCCGGCATCTTTTAATCATGCGTAATTGACTGACCCCCCCCAATCGGCATGGTCAGCAAAATGCGGTTTCTTCGCTCATTCGCCGGGCTCCCGCGTTCAGGCGACTTTGGACAGGGGACTGATTTTCACAAAGGGATTAACTGCTTGCCGCCGTGCCGAGAACTCTCCGCGCGGTCGGGCTCGCTCGATTGACTGCTTGCTCTGCGAGCGCGAACCGCCAGCGACCGGAGAACGTGCCGCTTCCCAGCGCAGTTCGGCTGCCCGGTTTTCTTCGCGGGCCTGCTCCACCGCCCGGCTATGGAGTTCACGCTCATGGTAGCGCTCGTGTTCGCGTTTCTCTTCGGCCAATTGTTCCTCCTCCAGCCGCAAGCGACGTTCCTGACATACCAGGTCCGTGTGCAGCTTCACAAACTGCAATGCGGCCCGCGGCGAATCAACACAAATCTCCAGTGCTTCCAAGGCCTTGAGATGCAGTTGAGCGCGCGCCACCTCCCAAG
>JAWXCH010000323.1:0-4261 GCA_034440595.1 Planctomycetota bacterium | reverse complement strand
GTCGCGTAGGAAAACGGCAGTTGATGTCGATCAGTGCCGGTGTCCTGGCCGTATTGCAGCAATTTGCGGAGTTAACCCACGAAGCGACGCCGGCGATTCCGCCAGCCATTCGTGGTGAATTACGAGGAGTTATGAATCACTATTTAACGCATATGCTCGGCCACAAACCGAAAATGCACGAGTACTTGGGAACCATCACCTCATCGTAATTTTGCAACCGAAGGTACTGGGCAAGGAAGTCCGTATGCAATCCAATTCCCGCGCAATCGCGAATCGCGACCACAGCAATCGAGCCGGCACCACTTTGCTGGCCTGTGCGATCGGCAGCGCTATGATTCTCGGTTCTGGCTGCGCCTGGTTCCAGCGACCCGAGGCCAAGGATCCATTCATGGCCTTAAACGACGCCCCTCCTGCTGCGGACGGTGTGGTGCGTACGAACTACCAGGAACCAAGTTCGGGTAAGCCCTCGCAGGTTGTAAACGACGAAACGCAGACCGTAAAACCAACCGGCCTAGAGGCCTGGTCACCTGAAAACATCAGCAAGGAATTCAAAGAGGCGGTTGGCCTCGGTCGTGACCGGAATGTTGCACAGTCAGCATTCGACGAAGCCGAAAAATTATTCGAGGCCAAGGACTATGCCGCCGCGGAGAAGAAATACGCCGAGACGGTCTCTCGCTACTCAGACTCACAGCTTGAAGAAAACGCTATGTTCATGCAGGCTCAAAGCCTGTTCTTTCAAGATAAATACTCCGACGCCTTGGACCTGTACGGTGAGTTGTTCAAAAAATATCCGAACACGCAACACCTCGACAAATCGATCCAGCAATTGTTCCTCATTGGAAAGTATTGGGTCGAGATTGATCGCGAAAAAGGAACCTGGCCCGTGGTGCCCAATGCGACCGACAAGACGCGCCCTTGGTTTGATACGTTTGGCAACGCGGTGCTAGCATTCGATCAGGTCCGCCTGAACGATCCGCGCGGAGATCTGGCCGACGATTCGCTAGTAGCCATCGCCAACGCATACTTTGTCAAAGGTCGCTACCACGACGCCGATTACCACTACAAGCTGATTCGGACCGAGTACCCCAAGAGCGAGTACCAGGCACATGCACACTTGCTGGGCCTGCGCTGCAAGCTGGCCATCTATCAGGGACCGGACTACGATGGCGCAGCGTTAATCGAAGCCGAAGAGCTGATCGATCAGATGCTGACTCAGTTTCCCGACGAACTTCGCGATGAACGTGAACGCCTGATCCAATCCAAAGCCGAAGTCATCGCCCAGCGTGCCTACCGCGAATACCACATGGCGCAGTTTTATGAAAACGGAAGCTATTACGGCGCGGCCAAGTTTTACTACAAAAAGTTGATCAAGCAGTACCCTGGCACCGGCCTGGCAAAACAATCTCAGCAGCGATTGGAAGAATTGAAGAACGAGCCAGACAACCCTCCTGATCGATTTGCGTTCTTGAACCCGATCTTTGGCGAGCCACGCAATCAGGCCAACCGCCGCTAACCTTGCACAGGTTCATGATCAAACTGCATAGCCTCGGCATATTGACGCTGCTGATCGGCCTGATCGGCCTGACCGGCTGTACCGGAGCGCCGTATCGCATGGGCACGGCCTCGCTCTATCCGCAGGATATTCAGACGATCTACGTGCCGATGATCGAGTCGGACAGCTTTCGTCCATTCCTGGGCGAACGCCTGACCGAAGCGGTGACCAGACGAATTAGCGACGGGACGACGTTCACTCTGGTCAATGATCCCAATGCCGACAGCGTGCTGTCGGTACGCCTGGTCAGCGATACCAAACGTCTGCTGGTCGAAAACGTGTTTGATGACCCGCGCGAGAGCCAGATCAACATGCAGGTCCTGGTGAGCTGGACTACGCGGCGTGGCGAGCTGATCCGCGAGTCATCGATGCCGCTACCGCAGGCGATTGATATCGGAGCCTCGTCCGATATTGTGCCAGAATTCGGCCGCTCCATGGCCACCGCGCAACAAGAAGTCATCGACAGGCTTGCCAACCAGATTGTCGGCATGATGGAAGTGCCCTGGTAATAGTACTCATCACGCTCCGCCGTGATGTCCAGATACCTGTTTTGGTAACAAATCCATCGTTGCACGTGACAGACATGCCTATTGCGCACCGCAGTGCGAATCTATAATACCAGCATGTCTCAACGAGAACATGCATCCCAGTCGCCCCCACGTGCCACCTCCTGGCAGCTTCGCACACGTACGTTAACGTTCGGCGTTCGGCCGCTGGTGATGGGCATCGTCAACGTTACGCCGGATAGCTTTTCCGATGGCGGTCGCTACTTTGATCCGTCGGCTGCCATTGAGCATGCACTGCAACTTGCCCGTGACGGTGCGGATATTCTGGATATTGGGGGAGAAAGCACGCGACCGTATGCTGAGGCTGTTGCAGTCGACGATGAGCTTGAACGAGTGCTCCCTGTAATCCAGGCCGTCTGTGGTGCAGTAAAGATCCCCGTCTCAATAGATACCTCCAAGGCCGAAGTCGCCGAAGCCTGCCTGCACGCGGGGGCAGAAATCGTCAACGATATCACGGCCTTAACCACCGACGCGCGGATGTTCGAGGTAGTGCGACAGCACCAGCCGGGTGTCTGTATCATGCACATGCAAGGCACCCCGCAGACGATGCAGGATAATCCGCAGTACAACGATCTTGTTGGCGAAATTGATGCCTATTTGGCAGCGCGGCGCGATGCTCTGGTGCATGCGGGTATCGACCGGGCACGGATCTGCCTGGACCCGGGCGTCGGCTTTGGCAAGACTCACGAGCACAACCGGCTGCTGATGGCCAATTGCCACCGCTTTCATGACCTGGGCCAGCCGCTGCTGGTCGGGCATTCGCGCAAAGGCTTCATCGGTAAGCTAATCGGCGATTCCGAGGCCGACCGTACCGCGGGCACGATCGGTGCCGCCTGTGCATTGGCAGCGCAAGGGGTACAGATCATCCGCGTGCATAACGTGCGTGCCGTGCTTGAGGCAATGACGCTGTTTGCGGCGTGTGGGGGAGTGCCAACGGACCGCCGTTGACTCAAAACGGCCTTTCAACGATACTTTCCTGTGCGCAAGTCCCATTGTGTGGTGCTGCGCAAATGGTGTGCAGGCACGGAGTTAGCCACAGCCATTAAGTCAATTACCGCCACGACCAATCCATTTTGAGCGGTCAGCCCGTACAATTCGCTTTACGGTATTGCTGCAAACCACTTCAGAGACTCCGATGGCCACGATTGAAAAAACAACTGTTCCCCAGAATTCGGCCAATCAGGATCTGGCTGCTTACGCATTGGATGTGGCTCAGCGTGCAAAGGGGGCTTCGACCGAGCTAGCATCCGTCGGTGGTGCGGCAAAGATCGACTGGCTGCGCCGTTCAGCAACACGGCTCCGCAAGCACGCTGAGCAAATCGTTGCCGCCAACGCGCTCGACCTGGAAGCCGCCCCTGGCTACGGCCTGACCGCTGCCGCCATTGATCGGTTGCGCCTGGATAAAAAACGAATCGACGTGATTGCCACGGCATTGGAAGAAGTTGCCGCTTTGCCCGATCCGATCGGCGAGGTTATCGAATCGACGATCCGCCCCAACGGTTTGCAGATTCTCAAAACGCGCGTCCCGCTGGGCGTGGTGTTCTTTATCTACGAATCGCGGCCCAATGTCACTGCCGATGCTGCGGCGATCTGTGTGAAGAGTGGTAATGCCGTCATCCTGCGCGGTGGCAAAGAGGCGGCGCACAGCAGCCGTGCGATTGTCGACCTGATGTGCGAGGAACTTGCCAATTGCGGGCTGCCTCGTGATGCAGTGCAGTTGGTCAATACCACCGACCGAGCCGCCGTTGGTCACTTCTTGAAGCTGGCCGACTACATCGACGTCGCCATCCCGCGCGGTGGCGAAGGACTGATTCGCCGTGTGGCCGAAGAAGCACGCATGCCGGTCATCAAGCACTTTACCGGCAACTGCCACGTCTACGTCGACGCTTCAGCAGACCTGGAAATTGCCGAGCGGATCGTCATTAACTCCAAGACGCAACGGATGGGTGTCTGCAATGCGGCCGAGTCGCTCCTCGTCCACGTGGACGTTGCGGTTAGGTTTTTACCGCAGATCGGTGCGGCATTAGCCAAACAGAACGTCGAAATTCGTGGCGATGAACGAACTCGCAAATTGCTGCCGACAGCCAAAACCGCGACCGAAGAAGACTACGCCGCTGAATACCTCGGCCCGATCATTTCCTGT
>JAWXCH010000322.1:0-5478 GCA_034440595.1 Planctomycetota bacterium | reverse complement strand
GATCGGCCGCATGCGGGCCAAGCAGGACCGCGCCGAAGACAAGGCCCGCCAACGTGGCATGGTGATTCTGGTCCACGGTGACGCTGCGTTTGCTGGTGAAGGAATTATTCAAGAGACGCTGAATCTCAGCCAGTTGCAGGCCTATAAGACGGGCGGCACTTTGCACGTGGTGGTAAACAACCAGATCGGTTTTACTACCAGCCCTTCGGAGGCCAGGTCCAGCACTTACGCGACCGATGTTGCCAAAATGCTGCAAATCCCGATCTTTCATGTGAACGGCGAAGATCCCGAGGCGGTTGCACAGGTTGTCCGACTGGCAATGGAATTCCGTCGCGAGTTCCAGCGCGATGTCGTCATCGATATGTATTGCTATCGCCGACGTGGGCACAACGAAACCGACGAGCCGGAGTTCACACAGCCTCAGTTATACCGGGCTATCAAAAAGCGTAAGAGCGTTCGCGAAGGTTATCTAGAGCACTTGCTCAAGCTGGGTGGTGTGACTCGCGACGACGCTGATCGGATCGCCAATGAGCATGCACAGAAGCTGGAGACGGAGCTTTCCGTGGCACGGAGCGAAAGCTACATTCCGCGCAGCGACATATCTGGCTTTTGGGCTTTTTACATCGGAGGCCGCGAGCGCGAAGCGGCCGAAGTCGACACCGGCATGAATAAGGCCAAGCTGGCAAAGCTGCTGGAAGTGCAAACGGAGCTGCCTGAGGATTTCCATCCACACCCCACCATTGAGCGCACGGTGCTCAAACCTCGCCTGGAAATGGCGCGCGGTCAGCGACCGCTCGACTGGGGTGGTGCCGAAGCGATGGCATTTGCCAGCTTGTTGGATGGTGGCTTGAGGATTCGGATGAGTGGGCAGGATTCGGAGCGCGGTACATTCAGCCATCGGCATGCAGTGTTACACGACGTGCAGGATGGTCGGACCTACATGCCGCTACAACATATTTCTGCGGATCAGGCCCCGGTCGAGATTTACAACAGTGCCTTGTCCGAGGCAGGAGTGCTCGGCTTTGAATACGGTTACAGTCTGGATTGCCCCGACGGGTTGGTAGTATGGGAGGCGCAGTTCGGTGACTTTGTCAACGCAGCGCAGGTGGTGATCGATCAGTTCATCGTCAGTGCCGAAGAGAAATGGAACCGGCTGAGCGGCATTGTGATGCTGCTACCGCACGGTTTCGAGGGAATGGGTCCAGAGCACTCCAGTGCGCGGTTGGAACGCTTTTTGATGCTGGGTGCAAAGGATAACATTCAGGTTTGCAACCTGACGACGCCGGCGCAGTACTTTCATTGCTTGCGTCGCCAAGTGCTACGCGTCTGGCGAAAACCGTTGGTCATTATGACGCCTAAGAAACTGCTGCGCCATCCGGCGGCGGTCTCAACTATGGACGAGTGTGCCACGGGTGAATTTCATCGTGTCATTGGCGATGTAGTCCCCGATGGGCGGCAAGAGGTCGAACGTATTTTGCTTTGCTCGGGCAAAATCTACTTTGAATTGGAAGAGAAACGCAAGGAACTGCAACGGCACGATGTGGCAATCTTGCGGATCGAACAACTCTATCCGCTTCCCAAAGAACCGCTGAAGAAGCTGCTGGCGCAATACCCGGATGAGACCCCGGTCTACTGGGTTCAAGAAGAGCCCGAGAACATGGGAGCCTGGCGGTTTCTGCGCGTTCACTGGGGAGACCGCCTGTACGATCGCCTGCCGTTTGCTGGTGTTTACCGTCAAAGCGCGGCCAGCCCCGCAACCGGATCTTTCAGCAGCCACAAGCTGGAGCAGGAAAAACTGCTCTCTGCCGCCTTTGGTGATGTTTAATGCGCCTATGGCGATGTTTAGGGCGATCGATCTGGACCATCCTGAATCTGGACATCGTTTGGTCCACGCCTGCGGGTGGCCTATTGGTCAATTCGATCCTGAATTGTTACACTGAACTTCGTTGGAGTTTATTCTGGTCCGGGTCCCTCTGTGAGCTTTCTAAATAGCCATGCCTGTTGAACTTAAAGTGCCTAGCGTGGGCGAGTCAGTTACCGAAGTCCAGATCGGCGAGTGGAAGAAAAACGTCGGCGACAATGTCGCGCTGGATGAGGTCGTGGTCGAGATCGAAAGCGACAAAGCCACCGTTGACTTGCTGGCACCTTCCGCCGGAAAACTGACCAAGTTGCTCAAGCAGCAAGGTGAAAAGGCCGATGTCGGCGAAGTGATTGGCTATCTTGGCGATTCCGCCGAGCCCGACTCTGCATCTGAGAAGTCTGCGGATACAGCGGCACGAAGCGGTGAGGAAACATCGAAAAAGAGCGAACCTCAAGCCGCCCCGGTGACAACAGAAACCCATGTGACCGTTGAAAAGAAACGTGGCCAGACCGCGATCGGTGCAGTGCAGCCGGGCACAACTCCAGTCATGCCCGCCGCGCAGCGAGCGGCAGCACAAGAGGGTGTTAATACTGCACAAATTGCGGGGACAGGCCCAGGCGGACGCGTGCTGAAGGAAGACGTGCTGAGAGCTGCCGAAGGGGCGAAAGGTGCGGATGCAAGTGTGGTAGCAAGAAGCGAGGCGCGTCCTGCTCCACCAGGGCAGTTGATGCAGCGACAACCTACAGCCGAGAAGTCCAATCAGGCAATCGCCGCGCAGGGCAATGGATACAGTCGCGAGGAAGAGTTCGTAGTAATGAGCCCGATCCGGCGGAGAATTGCCGAGCGGCTGGTCGAGGCGCAGCAATCGGCAGCACTATTGACGACGTTCAATGAAGTGGACATGACCGAGATCATGGCCCTGCGTGCCAAGTTCAAGGACATTTATCAGGAACGATATGGTGTGAAGCTGGGCTTCATGTCGTTCTTTGTCAAAGCAGTGGTCGATGCGCTGAAGCAGGTTCCGCAGGTCAATGCCGAAGTGCGCGAGCCGCACGTTGTCTACAAGAACTACTACGATATCGGCATTGCAGTTGGCGGCGGCAAAGGATTGGTTGTGCCGATCCTACGCAACGCCGAGTTCATGAGCTTTGCCGACATTGAAAAAACGATTGGTGACTTTGGTCGCAGGGCGGGCGAAAACAAGATCAAGCTGGAAGAATTGCAGGGAGGCACCTTCACGATCAGTAATGGAGGTGTGTATGGGTCTCTGCTCTCCACGCCAATTGTCAATCCGCCGCAAAGCGGTATTCTTGGCCTGCACGCAATTCAGGACCGGCCAGTGGCGCGAAATGGCCAGGTGGTCATTCGACCGATGATGTACCTGGCATTGACCTACGATCATCGGATTGTCGATGGCCGCGAAGCGGTGACCTTCTTGAAGCGAGTCAAGGAAGGGATCGAAGACCCGACGCGACTGCTCATCGAAGTTTGATCCGCATAGCTTGAAGTTTGAAAGCCACGCCTCAACGCTCCTTCCTGCCGCAAAGCGAATAGTTTGAACTAGCAAATGACTCAGCACGACTTGATTGTGATTGGTGGTGGCCCAGGTGGTTATGTGGCAGCGATTCGCGCCGCCGAGTTGGGCCTGAATGTCGCCTGCGTTGAAACGGAGCCACTGCTTGGTGGCACCTGTCTGCGTGTCGGGTGCATTCCCAGCAAGGCCATGCTGGAGTCCAGCGAGAAGTACTTTGAAGCCAAGCATGGCTATGATGCGCACGGCATCACACTGGGCAGTGTAAAACTGCAACTGGACGTGATGCTGCAACGAAAGCAGTCGATTGTCGAACAGATGTCCAAAGGGATCGATGGCCTGTTCAAAAAGCACAAGGTCACGCGCTATCTGGGAAAAGGACGGTTGGATGGCCCCGGCCGCGTGCTTGTCGAAGCGGGGGACAAGACCATCGAACTTGCTGCCGACAAGATCATTCTGGCCACCGGTAGCGCTCCTGCTTCGCTGCGTGGTATAGAACTGGATGGCGATCGGATCGGCAGCAGTACGGAAGCACTGTCTTACGAAAAAGTTCCCAAGCATCTGGTCGTGATCGGCGGAGGATACATCGGCATGGAGCTAGGCTCGGTCTGGAATCGACTCGGCAGCCAGGTTACGGTGCTGGAATATCTGGATCGCATCTTTCCGGGCACAGACAGCGAACTGGCCAAAGAAGCGCTGGAAATATTCAAGAAGCAGGGGATCGAGTTCCGCCTAGGCACAAAAGTTACCGCGGCCAGGGTCGAGAAGAAGACCTGCATTGTCGAGTGTGAAGGGCATGAGCCAATTACCTGCGATCGGGTGCTGGTGGCCGTGGGACGCACGCCATACACGGCTGGCCTTGGCTTGGAATCGGTCGGCATCGAACTGGATTCCAAAGGGCGCATTCCCACCAAAAATCACTTTGAAACGTCGGCCGCAGGGGTGTATGCCATCGGCGATGTCATCGCCGGGCCAATGCTCGCACATAAGGCCGAACATGAAGGGGTCGCCTGTGTCGAGCAAATTGTCACCGGTTACGGGCACATCAACTACGATGTCATTCCCGCCGTGATATTTACCGATCCAGAAATTGCCGCCGTCGGCAAGACGGAGGATCAGCTTCGCGAGGAGAAGATTCCCTATGTGAAAGGGTCATTTGCCTTTCGCTACAACGGTCGCGCGGTGACGATCGCACAGACGCTTGGCAAGGTCAAGGTCTTGACGCATGCCAAGACCGATCGGGTGCTAGGGATTCATATTCTAGGCCCGCATGCCGGCGATCTGATTGCCGAGGCCACCGCAGCCATGGAATTTGGTGCCAGTAGCGAAGACATTGCCCGCGTTTGCCACGCCCATCCGACATTGCCCGAGACGCTGAAGGAAGCGGCGATTGCCGCCTATCGTCAGGTGGAAGCCGCGGCGAAGAAAAAGTAAACGACAAGTAGATGAAATGTTGCGACTCGGCAATTTGGCAGTGGCATACGCTGCACTTGAGAGAAGCAGACAGTTCAGAATGAAAGGCAACCCTCACCCGTCGCTGGGGCGACGACCTCTCCCGCAAGCGGGAGAGGTGAATGCATTGCGCGGAATGCACCGCCTCGGTATTTTCAGCACTGGCAGAGCCAGTGGCACACGCTCAATACCGTTGGGCACACAGCAAGTACTGCTTTACTCGTCGTTCGAGCGGTGACGGACGATTTCTCCTTCAACCATGTAGATCACATCTTCGGCGACATTGGTTGCCATGTCGGCCAGACGCTCCAGGTGTTTTGAAACGGAGTTCAGCTTTAGCAGGTACTCCGTCCGTTCCGGGCGAAGCTCGATCAGCTTCATAATCTGATCGCGAATCCGCGACCGGCATTCGTCGACTTCGTCATCTTCGGCACGAACCTGTCGTGCGATTGCAGGGCTGGCTGTTACAAAGGCGTCCAGGCTTTGCTTGACCATGTTCTGAACCTGCATGGCCATCTGGCGAAAATCGATCGGCAAATCGATCGGATCACGTTTACCTAGCCAGACGGCGCGTTTGGCAATGTTTTTGGCCAAATCTCCCATCCGCTCCAGGTCGTTGTTGATCTTGAGCGCG
>JAWXCH010000321.1:0-16311 GCA_034440595.1 Planctomycetota bacterium | reverse complement strand
GTCTATGGCGGCGGCAACGTCGGCCTGATGGGTCTGTTGGCCGATGCCGCACTGGCCGCCGGGGGACGTGTTATCGGGGTCATCCCTCAAGCGCTCATGGCCAAAGAGCTGGGTCATCGCGGCGTCACCGATCTGCGGATCGTCGATTCGATGCACACCCGCAAGGCATTGATGGCCGATCTGTCGGATGCATTCATAGCCATGCCCGGCGGTTTTGGCACGTTTGAAGAATTCTGCGAGGTGCTGACCTGGTCGCAGCTTGGGCTGCACCGCAAAGCGTGCGGCCTGCTCAATGTGGCGGGCTTCTATACGCCGCTGCTACAGCTTTTCAACGACGCGACAAAGCATGGCTTCGTCCGTGGTGAACATCGCGATCTGGTCATTGTTGAACCAACCATTGAGCCGCTACTTGATCGGTTGCAAAACTTTGTTCCGGTCGCCGCTGAAAAATGGATCGAACGACAAGAGACGTAACAGTACGGCTATGCTGGCCACTGTGCATCACTCCAAAATTTCAATTAATCCGTAGCGGTAACGTTATTACTAGTCCGTACAAGACCAATAGCAATCCAATTAACAAACAGGCTCCATCTCTACGTCGGCAGTCGATTTGAATGAGTTTCAGCCCGCTAAAAAGTAGCACCGCAGTAGGTAGTGCTTGGCCTACTGCTGCGATAATCGATTCTTTGGGATAGTAGCGAATAGCCCAGCTTACTAGCCCGAAAATTACCGACAGGACGGCGATTGCCTTGAGAAACGTGGAAAGCGTGAATTGCATTGTTCAACATCCAAGTCAGTAAAACCACACCGATATTCGCGGCTCACTTGATTCTCAGGCAAACAACGCACATTGCTACTGCACACCCCACCGCGTCATCCCCTGCCGCTGCACCATCCAAGTGGGATACTCATCCGGCAGCTTGCTCACCTCGTCGAGTTTGGACACTTCTTCGGCGGATAGCACAAGGTCACTGGCCGCCAAATTGTCCTGTAGTTGATCGGGCCGCTTGGCACCAATAATCACACTGGTTACAAACGGTTTGGCGAGCAGCCAGGCGAGAGCAACGCGCGCACAACTGACGTTGTGTCCCTCGGCAATCGGTCGCAGCACATCCAGCACATTCCACAAGCGCTCACGGTTCGTCGGCGGAAAGTCCCAGTTCGAGCGCCGCGCATTCTCGGGCGTTTGATTCTCGCGCGTGAACTTGCCAGAAAGCATGCCACCGGCCAGCGGACTCCAAACCAGCAAGCCGACTTTTTGATCTTGTAGCAATGGCACTAGTTCCCGATCCATATCGCGCGCCACCAGCGAGTAATATGCCTGCAATGTCACTAGCGGCGAGTATTGCCGCTGCGCGGCGACGCCGATTGCCTGCATGAGTCGCCAGGCGTGCCAGTTCGAGCAGCCGATGTAACGGACCTTGCCGCTGCGCACGATATCCTCCAGCGCGCGGAGCGTTTCTTCGATCGGCGTGATCGTGTCCCAGCCATGTATTTGGTACAGGTCGATATAGTCGGTTTTTAATCGTCGCAAGCTAGCGTCGATTGCATCCAGCAAATGCCCACGCGATGAACCAATATCGTTACGCCCTGGACCAACGCGACCAAAAGCCTTTGTCGCCACCACCACGCTCTGTCGCGGAACATTCAGATTGATGAGCGACTGGCCGAGCATCGTTTCGGCCAGGCCTTCGGAATAGACATCGGCCGTGTCGATAAAATTGACCCCGGCGGCGATCGATTGTTCCACCAGCGTGTCAGCCGCGGTTTGATCCAGTGTGCCGATACTCTGCCAACTGCCGGTGCCGCCAAAGGTCATCGTCCCCAGACAGATCCGTGAAACGAGTAAGCCTGTGTTGCCGAGCGTGGTGTATTGCATGGTGTAGCCTCATTGAACCTATGATGCGCCGGCGATATTCTAACGCGCCCCAATTCTAACGCGACCCAGGTGGTTGAGAACGGCCGCGCCGTATTTCCACAACTGTCAGAACTAGCGTAGCAAACAGTGCCCCGAGCATCGCGCACAACGTGTCCTTATGGGCATCCCACATATCCCCCTGCTGACCGTTGTACGATTCCACCGCGTCGGGCGAGAGGAGTAGCGAGATCAGCCACTCCACCAGTTCATACAACATGCTATAGGCCAGCACAAACTCAAACGCTGTATAGATGGCAAACCGCCGTGGCACTTTAAACGTCTTCACGCAGACTTCCCAGACCGGCAGTACCCACAATGCACCAAAGCTGAAATGCACGAGCCGATCGTAGTGATTTCGCGACAGGTCAAACCGCTCTGTTAAATTTAAGCCGAACAGACTTTCCGTCCAATTATCATACGGCACGTTGGAGTAGGTGTACCGCGCCCCAAGCACATGCAGCAGCCAAAACAGAATCAAGCAGGTATACGCAC
Organism: Planctomycetota bacterium; assembly: GCA_034440595.1. Classification (GTDB taxonomy): domain Bacteria; phylum Planctomycetota; class Planctomycetia; order Pirellulales; family JALHPA01; genus JAWXCH01. The sequence continues at coordinate 13,901 of JAWXCH010000321.1, read as the reverse complement.
CGTTCGACAGCGGCACGCGTGGAGTAACGATGGGCAACAGAACCAGGAATAGCACGGTCGGTGCATGCTGCAGAAACATCTCCCCCGGATACAGCGGGTTGATCCAACTGACCGCCAGACAGATCAAAAAAATCGCATACAACGTCCATTGATAACGGTTCATAAACTACCCCCGCGAGTAAATGTCGCAATGGCTTCAATTGGCCTGTTTTTAACGGTGACATTCTACACCGATCACGCCATAACGGCACTGTCCGCCGCCATTGCCTCCATAATATAAGTGCATTAGAACGCCGATTTTACGATAAATCCCCGTTTGACCCGAATTCTTATAACCGTTAGAATACTGAGCTTCTAATGCGCGACCGGTCCGCGCTTGGATCAGGCCCCTGCTGGCCTGGATTCTGACCGCAGTTTCTCCCCTAACGCCGGACGTCGGTTCACCTTGTTTGAACCGAACTTTGCCGGTGTGCCAAATTTGAAGGAGTGTTTGTGGCTGCTATTTCCGCAAAAGAGTTGATCGAAGCCGGCGTTCACTTTGGCCATCGTGCCAGTCGCTGGAACCCAAAGATGCGCCCGTACATTCACGGGCGTCGCAATCTGATCCACATTATCGACATCAAGGAAACGCTTCGCGGGCTGTTGCGTGCGAAGAAGTACCTGAAGCAGGTTTCGGCCAATAACGGCCTGATCTTGTTTGTCGGCACCAAGCGTCAGGCTCAAGAGACGCTGGAGCGTGAGTGCCTGCGTTGCGGCCAGCCGTTTGCCTCGGACCGCTGGCTCGGTGGTACGCTGACCAATTTTCGCACCATCCGTAGCCGCTTAACCCGTTTGGAAGAGCTGGAAAAGTTGATGGGCAACGAAGCCGAATTCGACGCCTACTCGAAGAAGATGCAGGCCGCCTTGAAGCGTGAACATCGCAAGATGTTTCGCAACTTGAACGGTATTCGCACTATGAACCGTGTGCCCGAGTGCATGGTCATCATCGACCCCAAGAAGGAAAAGAACGCCGTCAGCGAAGCACGCAAGCTGGGCGTGACGATCGTTTCGCTGATCGATACCGATTGCGATCCGGACCTGGTCGATCTGCCAATTCCAGGCAACGACGATAGCATCCGCTCGATTGAATTGATCGTGCAGCAACTGGCCGACGCCGTGCTGGAAGGAAAGTCCGAAGCAGCCACCAAGCAGATGGAACGTGCCGAAGGCGCGACTCCAACCGGTCGCTAAGTCAACCGTCGTCGGGTGCCACTGCTGCCTGCCCTCGCGAAAGCGGGGGGCTTGCCCAGCAGTGCTCCGTCGCAAGCAGCGTTGACGTTGCCGGCTTTGCACAGGCGCACAGCAAATGTGCCGAACGTTGCCGACGATCTGTTGCTTGACTGACGTTCAACAACTAACCAAAACGTGTCCAACTGGCAATTGGGCGCAACCGATCCATACTTTTGAATTAGGGAGTATCTCATGGCTGAAGTTACCGCGGCTGCCGTCAAATCGCTTCGCGAAAAGACTGGGCTGCCAATGATGGACTGTAAAAAGGCTTTGACCGAAGCGGGTGGCGATGAAGACGTAGCAATCCGCGCACTACGCGAGGCTGGCATCAAGACGCAGCAAACACGTCTCGGTCGCGAGACGGGCGTCGGCCGAATTGCCGTGTACATTGATCAGGCCAAGAAGGTTGGCACGATGGTCGAACTCCAATGCGAAAGCCCACCGGTGGCTGGGCATGCCGAGTTCAAGCAGTTTGCCAACGATCTGGCCAAGCAACTGGCCGTCGGGCCGGGTGCCAAGACAGCCGAAGAGCTGCTAACGCAACCCAGTCCTTCGCAGGCCGGTAAGACGTTGAACGAAGTGAAAGACGAGATGTTCAATCGGATGCGCGAGGTGTTTAACATCGGTCGCTTGGAGCGGATCGACGGCCTGACTGGTGGGTACGCTCATCACGACGGCTCCATCGCCGCCCTGGTCGAAGTCGAAGGTGGCAATGCCGAGGCAGCCAAGGATGTTGCCATGCACATCGTGGCACAAAATCCAGGTGCCGTGACCAAGGAAGACCTGGACCCGGCGCTTGTTCAGCGCGAGCGCGAGATCCTCACCGAGGCTGCACGTCAAGAAGGGAAGCCAGAGAACATCATCACCAAGATGATCGAAGGCCGCCTGCGAAACTTCTACGCTGAGCGCGTCCTGAACGAGCAGCCATTTGTGAAGGACGACAAAAAGACCGTCGCTCAATACGCCAAGGATGCCGGTATGACGATCAAACGCTTCGTCCGATGGCAGATGGGCAAGTAGTAGGCCGAAAGTTCGGACTGCCAATGCAGTCTAATCAATACGACGCGGAGGATTCCGCGACACAATGCGTCCCGATGACCAATCGGATTCAACGGCCGGCGAGCAATCGCCGGCCGTTGATCTTTGGTAGCCATCTTGCGAGTGATCGTCTGGAGAAAGTTAGCCGCGACGCGCGAGTTCGTCATTCCCGCGCAGGCGGGAATCCAGTCTTTGGCATTTTTCTACTGTTCTACTGCTCACCTTTCAACTATCTGGGCGCTGCCCAATCACCTCTCACCGCTTGCGGGAGAGGTCGTCGCCCCAGCGACGGGTGAGGGAATTCGTCAATCATTTTTCTTCTTCAGCCGTTCGGTTTCCAAGAACCACTTCCAAATATCCTCCCGCGCAAAAACCGCGTCGCACGACATATGTCCCAATTTTGGTAAAACGGTCACCTGGGCCTGACCGCCATGAGATTTGATTGCTTCGACGAGCGCGGCAGTGTTTGCGGTGGAGACTAATTCGTCGACATCGCCATGAAACGTCCAGACGCGAACCTTGGCCAGTGTTTTTGCATTGTTGATTGACGTGCCAGCCGCAACTGGAACCGCCCCTGCAAACCGTTCTGGATCGGCCAGCGCCACGTTCCAGGCTCCACTTGCCCCCATGCTAAATCCCGAAATGAATACCCGATCCGGGTCCACGGCATACTGACGCTGCAACTCATCCACCAGCGGCAGTAGTTCATCTGGTTCCCATACACAATCTTTGCGGCATTGTGGCGAGACAACAATCACCGGCAACTGCTGTCCTTTGCGGAGCATTTTTGGCGGGCCGAACTTGGCCACTTCCTTCAGCACCGTGCCACGCTCCCCTGCCCCGTGAAGAAACAGTAGCAGCGGCAGCGGCTTTTCTGCCGCGTAATCCTTCGGCAAATAAGTCCAGCAGTGGATCTCCTGTTCCTTGCCATCCTTCAACTTGACCTTATAGGTCATGGCCACCTGCTCGCCCGGCTTGGCGGTTGCTGGCGTGGTTGCCTCTTCCGCACGGGCTGTCCCCGCCGCTGGCCAGAGCAGAACTGTCATGGCCAACAGCAGCCCACCGGCATTCCAAACTCTACAGAGCACGCTCTTCAAGTGTCGCAAAATTGCACCTTCCGGCTAAAATCTGTTGCTAACACAGCCATCTACCATACCGGAAAAACGCGCTTGGTTCACGCAAAAAATACTGCAAATGGAGACGGTACGAAAGCCAACTGCGACCGGCGTCGGAATCCCGACGCCGCCAGGAAAAATCTCGTTTTGCTAGTCAGAATTGGCGGACCAGTCTACACTGTTGCTGCCCAATCGAACCGTTCCCTGCCTGCTCCCTTTCTACACAAGGTCTGCCGAATGACCCCAATCATGTACGCGCGACTCAGCGCGATGGTGTTTCTGCACTATTTTGTTTGGAGCTGCTGGTATGTCACGATGGGTACTTACCTGACCGAAAAGCGCATCTTCAGCGGAGAAGAGGTCGGTCTGGCTTACGGCACCATCGCGATTGGCGCGATGATATCGCCGTTTTTCATTGGGATCGTAGCCGATCGATTTTTTGCGTCAGAACGGCTACTGTCGCTGCTGCATCTCAGCGGTGCGGCGCTGCTGTACTGGATATCGACTATCCACAGTTTTGGACTGTTCTACCCCGTGCTGATTGTATATGCCACGAGCTACATGGCCGGACACGCCTTGACCAGCACGATCACATTGCATCACGTGACCGATCCAGCCAAGAACTTCCCGCATGTGATGCTGATGGGAAGCGTCGGCTGGATTGCTGCGGGATTGATCAATAGTGCCTTGGATTTGGGAAGCTCGGCCGGAATGTTTCGCCTGGCAGCGCTGGCCGCATTGGTGACGGGAATTTACTCGCTGACATTGCCGTATACGCCTCCCAAGGGAAAAGGAGCACCGATTTCACCGCGCGTACTGCTTGGTCTGGATGCACTTAAGCTAATGCGCGATCGCTCGTTTGCCACGTTCATTGTCTGCTCGCTGCTAATCTGTATTCCGCTCAGCTTCTACTTTACCTGGATCGGTTTCTTTATGACTGAGCTGAATTTCTCAAACGTAGCCAGCAAGCTCACCATCGGTCAGGTATCGGACGTGGTGTTCCTGCTGATGCTGCCCGTGCTGCTGCCGATTCTGACTGTGAAAGGGATTTTGCTAGTTGGGATCGCCGCCTGGGCTGTGCGATTTCTGTTGTTCGCCTGGTTCTATCAGCAACAGGATCAGAGTTGGATGCTGTACCTTGGCATCGCGGTGCACGGCATGTGCTACGACTTCATTTTCGTCATGGGAAGAATGTACGTCGACCGCTGGGCATCGATCGACATTCGTGGTGCAGCCCAAGGCTTGCATACATTTGTCACGCTGGGTTTAGGTATGTTCATCGGAACCTGGCTCGCTGGAATCGTCGGTCAATACTACAGCTACAAGGTAGGCAAAGAGACCCTTTACCACTGGGACAGCATCTGGATGGTCCCGGTCGTGATGGCCGTGGTGCTGTTTGTCGCCTTCGCAGTGTTGTTCAAGAACTCCATCCCGCCGAGTGAACGAGAAGGGGCGGCGGGGTAGCGGAGAACTGACCGTACATGTTTAGCGCTGTCGCGTCGCAGCCGAACGCGCGATCAATATGCTGATGATTTTGGCCGCAATCACAACAATGGTGCCCGCAACTCCGCACCACCAGATTCCTGGGTCGCCGTTCCGTGGTACAACGATCAAGAACAACGTAGCGGCTAGCGTAGGCACAAATAGCTTCAGCGGCACCTGCTGTCGGTCAAAGCAAATCAGCGCCGAGGCCAATACTCCGCAACCGGCAAAGAGTGAAACCGCAATCCAGCCGATTGCTGGCCAGTAGTTAATGGCAGGCAGCGGGCCGCCACTTCCGCCCCCAATCTTGAACGGTATGGTGGCAGTGATGAGAAACCAGCACGTCCCGAACAGCAACGCAACCGCCAGTTCCACCAACGGATACCTTACCGAGATCCGATTGCCGCAGTCATAACAGCGGCCACGTAGCATGATCCACCCGACAATCGGCAGGTTGTGATACCAGCGAATCGCGTGCTGACAGCGCGGGCAGTGTGAACCGGGTACGCTCAGGCTCATCCCACGCGGCAGCCGGTAGATAACCACGTTCAAAAAGCTGCCAAAAATGGCCCCGGTGCCAAAAGCCCAGAAGGCGAGAAACCACGGGTGCCAGACGATCAGGTAGGTCAGCGTTTTCATCATGCGGGCTTCAATCCAAGTGATACGTTGACACGTCCAGTTCGTCGGGCACACTACTTTTACACTACCTGACTGCTTTCTTCATGCAACAGGGGCCATCTCTCATTCGTCAACAATTCCAGTTTATTGGAATGCGATATGCCTAGGAATATTCGTCGGTCGTGCCAGGTGTACTCATTTCGTTTCCCTCACCCGTCGCTGGGGCGACGACCTCTCCCGTGCCGGGAGAGGTGAGGAATCCCCACTGCATCGCCTATTCACATACTCTCACCCCCAACGCGAGAGCGGACCACCACCTGCAAACAGCCGATCGACGCGGCGCGAAACGGCGGCGTCTTCGATGAGGGGCGGTGCGTGATGCGGCTTGATCCGTGCGTCGATGATCAACGACCCGCGGCACCCCCAATGCTTTTGCTCAGTGAATTCGCCTATGCCGTCGACATCGGCGGCCGGATTGCTTCTGGTGAACGTAACCCAGAGGAAGTTATTGAGCGTCGCCGCGGTGAACGGACTGTCGTCAACTAGCACGATCAGCGGAAACCGATTGAGCGGGTGGTCGAGCGGGATGGTGCTGGCGTCGAAAGTTACACCAGCAGCCACTTCGCAGGCAAGAACACCGGGTAGGCAGATTCTTGGATTGCACAGTTCCGGGGGCAAATTGAAACCTGCCGGAATTTCTACCGGCAGCTCGCGGCGAGCTGGTCCAGCGGCGGCAATAACCACTTTGGATCCTTGATTCAGCCCACTGCCGCTGTAGTCCAGAGTATCAATCGTGGTCCGCGTCTGAAAATGCAGGTCGCAGGTCCAGTCGACTCGCTTCAGCAATTCCTGCAAGAACGCGGCAATATCATGCGTATGCAGGTCGGGCACATCCTGCTCCGCCAGAATCAGCACGTACTTGGCCAGCGACATTTGCCCCTGACCAAGGATTGCATTCGCCTGCGTCAACAATTCCTGCGGGCGGTCGCGCTTGGCATAGGGCGTGTACCGCTCGCTGCCAATGGCTAGCAATAGCGGATGCACTCCCGCCGCGTCGACGGCATGCACCTCGCGCACGCCCGCGATCACCGTCGGAATGATCGGGCCAGTCAGTTCATGAATAAGCTGTCCGAACATCGTGTCTTCTTGCGGCGGTCGACCGACGACGGTAAACGGCCAAATCGCCCCGTCGCGGTAATAGACCTGTTCAACTTGTAGCACCGGAAAGTCATGTACCTTGGCATAGTAGCCCAGATGGTCACCGAATGGTCCTTCGGGCAAGGTCCGCGCTGGATCGATTGTGCCACTGATGCAAAAGTCCGCCTCGGCATAGATAGGCAGGCCGCTATTGTGCGAACACATGGGTATGCGATGGCCGGCTAGTGCCCCGGCGAAGGAAAGCTCGCTCAGCCCCTCGGGAAGTGGCATGACGGCCGAAACGGTCATCGCTGGTGTGCCGCCGACAAAGACGTTGACACGTAGCTTCTCGCCACGGCGAACGGCGGCGGCATGGTGTACGCCAATGCCTCGATGAATCTGATAGTGCAGCCCTACCTCAGCGTTCTGCTGATACTGCCCACCAGAAAGTTGCACGCGATACATACCCAGGTTCGATCGCTGCAAGCCGGGCCGGTCGGGGTCTTCGGTATAGACGAGTGGAAGCGTAATAAACGCGCCACCATCGTCGGGCCAGCTCACCAGTTGCGGCAGCTTGTCGATGGTGGTTTTGTTGGCCAGCACCGGCGCACGGCGAACGGATTTCGGTCGCATGGCCAGGGCTGTGCGTGGCGCTCCAAGATACCGCAACGGGTGCCGCATGAGCTGCGAAGAGTCAATCCGCAGTTCAATCGCGCGACGGACTGCTTCCAAACGATCGCGAAAAATGTACTGGACCCGTTCCATCGTGCCGAACAGGTTACTGACCATTGGAAATGCGCAATTGCGAACATTGGAGAACAGCAGTGCCGGTCCCCCGGCAGCAAAGATCCGCCGCTGGATCTCCGCCGCCTCCAAATGCGCATCGACCTCTTCGGCAATCTGGACTAGCTGTCCAGTTTGCTGCAGGTCAGAGACGCATTGACGGAGAGTTCGATAACCCACGTGGTAAAAAGAATACTAGAGGTTCGGAACCAAATTGTGGTGCGGGCATCTTGCCTGCTGGAATCAACCACTCAATGCAATTTGCAGGCTGGAAGCCCGCACCACAAAACGTCAGGCAACTATATACTCACGGGCCGGATGCCCGTGCCACTACTACGCCAACCGCAGTCTGGCCGTTAGAATAACCGGCAGTGCCCCAATCGGGTAGCACTCGGCCACCTAAGCAAGCGATCACAAGGCAGTTTCGCCCGGTTTTTCACCAGAACATCCCTTCCGAGCATTTGCACGATGAGAATAACGACCACGAACGTGTCACTGGCAGAGATCGCGGCCGATGCGATTGTGCTGCCGGTTTTTCAGAATGAATCCCCTGCGAGCAAAACGTCTGCTGTGCTGGCCGAGGCGGACGCCGCGACCGACGGGCTGCTTTCGCGGCTGATCGAGCAAAAAGAAATCACCGGCAAGCCGTATGAACTGGTAACGCTGCTGGCACCGCCGGGCATGAAAACGGGCCAACTCCTGATCATTGGCCTTGGTGAGCGCGCCAAGCTGGACGAGGGAATGCTCTACCGCGCCGCGGCCGCGGCGTCGAAGCATTTGGCCGGTAAGCCGCGCGGAGGTGTCGCTTTTGCCTTCGGGAGCGAACTCTCAGCAGAGCAGATCGAGGCGGCCGTCGCCGGTGCAATCGTCGGCTGCCACGGCCAGGACTTATATCGCGCCGAAAAGAAGCGGACGCCGTTTGCAGAGATCGTTTGGCATGTTGCCAGTAAAGGGGAATCTTTGTCCGCTGCGGAGAAGCGTATCGCATCCGGCACGATCCTCGGCGAAAGCATCAACCTGACGCGCCGACTGGTGAATGAGCCGGCACAGGATCTGTACCCAGAGAGTTTTGCGGATCATGCTGCCGCCGCCGCACGCGAGTATGGGCTAGAGATCGAAGTCTGGGACGAGGCCAAACTGAATGCCGAGCGCTGCGGTTCACTGCTGGCGGTGGCGCGCGGCTCAAGCCGACCACCGCGACTAGTCCAATTGCATTATCGCGGTGGCAAGCCGGGCGCACCAACACTCGCACTTGTCGGCAAAGGAGTGACGTTTGACTCGGGTGGGCTATCGCTCAAACCGACTGATGGCATGCTAACGATGAAGTGCGACATGGCAGGTGCAGCAACGGTGCTGGGCGCGATCCTGGCGATTGCACGATTGAAACTCCCTTGCAATGTCACCGCCTACGCAGGACTGGTCGAAAACATGACCGGCCCGGCGGCGTTTAAGCTGGGGGATGTGTTGCATGCCCGTAATGGCAAGACGATCGAGGTTCACAACACGGATGCCGAAGGGCGGCTGGTACTGGCCGATGTGCTGGATGTGGCGGTGGAAAGTGGCGCGGCCAAGATCATCGACCTGGCGACGCTCACCGGGGCTTGTGTGGTGGCGCTAGGTCGGGATGTGGTCGGAGCACTCAGCAACAATCAACCCTGGTGCGATCAAGTCCTGACCGCGGCAAGTCACTGTGGCGAAGGGATCTGGCAATTGCCGATGTTCGCCGAGTACGACGAGCATATTAAAAGCGAAATCGCCGATATCAAGAACGTCGGGGACGGCCGCTGGGCTGGTGCCATCAGTGCGGCAAAATTCCTCGAACAATTTGTGAAGCAAACCCCGTGGGTCCACCTCGACATCGCCGGGCCGGCCTTTGCTGATAAACCAAAGCCCTGGATCGACGGCGGCGGCACGGGCGTGATGCTGCGGACGCTAGTGGAAGTTGCGAGGAAGTGGAACTAGTTTTTGCGTCGAACGAGAAAACAGGATCGTTAGCACTTTCAGGCTGGATTATTCACCGCGGAGGTCGCCGAGAGCGCGAAGGAAGCGCAGAGATTGCAAACAAGCATTCTACTCATTCAATCGATCCGTGTTTCCTTGTGACCGAACTTTATAGTTCTTGTTGGAAGGGTATTGACCACGCTTGAGGTAGAACTACGTTGGGCGATGAGTTCATTCTCTGCGTCTGCCCTCTGCGAACTCCGCGGTAAAAAATAGAACTGCAATACAACTCAGATTTCAAGCAGCAGTGATTCATGGCTACCGAACAAATCCGCTACCTCGTCTTTGATATCGAATCAATCGCCGATGGGGCGCTCGTCTCGAAGCTGCGCTATCCGGGCAAAAAGCTGGCTCCGGCTGAGGCGGTCAACAAATACCGGGCCGAATTGCTGGAAGCAAATGGCAGCGACTTCATTCCCTATACCTTCCAAATACCGATCAGCATTGCCGTTGCCAAGCTCGCCGCCGATTACCGCCTGCTGGATCTGGTGCTGCTGGATGACCCGCAGTTCCGCCCGCACGTGATGACGGAAAATTTTTGGCGTGGCTGGGAAGGGTACCGCCGGCCAACGCTCGTCACCTTCAACGGGCGAGGCTTCGACATTCCCCTGTTAGAGCTGGCAGCGTTTCGGTATGGCATCAGTGTGCCCGGCTGGTTCAATCAGCAGCAAAAAACGTACGACCAGCCGCGGAACCGCTACAACACCGGTGCGCATCTGGACCTTTACGAAATGCTGACCAACTTCGGTTCATCGCGATTCACCGGGGGGCTGAATCTGGCGGCGAACCTGCTCGGCAAACCGGGCAAAATGGATGTGCAAGGGTACATGGTGCAGGACATGTTTGAGGAAGGAAAACTCGCACAGATCAACGACTACTGCCGCTGCGATGTGCTGGATACGTATTTTGTTTTCCTGCGGTCACGCGTGATCGCGGGCGAACTGACGCTGGAAAAAGAGCACGGGCTGATCGAGAAGACCAAGACCTGGATCGAGACGCAGGTGGATCGCATTCCGGCTTATGCGGAGTACCTGTCGCAGTGGGGAGACTGGAAGAACCCGTGGGAGTAATGCGTTCACTGTGCATTGATAGGAGCTTGACGCAATGGTAGCAAAAACAGAACGCGAAAAGATGCTGGCCGGGGAGTTGTATCTGGGTAACGACCCGGAGTTGTATGCGGCGCGTGCCCGTACTAGGCGATTGCTGCAAGTCTACAACGCCAGCGCGATTGCGGATAACGCACAACAACAGCAATTGCAGCGTGAGCAACTACTGAAGCCGCTGATCGGTCAGCTCGGGCGCAATGTCTGGATCGAGCCGCCATTTTACTGCGACTACGGCACGTATATTTCGCTCGGCGACAATGTCTACATGAACTTCAATTGCATCATCTTGGATTGCAATCATGTGCGGTTGGGGAACAACGTGTTTCTTGCTCCGGCAGTGCAGATCTATGCTGCCTACCATCCTTTGAACGCAGCGGAGCGGATCAAAGGACCGGAGAATGCTGCCCCGGTAACGATTGGGGACAATGTCTGGATCGGCGGGGGCGCAATCATCCTGCCGGGCGTGACCATCGGCGACAACACGACGATCGGTGCGGGGAGTGTGGTTGCAAAAAGCATTCCGGCCGGTGTATTGGCAGTTGGCAATCCATGCCGTGTCATCCGCAGCGTTTGAGCGCATTGGCAAGTCAATTCCTCTTATTCGCGGCAGCGCACATTATTCACCGCGGAGGTCGCAGATCGGTACTCCGATCAATAAATGCTGCCGCAAAGGACGCGCAGAGATTTTGAGTCAACCGTTATCCTGTTCATCCAGTCCATCCTTGTTCCAACCTGAACTGAATACTTAACTATTGTAAGGAGGCTATCGACCAAGTTTGGGATAGAACTACGATGGACGACGGCCTCTTCTCTGCGTCATTCCTCTGCGCACTCTGCGGTAAACACTTAGACCGCAATCTCGCTTACTTCTTCTGTAGCGGCAAGACACCGTCCCAGTCGGGTGGTGGAACCGAATCGTGCCAGCGAATCACCTTTTGAACAAAGCGTGTGACATCATCGGGCGCAATCTCGCCCAGTAGCTGTGCGGCCTGTTCCCAGTCCCCCGACTCAAACGCCGCGATTGCTTTGTCAAAATGCGATCGATCTACGACAACGGGTGCGGTAGACTCGCCCCCATCCTGTGGAGGAAAAACCAACTCGCTCACTTCCACCGCCTGGTCCATGCCAAGGGGGCGCACCTTTAGCAACCGACGCACTTCGGCCTGCGATACGGGTACACGCTGGCGAGCAACATTAGCCGTAGCGTCATCCAGCAAGATTGCCGCGCCAAACTGCCGCGTCATGCTCTCCAGTCGCGCCGCGCGATTGGCCACCGGGCCAAACACCGTGACCTTCATATGGTCCACGGTGCCAATCTTGCCGGCCACAGCCAGACCGGTCGCCAGCCCGATACCAACCTGAAAATCCACCAGGTCGTGTTGCGGCTGCTGCGCCGCTGCGGAAAATTCGTTGCGAATACCGATTGCCGCCTGAATTGCATTCTCGATTGCATCGGGCTGCGCCAGTGGCCAGCCCCAAAATCCCATCGCGGCGTCTCCTTGAAAATCGCCGACCACCCCGCCGTGTTCCAGGATCTGGTGCGTCATGACACCCAGCGCCTGATTGACGCGCCGTAGCAGGCCCAGCAGATCGCCCGACTCGCGTTCGCTGCGCAAGGAGAACCCACGCAGGTCGCAGAATAACGCCGTCAGCAGTGCTTCGCGTGGGGCCAGCACCACATCGGGATCGTCATGCTCCAGCGCCTCGAGCACCAGCGGCGAGAAGAACTGACTCAGCCCAGCTTGTCGGCGGTTGAGCAATCGCAATTGCCGTAGCGAGCTGAGTGTCGCGGCGGTCAGTTCCGAAAATTTCAAGTCGTCGCGTAAGTCAGGCGATTGATCGAGCGGCACGGCGGTGGCAACTTCGGCGGCAAATTTCCCGGCCAGGTACAGCCCCCAGCCCGCGCAGGCATCACCAGGGACGGGCGTGCAGAAAGCCCAGTCGTAATTTTCAAGCTGTGTAAAATCAGACGCCGCTTCGGGAACATTCCAAGTATGCAGAACACTTTCGCCACGGTGGATCGCCTCTTGAATCAGTCGTTCGCTCGGTTGAAATCGCCCTGACGCCAGGCGGCGGCGGTCCCAATGCAGCACTTGCACGCGTCGCGGGGCGGCCCCACTCATCGGCACTGAGACAATTGCAGCGGCGTCGGCGCGTGGTACACCAGACAGCAGCACATTCACCAGTCGCATAAACAAGTCGTTATCGTTTGCGGCACTGCTGATGATTTCCGGCAAGCGACTGAGGTTCTCAATCCGCACATCCGCGTCGCGAAATCGCATTCGCTTGAGGTACTGTGCGCTGAATGCCTGCTCCTGCAACGGCTGCGGCAGATCCAGCGAGACTTCGATCTCGTGATCGGCCAAACTGACGGTGGTATTACCTAAAACAAAATGCTCGCCAGGGCTTAGTTCAAAGGCCTGCGAGGGCTGCCCATGCACAAACGCCGGGTTGCGTGCCTGCGGTAACTGACGAGCCAGCAACTTCTGTCCATTCCACAATAGCTCCAGATGCTCGCGCGAGATGTAATCGTCCCAAGGGATGGCCCAACTGGCGCGGCGACCCAGTATGACACACTGATCCAGCGGCAAGGCGCGACGCCAGCGTTGATCGACTTCGGCACCTTGAACGATTAGATCGGCCATACTCGCTCCCAACGCAACTATTTAATCAGCATCTGTGTGCCACTGGCTCCGCCAGTGTGAATCGTTCTTGCAGCTTGGATTACGCTGCCGGCATAGTCCGCATGGCCAACTCTTCTATCACTCACCCTCACCCGTCGCTGGGGCGACGACCTCTCCCGCAAGCGGGAGAGGTGAAACAATGAGTCCACTGCTGTTGTACCGACTCACTGAAAATGATCCTCTGCGGAGGTTGAGAATTCTACTCTTCTGCCTTCGGTTCTGGCTTGGTTGTCGGCGCACTCGGTTGGTCGAACGTACTTTTGACAAACAGCGGCACGGCTGCGTCGGCTGCCAGACCAGGAGGCAGATTTTGCGACGGTGCCAATAATACCCGAACGACAAATACCCATAACAGTCCTAGCACGACGATGATTCCATTGACGGCCAACATTCCGCTGTTAATAAAGCTGTCTCGCAACCGATCCAACGTTTCACCGATGGCCGCATCGTACTCTTCTTGCACCACGACATTCCATCCAGTTGGATGCCCACGCACTTCGACCGGGCGTTGTGCGGCCAGCCAGCGGCGCTGATAGGTAGCGGCGTTGGGATGCTGCCCTATTGGGTCGGCGTAGTTGTCGCTGCCCGCTTCGGGAGGAAGCGACTCTCTCGGTAATCGATAGTTCTCGAACTCGCCACGTTGATTGAATCGGGCAAACTGCGGGTGC
>JAWXCH010000320.1:0-2941 GCA_034440595.1 Planctomycetota bacterium | reverse complement strand
TTTATACCGCGCCGAGAGAACGCTTGGCGAGGGGGCGGGAGGGTTGGAGAGAGGGATAGTACAATGTCGGTATCCTGAAGTTACCGGCAGACGGTGGTTTCGGGTACAACTGCTTGAGTCAATTTTTAACCGCATGGATGAGGTGTTGAAATGATAGTAGCGCGAAATATTTCTGATTCTCTTCTTGCCTTATGGACATGTCTGGTTCTTTTATTCGCTATGACGATTTCAGGCGGCTGTAGATCTGGCGACAAGACTGCGACACCGGTGCCCACGGCCCAAATGTCGTTTTACGATGATCCGGCTGAAATGCGTTTGGAGATTCTGAAGCACGTCCCACTCGGTGCCCCTCTCGCTACTGCAAAGTCCATAATGGAGGCAAACGGATTCGACTGCGCAATCCATCAGGGGGAAGCGAAGTCCCCTTACCTGTACTGCGATCAATCAAGAATTTGGAAAGAGCCAGTAGTGCGTCGATGGCAGGTGGTTGTGTACTACGATGAATCTGGCGTCACGGATATTACCGTATCTACCGGGCTGATTGGACCGTGAGACGCAATGGTGCTAAACCAACTGCACAGGTGTGACCCATTCGATATATCCTTTTTGCTGGAATGAGCTTATGGCGGCCCGGCCAGCGGCCAGTTTTAGGCCAACCATTTGCCGCTCGTGGCCTCTTAATTGCCCTTGCAACTCCCCCTCAGCAACCTATAATCCGGTAATTCGGCGAATTTCCATGGGGGACGCTGTCTACACACGTACCCCAGTAGTCCTGCTGGTTACCATGCTGGCAGCAAGAAATCCCGACTGGCGGGTGTAGCTCAGTTGGTAGAGCACGACGTTGCCAACGTCGTTGTCGTGGGTTCGAATCCCATCACCCGCTCTTGCTGTTGCCGGTTTGTGCGCGGCTCATTGGCGAAATGCGTACAATTCAAGACCGGGCCAGGCGAGCTTAAATCGGGCCAGACGTGTGAGAGGGGATTGTCTTTCGGGTGGTTCCAGATGGCAGTTCTATAGTTGCCATGTTGGCCAGCTCAACGACTGTCCCCTTTTTGGCTTTTTACGCGGTGTTGCTTTTTACACGGTGTTGGCTATAGCTCGGCGGCAGACACACATCGACAATTTTGAACAGAAACCTTTTGGATCCCAAGCGGCCCGCTATGTCATCGCAAGAGACTGATATCGACGAAACATTGGACAACGACGCCCCGGCCGCTGCTGAAAAGCTGGACCTGCAAGTCAAGATCGACAGCCCCGGCACCTGCCAGCGGCACATCACCGTGACGGTGTCCGAAAAAGATGTCGAGCGCTATTTTGGCAGTGCCATTGGCGAAATGATGCCCAAGGCGGTTGTGCCCGGTTTTCGCGCCGGGCGAGCTCCACGCAAGCTGGTCGAAACGCGCTTTCGCAAGGAAGTAGCCGAACAGGTCAAGGGTTCGATCCTGATGGACAGCATGTCGCAGGTGACCGATGACAATAAGCTGTCGGCCATTAGCGAGCCAGACATTGATGTTGGTGCCATCGAGGTGCCCCTCAGCGGCCCAATGACGTTTGAATTCAACCTGGAAGTGCGGCCCGAGTTTGACATGCCGCAGTGGAAAGGGCTGAAGATCGAACGTCCTTCCAAGGAATTCAGCACTGAAGATGTCGATCGTCACTTGCAGCGCATGCTAGAGCAAAATGGTCGTCTGGTGCCGTTCGATGGAGCAGCCAGCGCCGGTGATTTTGTCACGGCGAATCTGACCTGCAAGGAAGGGGATGAGGTTCTTTCGACCATCGAAGAAGCGGTCATTCGCATCCGACCGACCTTGAGTTTCCGCGATGGCAAGCTCGAAGGGTTCGGCAAATTGATGACAGGCGTGAAGGGTGGCGAATCGCGTCAGGCAGAGATCGCGATTTCTGAGGACGCTGCCAACGAATCGCTGCGTGGCAAGAAAGTGACTGTGGTGTTTGAGGTTCTGGAAGTCAAAAAGCTAGAAATTCCGGCGATGAGTCCTGAGCAGTTGCAGGCCCTTGGTGGCTTTGAAAACGAAGGGGAACTACGCGACGTGGTGATGAACGGTCTGAAGCGCCAGTTGGCTTATCGTCAGCAGCAGCAGGCCCGGCAGCAAGTGACGGCCATGCTCACCGCATCGGCTAACTGGGATCTGCCACCCGATTTGCTCCGCCGTCAAAGCGTCCGCGAATTGGAGCGGAGCGTGATGGAGTTGCGTCGCAGTGGCTTTGGCGAGGATGAAATTCTGGCTCACCAGAACGAGCTGCGTCAGAACGTGTTGTCGAACACGGCTCGTTCGCTCACGGAGCATTTTATTCTGGAGCGTATCGCCGAAGACGAAAAGATCGAAGACCTGCCAGAGGATTACGAGACAGAGATCAAGCTGATCGCCTCGCAGAGTGGCGAAAGTGTCCGACGGGTC
The DNA here is from genome assembly GCA_034440595.1 of Planctomycetota bacterium. Classification (GTDB taxonomy): domain Bacteria; phylum Planctomycetota; class Planctomycetia; order Pirellulales; family JALHPA01; genus JAWXCH01. The sequence continues at coordinate 524 of JAWXCH010000320.1, read as the reverse complement.
CGTGCTCAGTTGGAGAAGCGCGATCTGATGGATATCCTGCGAAATCAGATTATTGAGCGCAAGACGGTCGACCTGATTCTGGCCGAAGCGAATTTCAAGGAGGTACCGTTTGAGACCGACGAAACCGATATCGAAGCCATCGACGAGTCGATCGGCGGCGGTGACGAATCGGACATCCCTGAAGCTCAATCGACCGTGGCCGAGTCGCTGCCAACTCAAACCGAGCGGCACTAGAGCTTGTTGTAGTTTGGGTGCCACTGCTGGCTTGCCCAGCAGTGCTTGCGGCTAACTCGACTAAATGCTGCCGACCAAGTCAGCCTACTCGCCAGGACGGTTCGCGTATAAAATGTTCAGGTCAGAAGGATTCGTCCCTGTTTTTTGGCCGTGATTCCAATCGGCCGGGCGCGTCTTGTCATCTAGAAGGATCGATTTAATGAGCATTGTTCGACCGTCGCCAGTCGACCCCCTGTCGGCCTATCGCGACTATCAGCGGCAGCGGCAGATGACTCTCGGCGATTTGCTGC
>JAWXCH010000319.1:0-5591 GCA_034440595.1 Planctomycetota bacterium | reverse complement strand
GCCGAGTGTGTCCCCGTGATAGGCATCGCCGAGGGCTACATAAAGTGTTTTCTGTGGTTGGGGATCGGGGCGTTGCAATTGATACTGCAAGGCCATTTTTAAGGCCACCTCCACTGCCGTGGCACCGTCATCGGAGAAAAATACGTGTTCTAGCCCGGGGGGCGTGATTTCGACTAGTCGACGCGCTAGTTGAATGGTTGTTGGGTTGGACGAACCGAGCAAGGTAACGTGTGCGACTTTGTCGAGCTGCGTACGAATCGCCGCGTCCAGTCGCGGGTGCCGGTGACCATGCACATTACACCAGAGACTGCTGACGCCGTCGAGATAGGAATTGCCGTCAATGTCGTACAATGTGCAGCTTTCAGCGCGTTCGATAATGAACGGCACGTACTCGGCCATTTGGGTAAAGGCATGCCAGACATGCTGGCGGTCCCAGAGTTCAAGTTGTGTGCGGGTAGGGTGGGTGCGGTCAGAGGAGGTTTGTTGAGAAGGTGTCATGCGATTTCAGCAAAATATTTGGCGGTCCAAGTCGAACGCTGCGTGATAATCCAGCATCTTATTCCAAAAGATCGCATGTGGGCAGGCTAGCACCGAAGCAGTGGCCCCTACGCCTGAATTCCCGCTTGCTTCGACGACCCCAATTTAAAAAGATTGACAAAATTTCTTGATTATACTACAAATACGAACCCTGCTTGGAATCCAATCATTTTTGCAAAGGAATGCAGTGATGACCAAAACCTCACGACGAAGCGCGTTAAGAACGATTTCCACCGGAGCGATCGTAGCTGGCACCGTTGCGTTGACCAATGTGGCTAATGGGCAAAAAGCCGAAGCTGCCAAGCTGTGGACGTTGGAAGGAGTATTGAAGGTGCATCCGAAATACTTCTATCGCTACTACATGGAATTGGGAGATGGCGCGAATTGCGCTCTATTTGAAGCGGACCAGGCGCTCGCGGAGATAGTTAAAAACCGGAAACAAGAAACAGATCTGATCCGCGTGCGCGGCGAACTGGGAACCGACTACAGCGGCGGAGGAAATGCGTCACCATTTCCGCAAACTTGGTTTATCTATATGAAAGTCAAGGAAGTTGCGGTGGCTAAAGTTGTCGAAGGCATTCAACAAAAGTAAAGCAACCTGACCCGCTATTTCAGCAAGTAGCAACTGCTTCAAGGAGAGCAACGATGTCGGCCGCCGATTTATTTGAATGGATCACACTGCTGGTGTCGATGCCATTTGCCGCAGCGCTGGTGTTTTTTCGACTGGTGACAGCGCTGTATGTATTCATCGATGCCAAGGACCGATCGAAGAATTTATGGTTCGCTCTGCTACTCACCGGAGCCGTGTTCTTCTGCTATTGGCCGATTAGCTTCTTGGCATATCTGACATGCACAGCGCTATTGGATAGAAAAGCCAACGCATCTTGCGCTGGATAGCGCTGTCATCAAACGAGGGCAACATGTCGATTTCCCACCACCGCGGATGTTTACTCGGCCTCGCCTGCGGGGATGCCGTTGGGACAACGGTTGAATTCTCGCCGCGGGGGACGTTTGCGCCAGTTACCGATATGGTGGGTGGTGGCCCGTTTCGTCTGCCGGTGGGGGCGTGGACCGATGACACATCGATGGCACTCTGCCTGGGGACCAGTCTGGTCGAGCTGGGCCGCTTTGACGCCGCCGATCAGATGCGGCGCTATTGTCAGTGGCACGAAAAGGGTTACCTGAGTAGCACCGGGCGTTGTTTTGACATCGGCATCACGGTTCGCAGCGCCTTGAACCGATTCCGCCAAACCGATGAGCCGTTTAGCGGGTCGACCGATCCGAACTCGGCGGGGAACGGTTGCATTATGCGGCTCGCCCCGGTGCCGATGTTCTTTCATGCCGATGCGACTGCGGCAGCACGCTGGGCCGGCGAAAGCTCGCGAACGACGCATGGTGCGGCGGAGTGTGTTGAGTCGTGCCAACTGCTGGCCACGATGATCCGCACGGCGCTGCATGGCAGGACGAAGGAGAATGTACTGTTCACCGCCAGCCCGGAGCAATTTCAATCGCCGAAGGTGCAGGCGATTGCTCGTGGCGATTGTCGCCAGAAGAGTGCCGATGAGATTCGTGGATCGGGTTACGTGATCGACTGCCTGGAGGCATCAGCCTGGTGCTTTTGGCAAACGGCTTGCTTCCGCGACGCAGTACTTCTGGCGGTGAACCTGGGCGATGACGCCGACACCACCGGAGCAGTGTGCGGCCAGCTCGCCGGGGCGTTCTATGGTGAAGAGGGTATCCCGCCTGAGTGGCTGGCGAAGTTGGTAATGGTGGATGAGATTCGGGCGTTGGCAGAAAGGTTGGCCAGATTGTAGGGTTTGTGAAACGCACCCTGTCTCACGTTGGACGCTGCAAATCGGAATTGCATTGATACTCGCGAAGAGGCTTGTAAACCGTCCGGTGCGTGGAACGAACCAGCAGCGACGCAGGACGACGACGTGGGAATTCGCTCCATTTGATCCAAGCCGGACGGGCACTTCATGTCGGACTATCGCCGCTGGTTCGTTCCCGGCGGAACGTACTTCTTCACGGTGGTTACGTACAATCGCTACCCGTTCTTTCGCGATGATCTCGCAAGACTGCTGCTGGGTACCGCAATCCGGGAAGTTCAACGGGAGCTGCCCTTTGAGATGACGGCCATCGTGCTGTTGCCGGAGCATCTGCATTGCATTTGGACGCTGCCGTCGAACGATGCGAACTACCCGGAGCGATGGACAAGAATCAAGGAGCGATTTACGACGAAATGGATCAAAGGGGGCGGCCACGAAGAGCCTGTTACGGCAGCGCAACAAGAGCGCGGCAACCGCGGAATCTGGCAAAGGCGATATTGGGAGCACACGATTCAGGACCAAAGGGATTTGGAGCAACATTGCGATTACATCCATTACAACCCGGTCAAGCATGGTTTGGTCAGTCGAGTTGTGGATTGGCAGTGGAGCAGTTTTCATCGATTCGTTGCCGAAGGGCAATATTCGAGCGATTGGGGGCGTAGCGAACCGCCCGGTATTGTTGGATTGGATTTTGAGTAGCAATCAATGCGGCGAGGTAGTAAGTCAATCGGTAGTTCCTGGTACGTTCCACGCACCGGACGTTGGTGATGCAACCGATTGTTTAGTGGTTAAGCAATTTTGGTTGGCCGTCGTCAAGCGGAGTTCGCGGTGCGTTGCACGTCCCCTACATAAACCACGCATCCTGTTGCGATGCCCAAGTTACTTCCCCCACTCCCATCTACCACGGCAATCTCTAAGTGACCGCTGGAGCCGAAGAGGGCCACGGGCGTGCCGGGGTTGGCGTCGTGATAGGTTCGGACGAGGCCGGTGATGCTGTGAGTCTGGTCGCCGGATTGCTTTTCGTTTTGCCAGGTGACGGTCAGTTTCGTCAGGTCGATTTCTGTTGGCAGGTCGTCGCGGCGGATGTTGGTGATGGCGTTGCCGAAGCTGTCGATGAAGATGACCTGGCCGGTGATGCTGTTCGGTGTGCGTTTGATCGCGGGAAGAGGAAGCTTGATGATGGAGTCGGGGGGGATCAGTGTAGTGGCAAGTTGTTCGGGCGGTACGCCAAGGCTCAGGTGTGCCGCAGTGGGGGCGAATATGTCACGCCCGTGAAAGGTGGAGGAGATGTCTTCTCGCCAGTATTGTGGCTGGTCCAGCTTGCGAATTGTGACTGAATCGCTACGGGCGATGATGAGCGACAACAGGCCGTTGTCAGGTGCCAGATAGTATTGGCCATCGGCTTCGACGAGCAGAATATCACGCCCGGTTCCTACGCCCGGATCGACCACGGCGATGTGGATGGTGCCGGCAGGGAACGTGCTGGTAGTCCAATCGAGCAGGTAAGCGGCTTGGGTTACGTTTTGCGGTGTGACAGAATGGGTGAGGTCGACGATTGCGGTCTGCGGGTTGATGGAGAGAATCGCTCCTTTCATCGCCGCGACGTAGAAACTATCGGTGCCAAAGTCGGTGAGGAGGGTGATGGGGGCGGGCATTGGGCAATTGGCTGAGACGTCCGAAAATAACAAATAATAATTGACAAATAACAAATCGCGCTGTGCAAAACGGCAGCTATTTGCTATTTTTTATCAATTATTTGTTATTGATATGGTAGGCAACGCCAAACGTAGCATTCACTGGCGGAGCCAGTGGCACACAACAGCGCCTCTTTACGGACGCTGTTTTACGGCACGGGGACCGTGCCTATAACATGCTTGCGATGAGGTCGGCGATGATTTCGCGCACGCGGCCGGGGTTGACGTTTGGGTTTTGTTTTTTCGCCTGGCCGATGAGGTTGCCGGCGGCTTGCTGCTTGCCAGCTTTTACGTCGGCCACGATTTGCGGGTTGGCCTCCAAGAGCTTTCGGCAGAGGGCGATCAACTCTGATTCGTCGACCTTTTTGATTCCCTTGGCGGCGACTACGTCCGCAACGGATTTGCCGCTTTGTAGGATCTCGGCAAAGATTTCGCGGGCTTTACTGGTATCAAAGTCGCCACCCTTCACGCGACGGATGAGATCGGCTAACTCTGTGGCAGAAATTGGAAACTGCTCAATCGTTTGGTTCTGTTCGTTCAGCACACGAGCGACATCTTGCGTAACCCAGTTGCAGGCAACCTTGCCGTCGCCGACTTTGTCAGCCACAGCGACAAAGTAGTCCACGGTGCTCATGCCCGCGTTGACAATCACATCGCTGTCGTAGTCACTGATGCCGTAACTGGTTTCCAAGCGAGTTCGCAACGCTGCCGGTAGTTCTCCTAATGCGGCACGCACGGCGTCGACTTCGGCGACGGTGACCGTAACCGGCGTCAGGTCGGGGTCCGGGAAGTAGCGGTAGTCGCTGGATTCCTCTTTGCTGCGCTGCCCGCGGGTTACGTTGGCGGCATCGTCCCAGCCGCGCGTTTGCTTGGGGGCATCGCCAATCTCGTGCTTGGTCTCTTGCCAGACCTGATACTGGCGCTCGGCTTCGTAGGTGATGGCACGCTCGACCGCGCGAAAGCTGTTCAAGTTCTTGATTTCGACGATAGGTGTCTTGGCCAGGCGGTCCCCCTGTGGAATATGCAGGTTGACATTCGCATCGACACGCAGGCTACCTTCTTGCATGTTGCAATCGGACACACCCAGGTAAGTCAGCAATAGTCGCAACTCGCTCAGGTACGCTTTGGCCTCCAGCGCTGAACGCATGTCCGGTTCACTGACGATCTCCAAGAGTGGTGTGCCCGTGCGGTTGAGATCGATCCGACTGTCGGACTTGCCGGCCTGCTCGTCGTGCATGCTCTTGCCAGCGTCTTCTTCCAGGTGCGCACGGGTGATGCCGACTCGCTTTGGTTCAAATTTTCCCTTGGGATCGCTAATGTCTAACCAACCATTCGCTGAGAACGGCAGATCGTACTGGCTGATCTGATATCCCTTGGGCAGGTCGGGGTAGTAGTAGTTCTTGCGGTCCCACTTGGTGTAGGGAGCGATTTGGCAATTGAGCGCCACTGCGGTGCGCAGGCCCAGCTCGTACGCCTTGCGGTTCATGACGGGTAGTGTGCCCGGCAGACCGATGCAGACGGGGCAGGTCTG
>JAWXCH010000318.1:0-3364 GCA_034440595.1 Planctomycetota bacterium | reverse complement strand
GCATCATTCGCTGCAAGAGCCGTAGATGATTCGCGTATTTTCGCTCGTGGCCCAGTGCTGGTGCAGGCATGACGTATGCGGCCGAATAGAGCGGTTGGCCTTGCTTTCCGATCTTTTCGAGAGTTCGTGCTACAGCGTCCAAATCTATGGTCTCCCAAAAAATAGGACCATGCGCACGCTCGAGCGCTTCCCAAGTTTCGATGCGATTAAATATCTTGAACAGCATCGTACGGAAAAATAGCTCCGGCGGCGATACTGGTCGATCTGGGCGATACTGCACTTCGCGGATGAGATATTGGCTCACACGATCGCTCGCTCGATAGACGTTTGTGAACCGATACCGTGCCAAAACTGGATTGTCTGTCCATGGGCCGACAGGGTCGACCAAACGTCGGAAAAACATTGCTTGGCGCTCAGCTGCAAATCGCCAGTAGGATTCATAGACGCGCGTTGGAACCATAAGACCGCCATTTAGTGGCGCGAAATCGTGCCAAGTGAGTGCAGAAAGAATGTTTCTGGAAAGCCAAGCCCATTACATCGAAACGGAGGCCAGGAGAATTTACGTGGGGATGAATGCGGCCGCTGCGACAAATGCTATGGCTTGGTTTCGAGGGAAGATGGTGGCGACGCAAGCTTTTGGGCTGGGACCGACGGCGCAAGGATTGGCACCACAGGAGACGACGAGGCTGGCGCTGAGGATGCCCCTGTCGAGGGCGCAGCGGTTGGTGAAGTGTGTGCCGCAGGCGCATTTGTTTGCACCGCGGTATTGGGACGATTGAACTCCCTTACGCCCAACGTCAGCAATATGCCGATGACTAGGGCCGCAGCCCACTTGACTATTGCTTGTTCCTTCTCTACGGCGGTGACGCGATCATTAATCTTCTTGTCATTCTCACTAATCTTTGAAAGCAGGCCAGCAAATGACTGAAGACCGCCAGCAATGGGACCAGTGAGTTCGGAAGGAATGCTGTCGAAGCCTATCTTCATAGGAAGTTTTGACGGCTGATCGAGATCGGCGTACCAAATTAGAAAACACTCTTCACCTCGTGACAGGTGAACCGGCCCCGGGCCTGCATTGAAAATCGCGAATATCAATCGACCTTTATATGCAGGGTCAACATGAAATCCAGATACGTTAACGAGGCCGCGGAACTTATATTTCGCGCGGATCGAAATGAACGCCATAGTGGTAGCTGGAACGGTCACCGACTCTTCCGTTAATAGAAACCCGAATTGACCGGCGGGCACCGTAAATCCTTGACCAAGAGTCAAAATAGACTTCGGCTTGTTGCGAGGATCGTCAGGCTCTCCCGTGGGTGAAACATAAACTTCGGGCCCAATACTTAGTCGATACGCAGCCCCGTCTACTCGCGCGGGATCGAAGGGCTCGACTAAGTCCCGCAGCTCCGCCTTAAGTCGTTCGCCACCCCAAAGCATCAATCTGCTCCTTTAGAGCACTTCTGATAGTGATGGTAAAAAATAGATCTTTCTTCGACGCTACGGAGTCGAGTGCCATAGGTTTCCGAAAGATCGACTCCTAGAGCGCGCGCTTCAACCAAGATAGCCTTGAAAATTTCCAAATTGCAATTCAGCATAACGTCGCGGAACGACACACTCTCCAGGTGGTCCCATGACTCGCAACACTTCGCGAGCCGACCGTTTTGTTGAACGAGCGTACGTCCGAGCCAAATCGGATCGGATCTTGGTCTTCCAAGTTCCTTCGTTAATTCGGCTCCTAGGAGTAGCAGAGATTCAGCTGTTTTTGCACGATCGCCAATTGAGCGCCCTAGATCCTGGTTGAGTGTATTGGCGCTAGCCAACGAAATGATGAATGCGTCGGTTAGCGTTGAGATGAATCGCGGTTTGTCGTTAACTTCCGCAAACTCAAAGAAGCGGGCGCTGTATTTCGCATAATGCAGCGCCATATGCTTGATGCGTTCAGCGAGCGACAGGATCAAAACGTCTTTGTGATACGTCTCGTCATGCCTAAGCTGCCGCCATTGAAGCGAAAGAAGTTGTTCGCAAGTACTCATTGCGTGGCCATCTCTAGGCGGCCTTTTGGCCTTGGGCGCTATAAATTGAGCGACATTGCGCGAGCAGTGAGTCAATGTCGCGTCGCCCCCAGTTCCTTCCGTCACCATTGTCGGACCCTGTATCGAGCCGCGCAAATGTCGAATTGATTGTGAGGGCACCAACTTGCAGGCCAGTTTCCCGCGCAATGAAATACTGCAGTCGCCCGAGTCCAACCAAATTCCCCATCAGACGTTGCACATAGTAGTGCGACCGATATGTGGCGTTCATTCGGATTTTGCCATCGTGAACCTTAATGCTTAGGTGGCTGAGGCATGGTCCACCATAAGGACGTTTTCGATCTTGTGCAGCATCGTAAACCGCAATTTCCTCTTCGAACGGGCGGCCGACTCCCATCTCAAATGAAGCCCGATACTGACCAAATCCCTTTATCTTCTCCACGGTGTCTTCAAGTGGGTTGAACGTATTGCCTTTGTAGTCGACTTGACGGAGAAAGCGCATCGAATAACTTCCCCAGCGGCCATCTCTTCGTGCCTTGTGAATTGAGCGCAGCTTTGTTGGGAACAATGAAAACACTCCATGCGCCCCATGACGAAGATATTCGTCAAGTGGGAAAATTGTCTCGGCGACGGTGTGGATGCTGTATCCCCCGTGGGTTGTTAGAAACCCATCTACGGCTTCATATACGGCTCGATCCTGGCTCGACAGAACAGTCGGTTCGGCAATATTTAGGAATACGTCGAAATCTTCGTAGTCAGAACATGATTTCACATGTTCGACGGCAGCCAGCCATACTTCCGGCGATGTTTGGCCTTTTATTAGTTCCATTGCGATTCCCCTAGCTTAAGACTGCACTCTCATGAAGTTGTCGCTCAACGTAGGCTTGCGTAAGCCAAGCATGTCCACTAAGACCCCAAGTGGCTCCCCAGCTATTCCGAATAAGGAGAAGGCTGGAGCCATTCAGGGCCACGCCGTGGCCGACGCCAAGTATTGCGTGCCCGACTCGCTCAATGTCAGTTACGACGTCGGCGACCAATCCCATTGCATCGGGTTTGTAGAACGCGTCGGTGATCACCATTCCGAGTACGACCGGTTTGTTGGCGTCTATGCATTTCACTATGTTGGCGTAACTTAGCTTCCCGAGGCCCATAACTGCTTTAAGCGGCGCCGCAGTTGTGAGCGGCGGATACCAAGGTGACACATCAAATTGACTATAAGGCCAATCCGTTTCGGATGGCTGGCCTTCCTGGGAAATCGCATCCGCCGCAGCAGAAAACGTTGCTCCGTCCAGCGGGTTTTTGGTGGCCGTTCGTGAGACCGAATGATAAAAGAG
>JAWXCH010000317.1:0-8633 GCA_034440595.1 Planctomycetota bacterium | reverse complement strand
GCGTGTCACCGATCAAAATCCCGAGGTCAAGTTTCAAGCATTGGAGAAGTACGGTATCGATCTGGTAGCACGTGCGCAGCAGGGGAAGCTCGACCCTGTCATTGGCCGCGATCAGGAAATTCGTCGCGTGATTCAAGTACTTTCGCGCCGAACCAAGAATAACCCAGTATTGATTGGTGAACCGGGTGTGGGTAAGACCGCCATTGCCGAAGGGCTGGCGCTGCGCATTGTGCATGGAGATGTGCCGCAGAGCTTGAAGAATAAGCGTGTCATTGCGCTGGACCTGGGTGCGCTGATTGCGGGAGCCAAATTTCGCGGAGAGTTTGAAGAGCGATTGAAGGCAGTGCTGAAAGAGGTCGAATCGGCCGCCGGTAATGTGATTCTCTTTATCGATGAGCTGCATACTGTTATCGGCGCAGGGGCGGCCGAAGGCGCGGCTGATGCGGCGAACTTGCTCAAGCCGGCACTGGCACGTGGCGAATTGCGCTGTGTGGGCGCAACAACACTCGACGAGTATCGCAAGCACATCGAAAAGGATGCGGCTCTGGAACGACGCTTTCAGCCGATCTATGTTGGCGAACCGAACGTCGAAGACACGATCGCTATCCTGCGTGGGCTGAAGCCGCGTTACGAAGCGCACCACAAGGGGGTGAAGATCAAGGATTCGGCTCTCGTTGCCGCGGCGCAGCTATCGAGCCGCTATATTACCGAACGTTTCTTACCAGACAAGGCGATTGACCTAGTCGACGAGGCCATGAGCCGGTTAGCGATGGAATTGGAAAGTGTGCCAACAGAGATCGACGAAATCCAGCGGCGTATTACGCAGTTGGAACTGGCCGACCGGCAACTGGCCGAAGAGACCGAGGCACATGCGGTCGAACGGCGGGAAGAAATTCAGGAACAGATGCAATCGCTGCGACACAAGCTAGCCAGCCTGCGCGAACAGTGGGAGAGCGAAAAGCTCGGGCTGGGTGGTGTCGACGAAATTCGCAAACGGCTGGATGGGGTCGATCTGGAATATCAGCAACTCGACTCGCGGATTCGCGATGCCTACCTGACCGGGCAATCGGTGGAACCACTGTATCAGCGAAAATTCGAGTTAGAAAAGGAGCTTAAGACAATTCGCGATCAACTGGATCAGGCTGAAAAGACCGCTGGATCCGAGGCACCGGACAAGTCGCGCCGCTTGCTGCGTCGCGAAGTCGGCCCGGACGAAATCGCCGAAGTAGTGAGTGCCTGGACCGGTATTCCGGTCACGCGGATGCTGGAAGCCGAACGAGCCAAGCTGCTGGTTCTGGAAGAACGCCTGCATCAACGTGTCATTGGCCAGGACGAAGCAGTGCAGGCGGTGGCGAACGCCGTCCGCCGCAGCCGGAGCGGGTTGCAGGATCCGAATCGCCCGATTGGTTCTTTCTTGTTCCTTGGCCCGACCGGTGTAGGTAAGACCGAATTGTGCAAGGCACTGGCACAGGTGCTGTTCGACGACGAGAACGCAATGGTCCGTTTGGACATGAGCGAATTCATGGAACGGCACACGGTGAGCCGTCTAATTGGCGCCCCACCGGGCTACGTGGGGTACGAAGAGGGTGGCCGCCTGACCGAAGCGGTGCGCCGCCGACCCTACTCCGTAGTGTTGCTCGATGAAATCGAAAAAGCGCACCGCGATGTGTTCAATATCCTACTGCAAGTGCTGGACGATGGGCGCTTGAGTGACAATCAAGGGCACACCGTCGATTTTACGAACACGTTGATCGTGATGACTTCGAACATTGGCAGTCAGATGATTCAAGAGATCACGCGTGAAGGAGGTAGCGACGAGGAGATCAAAACCGCGGTTCAAGAAGCGTTGGAAGGCCGGTTCCTGCCTGAGTTTCTCAACCGAATCGATGAGACGATCGTTTTCCAGCCACTCAAGCGCGAGCAGATCCATCGGATCGTTGAGCTGCAGATTGAACGGCTGCGTCAGCAGGCCGAGCAGGTCAATTTGAACCTGCACGTCACTGAAACTGCGATGAACGAAATTGGTAATGAGGGGTATGACCCAACTTATGGAGCGCGACCGCTCAAGCGAGTCATACAGCAGAAGCTACAGAACCCACTGGCCAGAGAGATCCTACGGGGAGAATTCCCAGCGGGTAGTACGGTGGAAGTCGATTATCGCGATGGTGAATTTACTTTCGCGATTGAGAGCGAAGAAAAGACCGCGACGAAATAGCGACTTCTGCACGAGTGAGCAGTGCAGTATTGAATGACGTTTTCCCTCACCCGTCGCTGGGGCGACGACCTCTCCCGCGAGCGGGAGAGGTGAATACATTAGGCGGATTGCACACCTCCACTGGATTAAGCACTGGCAGAGCCAGTGGCACACACCGGCTCGATTAAGCCAGTGGAACACTTCGTTCGCAAACCGAGAGCCGGCATACAACGAACTAGGCGCGTCGCAAAATGATTTTATGCGACGCGCCTTTTTATGTTTTCGATTCGCGGAGTCCGCCTACTTATGTGCTTCGAGAGCCCAGTTCTCGATGATTACTTCGCACCCGGCGGTCATCTTGCGCAATTTCTCGGCGATGACCAGCTTGTCTGAGGCGCTAGCCTTCTTCAACTTGGTTTTGAAAAGCACCAGCTTTTTGCGGCGATGGCGGCGGCGCTTGATTTCTTGCTTACGGTCGCTGATTCCACCCACGTTTAAATACTCCTCAAGAAAAACTGGCTCGTTATGACTGCGGACATGTGAATCAGATCGTAACACGTTTGATAGCAAGCGTCAACGTCGCGCGGGAAGTCCGGAGACCGCAGTTTGCCGGGCCGCTTTTGGCCAAGTTAGAGCGGACTGTGTCCAAACCGCTACAGAATCGACCAATTGACATCGATTCGGGTATGCAGACGCTGGGCCACGTTGGCGTACTGCAGGCTGTCGTAGGTCAACGCCTCGGCGATACCGCTCAGTGGCAATTGCTCCGCCTCGTAGCAGGCAATAATATCGCAGTCGGTGTCAAATAGGACCGTGGATCGCTCTTGGCGATTCTGCTCCAAAGCCTCGGAAATTTTCGCGGCGGCTGGACTTTCCGGCATTACCAGCAGCAGGCGTTTTGCCCCTCCACACTTCAGCATGTTGGGCCAGGCGGTCTGGACGGCACGATCCAGCAGATCCGCGGAGGTCGGCTGCGTGGCGGACAGCGTCACGACGATATTGGCAATGTCGATCCCTTGGATTGTCCGCAACGTCGTCTGCCGCGCCTCACCTCGTAACTGTGTCGGGAAGCGCTGCAATTCTTCTGTCCGCTCGACCAGGAGCGAAATCAGTCCTCCGGCGGAACTCAAGAACTCCTGCTGTACATGCAAGTCAAACTCAGCAACGAGTGATGGCATCCGCAGTTCCAGTTGCCTGGCAATAGCCTGCCGCGTGCTTTGAACGTCGCCGTTGCTGCTGGTTTCCAATTCGGTCAGGGGATGACTGTCGTCAGCAGGAAACTCCCCAAGCAGGCGGTTGATCTCTCGTCGAGCAGAGACCAGTTGTTCGGACCAGGTGGTCAGTTGATGGACGGCGCGGCGAACAAAGCGGCCAACATTTTCGATCACAATCTGATCCAGCAATAGCCGCAGGTATTCGGCAAGTCGCTCTTCGGAGCGTGCAATAGCGATTGCATCAGGCTTGCTAGCGCGACCGAGCCAGCGCGAGGTAGCAGGGACTTCACCATTATCGGTCAATGTTCGTCCTGCCGCGGACTGGATATGTTGCAGCTCACCGTTCAGTGATTCTTCCAGTCCACGAAAATGAGCCAGGCACTGTTCGCAGGCGTTTTGTGTACCCGCCAGCCGGACAGAATCCGTATCGGCTAGTTTGCGTAGTGTCTGATTCAATTCTTCCTGCCAGAGGTTGGACTGCGCGGTGCAAATATCCTGGATCACATTTGCCAGCCTCACTTGCGAGCGATCTCCGTTGCTGGCGGCCGATTCATCCAGGCCAACAAGCTGACGGAGCGACTGAATCTGTGCTTTCTGTGCAGTACCCGCGGCTACTTTTGCTGCCTCTGCCCCGCGCTGCTGTGCCTCGACTAGTGCCGTGGTGATAAAATCATCAATACTCACCGGCAACGTTTTGAACAGTTCGGATTGAAATCGATCGATGAGATTCTCTGCACTCGGTGCCAGCGGTGCCATTACCTGCTGAATGTCAACTGCTTCTGCGGCACCGTTCGATTCCGTTCGATTGCTCGGGTTTTTCTCCCCGATCCAGCGTTGCAATAATCGCTTGCAAAGTAGATCCGCAACAGTAGCGGGCAGCTTACTTTGCGAGCAACCGAGCTGGCAGATTCCAAAGCTGCGCAGCAGGACTTCACCTTCGTTGTTGACACCTTCCCCCTGCCCTGCGCGACACAGGTCAAAGTACCTTCCACCGGCAGTGGCGGCATCCAAGTACAAATACTCGGCCAGTGCATCCGTTGCCTGATGAAAGTCACCTTCATTGAGGTAGTCTCCCAGATGTACAAAGTACGCACTAGGGAACGTCGCTTGCTCGGCTTCAAAGGCCGGCAGCCCGCAAGCCGGTTCGCCAGGATACGAATTCCGGCTGTAATGGTACAGCTCGCTCAGGCAGGCATACGTGTTGGCAATGGCCAGGTCCTTGCCGCTGGCCTTGCGATTGGTGGAATGGGTCAATAGCCCGCAAAGGCCATCTTCTGAAGCGCCCAGTTCGGCTAGCAGCATGCGAACTGCATAGCCCACATCCAAAACCATCCCACTCCCGGTTCCGCCAGACAATGACGAAACCACAAACACACGCGGGCTGCGATCGCGGAGCGGCTTGCCGGTCAGTTTTTCGCTGGCATCAATCGCTTCGCTCGACATGATAGAAGTGAGGCCCGCGGAAATTCGCTCAAACAGTGTGCTGGCGTGGTCGATCATTGCCAGCCGTCCCAGCGGGCGTAGCCCTTCGGTCTGCAACGATCGCGGGATGTTGTACAACCAGCGGCGGCTGAGCCATTGCAATATCTCGGGCGACTCGGCTCGATAATCTTGCGGCGGACGCAAAGGCATCGCCAGCGTTTCCTCGGCGTGTAAACCGGCGCGATCGTCGGCGCGCGTCGCCTGAGAGAGTGATTTAGTATCGGTATCGATCAGCAGCATCTGCATAATCGGGATCTGCGAGAGCTGGCCAAAGCGGTCATTTAACCGCCGCCGCAGTCGTCGCAGAATGTAGGATGCAGTTCCGCCGATTCCAATGAACAATGTCGGTCGCAGCCCCTGCTCCTCGGTGGGAACATCCCACGGTTCCAGATCGCGAATCGCCGGTGCCCCCGTTGGGGGAGGCGCGGTCTTGGTGCGACTTTCCGAAAGCCGCGCCAGACCGGCACGACCGTCAGAAAATGACTCGTTTCTCAACGGGGTACGCCGCTCGAAGCTTGGCCGCGAGCTGCCGCTGCGACCGGTCGGCCCAACTGTGCCCGTGTCTTGCCCTCCAACCGAGGTGGTGTCGCGGTCGGCTGCAGACGATTGCGAAGGAGCACGCCACTGGTCGCGAGCCGGCACTTCGGTTCCAGCAACAACCAGGGCATCGACCATTGCACGCGCACTGGCAAAGCGATCTTTGGGATTTTTGGAGAGCGCCTTGGCAATGACTGCACGATCGTGGACCGGCAACGAGTCCAGCCGCGGGCGGCTGTTCAAATGTTGCGTCGCCAATTGTGCGGCGGTTGTGCCCGGAAATGGCAACGTGGCGGTCAGCATTTCCTGATAAACAATCGCCAGACTATATTGATCGCTGTGCGAACTGGGCCGACCGTCAAACGCCTCGGGTGGAGCATAGACTGGAGTCATGCCACCCATGATCGAGCAGGTGCGATCCAGAATATCCTTTACCAGCCCAAAGTCGGCAACTTTGACTCGACCGCCCATGAGCAGCAGATTCTCTGGCTTCACATCCAAATGTTGCAGCGCGTTCTCTGTCAAGAAGTCCAGCCCATCGGCCGCGTCGCGCATGTAGCCGATGAGTTCCTCGCGCGGAATCGAAGTCAGGCCGGCGTCTTTGCAGGTCTGAAAGCGATCTTTCAGACTCATGTCGGCCAGTTCGGTGACGATCAGCAGTTGACCATCGATCACCTCGATCCGTTCCAGCGACAATAGGAACGGGTGGCGGATTTGCTTGATACGGTTGAGCGCTTTCAGTTCACGGGCTGCTTTTTCGTCACTCAGGTAACCGTAGATGAATTTGATTGCCTTGGTCAGACCGCCTGGGGCTTCGGCCTTCCAGACTTCGCCATACCCGCCTGCACCAAGGCGCTCGGTGACGAGGTAGCCGGCGATCGGCTCGGTTGTACGCAAGGTGGTAGGGGTCACCGTTACACTCCCGCCGGAATTATGATCAATGATTTAATGGACTTCGGAAACAGCCATTCCGCAGCCGACAAACCCACCCTGCAAGGGCGCGATAACTGTCGGCGGGCAGTTGGCAGGCTCCGCTTCAGACGTAGTGGCAAAGTGCTTGCCCATGCCAAAGCGGCAACCTAACTGCTGAAAAAGTTGTACGTCGGACTTCTGGTCTAAATTGGTGGCGATGACTTCACAGCCACTGTCGCGGCAGGTGCGAATCGTGGACTTAATCAATGCCTGGCGATCGTCGTCTTGTGCGATGCCGCGCACCATGGCGCGAGCCAGCCGTAAGTAGTTCGGCGGAACCTTGCGATGCACCTCGACCTGCGCTTTGCCAGCGGCAAATTCGCTGTAGCACAGCTCGGCACCAAAATCAGTGATCCAGGCATGGATCTCATGAAAGTACGGAATGTCGTTGACTACGCTATCTGGCAGATCCAGCACCAGTCGATCAGGTCGCGGAAACAGCCGTTCGGCAATGCCGAGTAAGTTTCTCACAAACTCGTGATCGATTTCGCTCGATTCCAGGTGAAGGAACAGCTTTGCCTGTTTGTCGCTGGCCGTTAGTTTTTCGGCAGCCAGCAAGAAAAAGCATTCGCGAATCCGAACAGCCAACCGGCTATTTGTGGCCAGCACCAAACGATCGGCTTCCAATTGGTATGGACCTCCGTGCGATAGACGCTGGATGGCCTCGTACCCAATCGGTGTGTCAGAGAGCAGATCCACAACCGGTTGATATTCCAACCGGCTACTCCCCTGTAAGATGGTTTCTTGCAAGCGACGGACGCAGCGAATCAGATCAACACCTTTCAGGCTACTGGAGTCAGACTCGCGAAACCCGATGACCTGGGTCACCGTTTTGCGAGCGGCCTGAGTGTTGCCCGAGAAAAACGTGAACTCGACATCGGCGATCATCAGGATATCGCCATCGGACAAGGTTGCCTCTTCGATGCGCTGGCCGTTGACAAAGGTGCCGTTGGTGCTGTCCAGATCGCGAACACGGTAGGTGTTACCGGCCTTCACGATCGCAGCGTGCTCGCGCGAGACGCGCGTCGAATTGATCGGCAAGTCGGTCGTATCGTTTCGTCCAATGGAGAACGGGAACGTGGCGACTAACGTCTTTTGGACTGGCCCCCCTTGCTGTGGAAAGAATTCCAGCCAGGGGACTCCAGCGGCAGCCGGTGAGTTGAAATCATTCTTCATGAGACAGACGCTACCAAACTCTTGATTCGATCGGTGGATGACTCAGGTTGTACAAGTCAGGCAAGTTACTGTTGTTCGACAAATATTCCATCCGGCGGCAACCATGCTCGCTAGCGCCCCTTCATTGATTGCTTTCAAACGCAACTTCATTTTGCGGTAAGGCGCAAAGCGGTCAGACTCGCGCGATCGCGCACTCGCAAGGCGTCCTTTTGGAACTATAGCATTGGTTCTGAGTACAAAACTCCAGAATGGCGTGATTGTTGCGGCCCAAATAGTCCTATTCGTGGGTACTTCTCGGCGCATCCGTTACCGTGTGGCAATTTCTGCTCGTGTTGCAAAAACGCCACGCCACTAGCATTTTTCCCGGCCAATTCACTTACGTGAGGCCGTTTATGGCCTAGATTTGCTTAACGTACCGCGGCGGCTCGCGCCCAGTGCCCGGGGGGACATTGGCGCGACCGCCGTCTTTTCAAAGGATGCCTCATCCATGCGACGGCTTCGTGTGCTTCTGGTCTTGGAAGATTCCTCCACACTGCGGCACTGCACGCGTTTGTTGCAGGTGTTTGGATTCGACGTAAATCAGGCGGTGACGTTTGACCAGGCGATGTTGGAGATAACTACCGCGCGGCCGGACATTGTGATTCTCGATGGAACCAGTGCGAACACCGCGACCGGACTCGATCTGGTGCGGGCCATTGAATCAGACCGGCAGGCAGACTTCATCTACAAGTTCCTGTTGGTACACGAGCCGAAATCGGCCGAGTTGATTCGCGCGATTGAACTGGGCGTGGACGATTTTCTAATGCAGCCGATTGAGCATGGTGAGCTATTGTCGCGCTTACGTACGGCCGCCAGGGTGTTGGAATACGAACGACGATTGGAACGACAACGGCTGAGTGGTGGCGCGGTTCGACTGTTGAATCGCGAGGGCTTCATCCAACTGCTGGAAACGCAGCTAAACTCTCCGCATTCTTTGCAAAACGCCAAAGGTCAGATTGCATGTTTGCTGGTCTCAATTGATCGATATCAGCGGCTGCAAACGCAACATGGCCAGATGC